>CAZZAO010000072.1:2085-27958 GCA_964652205.1 uncultured Anaerolineaceae bacterium | reverse complement strand
AGCGGAAATCAAACAGGTTATCAGCGCCATCTCTTTCTTTCACCCCTCGCCCTCTGGGCGAGAGGTGAAAGATCAAAATAAAGAACGCCCCGGATCATAAATGATCCGGGGCGTTTTTGTTTATTGAGAGTAATGAGCAGAGATCAAACAGGTTATCAGCGCCATCTCTTTCTTTCACCCCTCGCCCTGAGGGAGAGGGGCCGGGGGTGAGGGCATTACCGCGCGGCGGCCTTATACAGGTCAATCACGCGGGCCGCGTCACGGGCGCATTCCTCGCGCAGGCCCTGCGGTTCCAGCACCTCAACGCTCGATCCCCACGAGCGCAGCCACGGCAGTACCTCGCGCCAGTTGCTCACCTGAAGCGTCACTTTCGCCCGCTTATCGTCGAGGATTTCGACGCGCTGCGCGCCCTGCCAGCGCCGGTCGTGCAGGCGCAACCGCGCGTCCGAGGCGAAGATCAGCACGACGGTATCGCGCTCATCGGGGTCGCCGCCGACCTCGGCAAAGCTGCCTTCCAGATAGCGCCGGGCGTCATATTGATTCGGCATCTGATAGCTCGTTGGCAGCAGCCGCGCTCGCAAAACTCGCGCCAGGCTGATCGCCCGCACGCGCTGTACCAGACTGTCGAAGCCGACGATCCGCACCGCGCCGCTCGGCAGCGGCTCGATGAAATAGACGCTGAATTCGCGCGCCTGCGGGCGGCTGTCGTCGCCGCTGCTGTACCACAGCTTGACTTTACGACGTTCGGCCCATCCGAGCGTCAGGGTTTCAAGGGCCGCCTGACCGCGCGAGTCGGGCGCATTCTTACGGACGCTGTCGGCGATCAGCTTGACGTGCGCGGCCACCGGCAGCGGCAGCGCCTGCGCCAGTTTGTCCATGGCGGTCGACATGTGCGGGTTGAAGGGCTGCTCCTGAAACGCAGCCACCCGCGCAGCCAGAAACAGGGCCATCGTCTCGTCGAAATTCAGGCGGATGTTGGCCGAGTAATTTTCGCGGTCGAGGTAAAAACGGCCTTCGCGCTGATGAATCGGAATGCCAATATCTGCCAGCAGCGTCAGGTCACGGTAGATCGTGCGCCGGTCGACGCCGCATTCTTCGGCGATCTCGACGGCCCTCAGCCCCATCGTGCTATCAAACAGCATCCGCTCAATCACAGCCAGTCGGTCAGTTCGATTCGTTAGCCGCGTACTCATCCGCATTCTCACTCAGGCTCAGACCGCACGTAGAGTCAGTATACTTGTTTTCGTTTTACGCGCTGACGAATCGAGGCGAAATCTAACCTTCACGGCGCTGAGGCATTCTCTGTCGTAACGGCGAGGTTGGGCGTCAGCGCAATCGGCGTTTGCAGGCCCAGTTGGTCGATCAGCGAGCGAGATGACGGCGGCGCGATGACCGGTGCTTGCGGCTGCGCGGTGAGCTGCGGCCCAGTCGTCGCTCCGCCGTCGGGCTGGCGAAAGGCCCGCAGCGCCATCTGCCGGTCTATCGGCAGCAGTTCGACCTGTAAGATACCGTCCTCACCGACGCGGACGGCATCCTCACCCGGCACGCCGCCGCCGAGCGGGTCCCATAGATCGACGGCATACAGTCCCGGCGGCATCCCGTCGAGCCGATAAACCGCCTGTACGGGAGTCCGCGGCACGTTGGCCGCCACCTGATCGTAGGTGTAGCCGCGATGCTGGAGCCACGCCAGCGCCACGCCCGCCGTCGAATCGCGCAGCGTCAGTACGCGCGCCGGAGCAATCTGCGCGCCAACTTCCAGATACTCCATTTCAAGCCAGTCGTCGCCGCTGTTGTCGAGCGTCAGTTGATGCTCGCCCGCCGTAATCGGCACGCGCAGCGTGACATTATGCGTGTTCGGCTGCATCGCCAGTGCGCCAGCCTCGGCTCCATCGACCGAAAGCACCAGCCGCGCCCCGCCCTGCTCTGAGACGTTGCGGACGCCGACTTCGACATAGCTATCGACCGGCACGGTCACGCGGAACTGCTCCGGCTGATGATAAGGCGTGTTATAGAGCGTGCCATAGAGATAGCTCGGCACGTCGCCGAAGGCAGGCACGACGCCGTCACCGCTGATGGTATGCACGGCGCGGTCAACCGGCGCGCGAATCCGGCGATTGAAGTCGGTCAGGCGCACTGGCTGATAAGCGCTGCTGTCGGCCATCACCAGCCCGGCTTCGGCAGGTCGCAGGTCGAGATTCGGCCAATCGACCCCGGCAGCGAACGCCGCCAGCGGCGCGTAATAGCGTTCCAGCCCCTGCGGGATAATGTAGGTCTCGCCCCAGGCGCTCGCTGCCCCGCCCGCCGCGCCGGACAGCGCTGCCGCCCAGAGCGTGTTCTGAACGTGAACGCCGGTAGGGTCGCTGGCAGTCGGCTCGTACCACGGGTTGAGCGAATAGTCCGTCAGCAGCGTCGGCGCGCGCGTCGCCAGCAGATTGCGCCGCGTCAGGCTGATAATGCTCGTCTCCTGATCGCCCGCCGTCTCGACTGGCAGCCGCTGAAAAAACTGACTCTCGCTAAAATCGAGCGGCGCGCGCGTCGCCAGCGTCGGGTCATCGTTTCGGCTGCCCGCAGTAATCAGATGCCGTCCGGCGTCGATCTGGCGCAGATAAGTGGCGGCGTCCTGAAGCCACGGGCCAGCCACCTTCGGATCATAGGCAGTCGTCTGGTCGATCTGGTCGATCAGTTCCCAGGCGAAAATCTGCGGGTCGCTGCCCCAGCGCGCGCTGATATAGCGCAGCCGACGATGGAACAGGTCACGAGCGGCATCGTTCGTGAAGAACTGATTGGCGCTGCCGAGCAGCCCGCCGCGCGCGCGGTTGTACGGGTTGGCGCTCCAGTCGGCGCGGGTGTCGGGCCGCGTGGCGGCGTCCGGCACCAGCACCGGCGCGCCGTTATAGACCTGGAGCGCCTGATGCCAGAGCAGCACCAGTTGCAGTTCGACGCGATATTTCGCCGCCAGCGCCAGCACCGCGTCGAGCCGCGCCGCATCGACCTGTGCCGCCGTGTAATCGCCCGCTGTGTGCCAGTCGAGGCCGATAAACCACGGCTCGTCGATAACCAACCGCGCGTAATTGCCGCCAGATTCGCTCAGGGACTTGAACCAGGTGTCGTAGGCATGGATACCGCCCGCCGCATCCCACGACCAGGGCAGGTTGTGGCCGATGGGGAAATAAGGCGTGCCGTCCTGAAACTGGAAGTAGCGCCGGTTGGCCCCGACCCTGACGAAGCCGTGCGCGTCGGACGGCTCAATCGTCACCGTGCCATCGCGCGAGTCGACCGCCGCGCCGTTGTCACGCACCTGAAGCGTGTACGTCCAGGCCCCCGCCTCCGTCGGCGTGAAGCGGACAAGCCACTGCGGATCGCCGGATGGCTGGAAATTCTCCTGCGCGCAGGGCGGCTGGCATTGATCGACATATGGCTGAGTCCAGAAGCCGGGCAGCACCGTCTGCGCTCCCGACGGCGATTTGAAGATGCCAAGCAGCTCAATGTCACTGGAGTCGAATGGATTACGGTAGCGCGCCGGGTCGATTCCCACCTCAAAGGTCAGCGGCTGATAGAGCGCGCCGGTCGCGGGGAGCCTGATGAACGTATCGGCCTGCGCCGTCGCTTCCGGCGTCGCGGTCACATCCTGACCGGCTGCCATTTGCGCGCGGAAAACAAGCGCCAGTGCCGCCAGCAGCACCGCAGCGCCGAGGCGGCGAACATGAGTCAGTGAAGTCATGGCGCGGAGTCTAACGTGCGGCTTCGGGCGCGGCAAGGCTTCGCGCTGGCTGCGCGTCCGATAAATCCAGAGGAATGTCCGGCAGCGATAGGGAGTCATAAACCTTATTGTTGATTCATAGAGCCGAACTATAATCAAGGCAACGTTTGGGGGACGTAACGCCGCATGACTGACGCGATTTCCACGCGGATCGACCGCTATCAGTTGTATGAACGCATTGGGACTGGCGGCATGGCGCGGGTCTATCGCGCAAAAGACCTCAACCTTGACCGCGTCGTTGCCATCAAGATACTTCACGATCACCTCGCCGACGATCCGACCTTCAAGGAACGTTTCGAGCGCGAAGCCCGTTTCGTCGCCGCGCTGAACCATCCGAACATCGTTCAGGTTTATGACTTCAGCGCCATCGAGCGTGACGGCTTCCCGATCTACTATATGGTCATGCCGTTCATCGCCGGGCGCAGCCTGCGCGATGTCATCGAGGATGTCGAAAATCGCGGCGAACGGCTGAAGCTCGACCGGGTCATGCGGATCATGCTCGATGTCACTGACGCGCTGGCTTACGCTCATGCCGCCGGGATGGCTCACCGCGACGTCAAACCGGCCAATATCCTGATCGACACCGATGGCAAAGCCGTGCTGACCGACTTCGGCATCGCTCGCATGGTGCAGAGCAGCAGTCGGCTGACTCAGGACGGTATGTCAACCGGGACGCCCGCTTACATGTCGCCCGAACAGGTCAGCGGCCAGCCGGGCGACGCGCGCAGCGATCTGTATTCGCTCGGCGGCATCTTCTTCGAGCTGCTGGCCGGTCGCGCGCCCTACGACGATGACGGCGGCGCGTCGCTGATGCTCAAGCATCTGCAAGCGCCGGTTCCGACCATTTCTCAATATCTTGACAGGCCCGACCCGAATCTCGACGCTTTCATCCACAAGGCGCTGGCGAAAGACCCGGACGACCGCTTTCAGACGGCAAAGGAATTCAGCAAGGCGCTGCGCGACGTCTACGCCGGGCGCGACCCGACGCAAACCAACGCCATGCCCGCCCTGGCGCGGCCCACGGAGACGTTAACAACCCCGACCGCGCCTGCCAGCGCTGCGCCGCTAAACAGCCGACTCCCGATCATCGCGGCGGGCGCTGCGGCGGTCGTCGTGGTGATCCTCGCGGCAGCGCTCACGCTCACCCGCCCGCCCGCTGCCGTCACGCCGACTGCCAGCGCCATACCGCCGCTGCCGACGATTGCCGCCTTCGATTCTGGCCGTTTGAATACCCTGCTCTTCAGCAGTGATTTCAGCGCTAAAGACCCCTACCGCGACGACTGGCCGCAGGATAATGTCGGCGGCTTCCTGCGCGAGATCACGCCGGACGGCTTCTATCATCTTCGCAGCCAGCGGGCCAGCACCGCCTCAACCAGCCTGTTCAACCCGAAATATGGTTACGGCAGCGTCTCGATCAGCATGGAAGGTGCGCTGCAAAGCGCGAGCAACCCGGCGGGCGCCTTCGGCATCGCCTTCCGCTATCAGGATCAGGATCACTACAACGTTTTCGCCGTCGATGGTCTGGGGCGTTTCAGCATCTGGGTGCGCGATAACGGCGTCTGGCGCGAGCTGCGCAATCAGGCGGAGAACTGGACGCAGAACGACGCCATCAAGCCGCTCGGCAGTCAGAATCAACTGCGCGTCGATATTCTGGGCAATAAGATCACCGGGATTGTCAATGGTCGGCAGGTGGCGCTGGTGCAGGACAGCACCTTCCTGAGCGGCAACGTCGGCATCTATCTGGCAACCGACGCCAGCGGAATCACCGACGCGCGGATCGACCAGTATCAGGTGTTCCCGGTCTCGCCGCCGTCGATGACCGGGGGATAAACATTATCCCCCGAAGCGCGCCTGAAACACCGCAATATAGAGCGGAATCAGGCAGGCGACCGCCAGAAACGCCAGCACCGCCAGCGCAATCGTGACGAAGTCGAGCGTCGAGGGCAGCCCGTCGCCGCGCCCTTCCAGAGGCCGCGAGCGATACATCCCGCCGGTCGCGTTCAGCCGCTCCGAGGGCGCGTTCCCCGGATAAACGGGAACCGCGCCGCGCTGCGGATACGGCGTGCCGGGCGCGTTCGGCGCGAGGCCCATATTCTGCGTCGGGAACGGCTCGGTACGGCCATAGACTCCGGGCGGCTGCGGAATCTGTCCGGCGGACGGCCAGACCTGCCCGCCGCCCTGCTGGGCGGTCGGCGGGGGCGGCGGCAGCGTCGTTGCGGGCGGCTGCGACGCGGGCGCGATAAAGGTCTGCGCGGTGTTCTGGCGCGCGCGGTCACGATAGCTGACGAGGATATTGCCGAGCTGATCGGCCATCCGGTAACGGGTCGCCGGTTCTTTACTCATCACCTTGTAGATGATATTCGCCAGCGCTTCCGGCACCTGCGGATTGAACTCCGTCACCATCGGCACGCGCTCGCGGATGTGCGCCAGCGCCAGTTCCTGCTGATTCGTGCCGGTGTACGGCAGCCGCCCGGTCAGCAGCTCGAAGATGACGATCCCAATCGAATAGACGTCGGACGCCGGAGTCGGGCGCTCGCCGCGCGCCTGTTCCGGCGCGAAGTAATGCGGGCTGCCCCAGACCACCGACTGCTTCTCTCCCGGCGCGGCATCGGACAGCGCCTGCGCGATCCCGAAGTCCGTCACTTTGACGTTGTAATCGCGGGTGACGAGGATATTCTGCGGCTTGACATCGGCGTGAACCAGCCCGGCACGATGCGCGAAGCCGATCCCGGCGCAAATCTGAATGCCAATATCGAGCGCGCGCTCAACCGGCAGCGCCCCTTCGGAACGGATGACGCGCTTGAGGTCCTGTCCTTCGATGAATTCCATGACGATGTAGTGCGTCGGGCCGTCGTTGCCGACGTCATGCACCGTGACGATATTCGGGTGCGCCAGATTGGCGACGCTGCGCGCCTCGTTGCGGAACCGCGCCAGAAAGGCCGGATCGTTAGTCAGGCTCGGACGGAGAATCTTGACGGCCACGGTACGGCCCAACGCCTGATCGGTCGCCTTATAAATGACCGCCATCCCGCCGGAACCTTGCTGGGCCACCAGCCGGTAACGACCATTCAGTACGGTTTCGCTCGCCATAGCGGATTAGTCTTTTCTCTGATTGAAGGCCGGGTCTACGGTCGCATCAGCGGATCGTACAAGCGACGATATTCTAGCAAAGCGCCGCGATCCGTCATACCGGCAATATAGTCGGCGATCACGCGGTACAGATCGCGGTTCGACAGGTTGGCCTGATAGTCTTCAGGGAGCTGCCGAGGCTCATCGACCAGACTATGAAAAATATCGGCGATAAAGCGGGCGGCGCGCACCTTCATGCGGATGACGCGCGAGTGATAGTACATCTTGTCGTACAGGAAGCGCTTGAGCGCGCTGTTCCAGACGCGAATCGGCTCGCTGAATTCGACGACGTTGGTCGGATGATTCTGGATATCCAGCGGCGACTGCGGGTTAAGCGCGCCGAGGTTGGCGACGGTGCATTTGAGCAGGTCATCAACTTCGATGCCGATCAGATCGCGGATCAGCGAATGGCGCATGATCTCGTCGAGCCGCCCGCCCTTCCAGCCCCGCCCCTCGGTCAGCGCGCGCCAGATGTCGAGCGCGTCGAGGTCTTCGACGTGAATCAGCCCGGCCTGCAAGCCGTCATCGAGATCATGGGCATTATAGGCCAGCGAGTCACAGATGTCGGCGATCTGCGCCTCGACGCTGCCGCGCGCGTTCGGGTCGAGTCCGGCAACGCCGCTCAGGTCGAAGTTCGTCTCGTGCTTGGCGATTCCCGCCAGCGTCTCGCGCGTCAGGTTGAGGCCGGGAAAGTCGGCGTAGCGCCGCTCAAGTTCGGTGACGATCCTGTAGCTCTGAAAGTTGTGGTTGAAGCCGCCGTGACCCTGCATCATGTCGTTGAGGCTGTCCTCACCGGCATGGCCGAAGGGCGGATGACCGAGATCGTGCGCCAGGCAAATCGTCTCGACCAGGTCTTCGTTGACCAGCAGCGCGCGGGCGACCGTCCGGCCAATCTGCGCGACTTCGAGCGTATGGGTCAGGCGGGTGCGGTAGTAATCGCCCTCGTCGTTCTCGAACACCTGCGTCTTGTATTCCAGTTGGCGGAAGGCGGCGGCGTGAACGATGCGGTCACGGTCACGCTGGAACGCAGTTCGATACGGCGGCTCGTCGTCGGGATAGCAGCGCCCTTCGCTGTTGCGGCTCAACAGCGCATAGGGAGCCAGCCTGTCCACCTCGATCTGCTCCAGCCGCTCGCGGTCTGCGTACATGGTCGCCTCCTCACGTAAGAGCAATTGTACTCGGAATCAAGCCTTTTGCTTACCGGATTCGCACCGTTCTGCCTACGCTAAACCCATGCGCGCGGATATGATACAATCATGGGACGAATGCGTGGGGCATTTTGTTTGTTTTTCAAAATGCCGGGAGGGCCGTAGTGGACATCAATCAAGCCGCAAAGATGATCGAATGGCTGGACGAAGAGCGTCGGCGCGACAAAGGCACTATCGCCACACTCGAAGAACGACTGGCGCAGCAGCAGGACGCGATGGACGCCCTGATGAAGCGCCTGAACAGCGTCGAGTCCGACCAGACGGTGATTCGCACTCAGTTTGTCCCCACAGGCCGCGATAACGATATTGTCGATCAACTGCGGAAGGAAATGGCGCAGGTGATCGAAGGCGTCGAGGCCAAACGGCTGACGGCAGAACGCGAAGCCGAGCGCCGCGCTGACCTGAACCGCGAGACGATCATGCGTACCGTCCGCGAAGTTGGCGACAAGACGACCAAAATCGAGCGCCAGACGACCGAAATCCCGGCCATCAACGTCGAGCGCGACCGGCTCTCGACCATCGTTGCCACCCTTCAGCAGCGCGTCGATGACCTGTTCAAGCGGCTGGAAGAACCCGACCGTCGCCTCGTCTTCCTCGAAGAGCAGCGCCGACAGGATGCCCGCCGCCTCGGCGAAACCGAGTCCGAGCTGCCAGAGCTGCGTAAAGCCATCGACGGCATTCGCCCTAAGATTACCCTGCTCGAAGACCTCTCCCTGCGTAACGAGCGCAAAGTCCTCGATGTTCAGAACGGCGACCGCGAGCGCCGCGACCAGATTCAGGCGTTCATCGACCAGCAGACGCTGATCGTCCAGCAGCGTGACCAGCAGGTTGAAGACCTGCTCAAGCGCTTCGGCGAGCAGGAAAACTCGATGCAGAAGAACATCGAGCGTTTCGAGACGTGGGCCGAAGCTTACCGCAACATGAAGAAGATCATCGACGACTTCGAGCGGATCGGCGACCGGCTGGAACGGCGCATCAACGAAGTCGCGGAAATGCAGCGTCTGAGCGAGGAGCGCTTCCGCCAGGAATGGAACGACTGGCGCTCCGACGACCAGAAGCGCTGGAAGCAGTTCACACTCTCCAACGACGAGGTCTGGCGGCTGCACGATAAGGAATTTGAGCGCTATGTTGCCCGACTGTCGGAGTACGAGGGCAAGTTCCCGCCGATGCAGGACTCCATCGACCGCATCTGGAACCTCGAACGCGAGCGCGCCCAGCTTTACCGTGAGCGCTACCAGTCGCTGCTGCACGAGTTCGACACCGGAAGCCAGCTTTCGCCCTCGCTGTCAAGCAGTTCGTCCAACGCATCCAGCCTCGGCAGCGGCAATGGCGGGAACGGAAATGGCGGCGGCACGAACGGCGGCGGAGCTAAACCTGCCCCCGGCAAGCTGACCTATCCCGGCGACCCTGTCAGTAAGTAACGAAAACGGCCCCGCATTGACGGGGCCGTTTTATTTGTCCACAGCGCGCGGGCATAGTCGAGGATTGGTTAGTCCGCCTCACCAGAACCCCCGATTCCAGCAGGTGTTTCACTCAATATCGAACTGCTTCACGTCAACTTTTGTTGGTCAGATAAAAGACGATGTGCGTGTCCTTGAGGATTATGGTGAGTATTGGGAGCCGGACGAGTATATGCCGCCAGAATATCTCGCGCTGTTTGACTGACTCACGCCGCAGGGCAAACGCATCAAATTTGATCGGAGTTTCAAGAAAGCTCATATCGGTTTATCCAGGGTCAACGGTATTGTAGGGGCGACCCGGCGGGTCGCCCCTACAAACCCTCATGACCTTTTATAGCCTGAGCTGCGATTTTGATGCGTTTGCCCTGACTCGCGCCGTTGACACGCTTGACACGCATGTTATACTCTGAACGTACTCGCGTTCCGCCTGAGGCCGACGTCATGCTGCATCTGCACCATCACCCTGAGGAAAATACTCACCATCCGGTGCTGGTTTGCATGGCTCGTTGACCGTCAGGTTTCCTTGCGCTTGCCAATCCTCGCCGATGCGGGGATTTTTTATTTCTATGAGGTGACTCACGGATGCTCGCTGTCATCGACTACGGAGCCGGAAACCTGCGGAGCGTGCTCCACGCGCTCAACGCGCTGCAAGCGGAGAATGTCCGCGTCGTCCGCGCGCCCCATGAGCTGGCGGGCGCGGAGAAGATCATCCTGCCCGGTGTCGGCGCGTTTGGCGCGGGGATGCAGGTTTTGCATCAGCGTGGCCTCGTCCAGCCGATTAAGGATGCGATTGCGACTGGCATCCCCTACCTCGGCATCTGTCTGGGGATGCAGTTCCTGTTCGAGCGCAGCGACGAAATGGGCGACCATCGCGGCCTCGGCATCCTGCCGGGGAACGTCACCCGCTTTCCCGAAACACCCGGCCTGAAAGTGCCGCACATGGGCTGGAATCAGCTCGACGTCGTCCGCCAGACGCCGCTGCTGGATGGTATCGCAGCGGATAGCTACGCCTATTTCGTCCACAGTTATTATTGCGCGCCGGGCAGTCCGGCGGATGTCACGGCGCAGGTCGATTATGGCATCCGCTTCTGCGCCGCCGTTCAGCGCGACAATATCTACGGCGTCCAGTTCCACCCGGAGAAAAGCCAGCAGACCGGCCTGCGTATCCTGACCAACTTTCTGGAGCTGCCAGCATGATAATCTATCCCTCAATTGACCTGCGCGGCGGGCGCGTCGTCCGGCTCAGGCAAGGCGATCCATCGCGCCAGACCGTCTTCAGCGATGACCCGCTGGCGACTGCCCGCCAGTGGATCGACGCCGGGACTCAATGGCTGCACATGGTCAACCTCGACGGCGCGTTCAGCAGCGCCAACAATCATGGCGCGGTGCTGGAACAGGTCGCGGCGCTCGGCACGCCAGTGCAGTTCGGCGGCGGCCTGCGCTCGCTGGCCGACATTGAGCAGGCCGTTGAGCGCGGCGCGGCGCGCGTCGTCCTCGGCACAGTCGCCTTTCAGCAGCCGGAAATCGTCGATCAGGCGATTGCGCGCTGGGGCGCAGAGCGCGTCTGCGTCGGCCTCGATGCCCGCGACGGCAAAATCGCCATCAAGGGCTGGCAGGAAAAAATCGACCTGACTCCAGTCGAAGCCGGTCGGCAGATGGCCGCGCGCGGCGCGCAACATGCGCTCTACACCGACGTCAACCGCGACGGCGGCCTCGGCGGCGTCAACGTCGAAGCGACGGTCGCGCTGGCCGAGCAAACCGGCCTGAGCGTGATCGCGTCGGGCGGTGTCGGCACGCTGGCCGACATCGAGCGGCTGGCCGCCAGCGGCGTGGTCGGCGGCGCGATCATCGGCATGGCCCTGTACGAGGGTCGGCTGACACTACCGGACGCCATCGCGGCGGCAGGGGGACAACGTGCTCGCTAAACGCATCATTCCATGCCTCGACGTGCTCGATGGGCGCGTCGTCAAAGGCGTCAATTTCGTCAACCTGCGCGACGCGGGCGATCCGGTCGAACAGGCGCAAGTCTACGACCGTGAGGGCGCGGACGAGCTGGTTTTTCTCGACATCACCGCCTCGCACGAGGCGCGCAGCACCACGCTCGACATGGTGCGTAATGTCGCCGATGCCGTCTTTATTCCCTTTTGCGTCGGCGGCGGCATCCGCACCGTTGAAGACGTCCGCGCCACGCTGCTCGCCGGAGCCGACAAAGTCTCGATCAACAGCGCGGCCATCCGCACGCCGACGCTGATCGACGAGGGCGCGTGGGCCTTCGGCAGTCAATGTATCGTCATCGCCATCGACCCCAGGTGGAGCGACGGTCACTGGGAAGTTTTTATCAACGGCGGGCGCGTGCCGACCGGCAGAGACGCGGTCGAGTGGGCGAAGGAAGTCGAAGATCGCGGCGCGGGCGAAATCCTGCTCACCAGTATGGATCGTGATGGCACGAAAGCCGGGTACAATCTCGAGCTGACGCGCGCCGTCGCCGAAGCCGTCTCGATTCCGGTGATCGCGTCGGGCGGCGCTGGCAGGCGTGAGGATTTCTACGCTGCGCTGACCGAGGGTAAGGCCAATGCCGCGCTGGCCGCGACCCTGTTTCACTACAATGAGCTGCGCGTGGGCGAGCTAAAACACTACCTGAGCGATCAGGGCGTCGCCATTCGCATGACAGGCTGGGAGACAGGCTGATGCTCGACACGATCAGGGATGCGCTCAAATGGGACGAACGCGGTCTGATCCCGACCGTCGTTCAGGACGCCAACACCCGGCAGGTATTGATGGTCGCTTACATGAACGCCGAATCGCTCCAGCAGACCCTCGCCAGCGGCGAAACAGTGTTCTGGAGCCGCAGTCGTCAGGAACTGTGGCACAAGGGCGCGACCTCAGGTAACGTCCAGCGCGTGCAGGCCATTTATGCAGACTGTGACGGCGACACCCTGCTCGTGCTGGTCGATCCGGCTGGCCCGGCCTGCCATACCGGCGAAGTCTCCTGCTTCTACCGTCTCCTTGAGGAACTGTCATGACCGACATGATTCACGAGCTTGAGAGCATTATCCGCGACCGAAAGCACAATCCGAGCGCCAGCAGCTATACCAGTCAGCTATTTGAGGCCGGGCCGAACCGGATCGCGCAGAAGGTCGGCGAGGAAGCCACTGAAGTGGTGGTCGCGGCGCTCGGCCAGGGGCGCGACGAACAGATCGGCGAGTTATCCGACCTGTTCTACCATACGCTGGTGCTGATAGCGCAGCTTAATCTCACGCTGGCCGACGTCGAAGCCGAGCTAGAGCGCCGACACAGGAAGTAGTTGCTCTACTTTAAGCGAGTCATCACCGCCGCCGCCTTCCATCACGAACTGAAGCACGTCGAACGGCACGCCGCCAGCACGATACACCTGGCCGCTATGGCGGATGAACGACGGCAGTTCATCGCCGCGGCGGATCAGCACCGCAGGCGTCCCGGTGACGTTGAGCAGCGTGGCATACTCACTGTCGATCCGCACCTGCGGCGCACTCCCGATGCAGCCTTGCAGCGCCGCTTGATCCAGCTTCAGGCCGTCAACCAGCCTGCCGAAAGCCACAGGCGTGTACTGGCCGTTTTCGGCTAAAGCATAGAACCGCTCCGACAGCGCCCAGAACGCGCCGGGCTGCTGGTCGTCGGCGCACTCGGCCAGACGCGCGGCGACGACCGTGAGTTCCCCGCCCGCCGTCGGCAGAATCCGCAGTTCATACGAGGCCTGCCCTGTGCGCACGTAGCTGTCGATAAACTGATCCATGACCGGCTTGTAGGCGTCGCAGTGCGGGCAGCCCCAATCGGCGAACTCGACCAGCGTAATCGGCGCGTCCGGGTCGCCGAGCAGGAAGCCGCCATCGGCAGTGCGCGTTTGCTCGATCCCGTCGAAAGCCGTGAGCGCTAGCGGCGGCTGATAGGGCGTGAGCAGCGCCGAGAACATCGAACCGAGGGAGTGTCCGATGCCGGAAATAACCCCGCCCGCGCTCGGTATCGCGGTCGGCTCGCCGCTCTGGCCGAGCGCGCGCCCGGTAGATGCCAGCAGCGTCAGGCAGGCCAGCGCGGGCAGCAGGATCGAAAGGCTGTGGCGTATAGACATCAGTACTCTCCCGGTGAACTTCCGTAAGCCACCACAATAGCCGTTCCCGCGCCACTTGACAAGCCGCTTGTCCGTCCCGGCAATTGTCGCTATGCTGAGGGCGCATTCGCTGTGAGGAGAATCGAGCTTGGCCCCGACTGACCGCTTTGTCGCCGAAAACACCTTCCACGTCCGCTACGCTGAAACCGATGCGATGGCCGTCGTCCATCACGCCAGCTACATCGTTTACTTCGAGGAAGGCCGCAGCCATTACGCCCGCCAGCGCGGCAGCGATTACGCCGCCTTCGAGCGCGGCGGGCATTATCTGGCCGTCAGCGAGGTCAACGCGCGCTACCTCAAGGCCGCGCGCTACGACCAGTTGATTACCGTCCGCTGCTGGATCGCCGCGATGAAAAGCCGGACGCTGACCTTTCAGTACGAGATCGTCAACGCCGAAACCGGCGAACTCCTCGTTACCGGGCAGTCGACGCACATCTGCCTGACGCACGCGGGCCGCGTCGCCACGCTCCCGCCAGAGTGGCGCGCCTGGGCCGGAAGCTAGCGTTCGGTCAGGTAATAGCCGCGATAAAACGCTCGCGCTGGCCCGCGGTTGATGTACCAGACAACGTATAACGGAATCAGCACCGACAGGAAAAGCTGCGCGCCGAGGATGATATGGCGGAAGGTATCGCCTGAATCGATTCCTTGCGCGAGGGTCTGCGCCTGAAAAAGGGGAATCAACGTCACGATGATCGTCAGCGCCGTCATCACCAGCACCGCTGCCAGCATCACCCAGCGGATGCCGCGCGGTCGCCCCGCCCAGGCGAAAGCCGCGACGATCAGGAACAGGATGCCAAACGCAATGCGGATGATGAACTGCCCGCTCCCGATGTCGCTGTAGTCCCCGCCCACGGCGAACGGCAGCGCGCCGCTCCCATAGTCCAGGTCGCGCAGCCGCCAGCGTAGCAGGCCGAGCCAGATGACCTGCATCAGCGGCATCACCGTGAACAGAATTACGCTGGCGAGGATGGCGATGCTCAGGCCGAAGGTGCGCGGCGGTCGAGGGTTATCTGCTCTCACGACACTGTCCTTAGATGGTAAGCAGGCTCATAAAGATGAATTTGGCAGGCCACTTAAGCGTTTAGTTTCTGCTGCTTTCCGTTTTCTTAATCCTCATGCTATACTCGTCAGCGTCGAACAAATCACCCGACTTATCAGGAGTGAAACCGGGTATGCGTTTACACGAACTCATCGAGCAATCTTACGCAGCGTTTCAGCAGCAGTCGAGCCATGCGCGCATCATCCTGCTTCATCCGCACAGTCGTTACCGCTCCGTGCTGGTCGCCCGGCTGATTAACGCGCCGGATACGACCGTATTTTATTACGCGCTGGGGCCGGACGACATTAGCGTTGATTCGTTCCTGTCTGGCATCACCCACGACATCGCCAATCAGTCCCCAACCTTCGGCAGACATCTGCATATGCTCACGCCCGAAGCGGCAACCGACACCAGGACACTGCTCGACACCTTCGCCCTCGACCTGGCCGAACTATCCGATCAGGATTTCTTCCTGATCCTCGACGAATACGACCGCAGCGATCTGGCTGATGACGTCCAGATGTTCATCGAGCAGCTCGTGCTGCGCCTGCCGCCGAACTGCAAGCTCGTCCTCAACAGCCGCAGCCTGCCCCGGCTGCCGTGGGTGTCGATGGTCGCTGAAGGCCGCGCTGTGCTGCTCGACGACAGCCACATTATACGGCACGATTTTTATGAACTGCCGCGCGAGGGCCGAAATAACCTTGAAGTCTATGCGCTTGGCCCCGGCTATGTCATGCTCGACGGCAAATCCATCGACACCTGGGAAGGCCACCTGCCCCGGCTGCTGTTCTTCTTCGCCCTCGACCGCCCTGTAATCACCCGCTCGGAAATCTGTCAGGCGTTCTGGCCGGATCTGGACAACGATCAGGCAGTGAATGTCTTTCACGTCACCAAGCGCCGTCTGCACAAGGCCCTCAACATGGATGTCCTCATCCACGACGAGGGCTATTATCGCGTCAACCCGGCCCTCGGCGTCGATTATGACGTGATGACCTTCGTCGGCCACCTGATGGATGGCCGCGACGAAAATAACGCCAATCGGATGCAGTCGTGGCAGCGCGCCATCGACATGTATCGCGGCCCTTTCTTGCAAGGTCACGACGACCGCTGGATTCTCAGCCGCCGCCACGATTTTCAGGCGGGCTACCTCGAAGCGCTCAGCTCGATGGCGGCTGTCCGCCTGAAGGAAGGCCGCCCCGAACAGGCACTCAGCCTGTATCAGCGCGCGCTGACTGAAAATAACAGCCGCGAAGACCTGCACCGCGCGATTATGAAGCTTTACACCAGCCTCGGACGGCGCAGTGAGGCCGCAGCCCATTATCAGAAATTCGTCGAGGAACTCAAGGGGCGCAAACAAGCGCCGACGGCGGAAACTCGGAGCCTGTACAGCGAGATCATGGCGTAAAACAGAGCCGAAAAAGCAGGGCAGCAGCCCGAAGCAGCTACCCATTCAAGGGCTTTCATCCATCGCGGCACTGCTGCATCATGCCCGTCGCCAGCCCTCACCCCCGGCCCCTGGTGATGGCCTGTTCGCCCTGCGGGTCGAGACGCCGCTTCGCGGCGCGAACGAGGCCCTACCACTTCGTCTCCCGGAGGACGAGGGGAGAAAGATAAAACGATGGTTCGCACCCGCTCCCCCCTCTCCGTTTACAGGGACGGAGCGTGCCGAGCGTTCTTTGCTCGGCAGGAGCCGGAGGCCGCGTAGGACAGGGGGAGGGGTCGCCTTCCGTCGGGCTGCGATGGTTCGCGCTCGCTCCATCACGCGATCCCCGGAAAAACAAAAAGCCTGCAACGATGCAGGCTTTCTTTATGCCCCTGGAGAGGCTCGAACTCCCGGCATCCGACTTAGAAGGTCGGCGTTCTATCCGCTGAACTACAGGGGCGACTGCCTTGCATTGTATGTGCCGCGAAAGCCGCTGTCAAGCGAGAGCAGTTTAGCACGAATGTGCAACTTTGAGCCTCAGCGCTCTTGTGACCAGCCCCAACGTATAGTATAATAAAGGAAGCAACAAGGGAGCCATCGAGGTCGGTCTTTTCGTCTCAATTCCCTTTGAGGCGCTCGTCTGCAGGCCCTCTGACATTTCGGGGTCAGGCGACCGTCCAGTGAGGCTCATTGGATGCGCAAGCTCCAGGGAAATCAGTCCAATGGCATCCCGTTCAGGCTGGTTTCCTTTTTGATGTACTGCGCGTAAGCCAGCTAGCAGTCAGTTAGAGGAGTCAAGATGGTCGATATCGAGTTGACGCCAGCCATGCGAGCCGAAGGGCAGGTTGAAGGGCATATCAAGTATCTCGATCCGATGGAGCACGTGCGCCTGCGCCCCGGCATGTACGTCGGCGGCAAAGACAGCCGCGCGCTGCACCATCTGGTTTATGAAGTTGTCGACAACGCTATCGACGAGGCGCTAGCGGGCCGCTGCGACCGAATTATGGTCACGCTCCACGAGAATAACTTCGTCTCGGTGACGGACAATGGCGGCGGCATCCCGGTCGGCATCAACAAGGAAACCGGCATGTCAACGCTGGAGCTGGTCATGACCAAGATCGGCGCCGGTGGCAAGTTCGACAGCGGCGCCTATAAGGTCAGCGGCGGCCTGCACGGGGTCGGCGTTTCCGCCGTCAACGCGCTTTCGAGCCATATGACCGTTGAAGTCTGGCGCGGCGGCTACCTCTATCGGCAGGAATACGCCGAAGGTCATAAGCTCACCGAAGTCGATCAGATTCGCCCGATGGCTCCTAACGAGCCGACCGGAACGCGCGTCACCTTCCAGCCGGACTTCGGCGTGATGGAGGAGAACGAATACAGCTATCAGGTCCTGGCGCAGCGCTTCCGCGAGATGGCCTTCGTCACGCGCAAAGTCACCATCACCCTGCGCGATGAGCGTGTCCGCCCGATTGCGAAGGAAATCACCTTCTATTTCGAGGGCGGCCTGAAGTCATTCGTCCGTTACCTGAGCAAGAATCGTGACGCGCTCCACGCCCCGCTTTACTTCGAGCGTGACATCGAGATCACGCCGACCAACGGCAAAACACCGCCCTACACCATCGGCATCGAAGTCGCCTTCCAGTACACCGATACCTCGTCGGTGACAGAGCTGGCCTTCGCCAACACGATCAATACGCCCGACGGCGGCACGCACCTGACCGGCCTGCGCGCGGCCATTACCGGCGTCATCAACCGCTATGCTCGTAAGTCCGGCCTGCTCAAGGAGAAGGAAAGCAACTTCTCCGGCACAGACACGCTCGAAGGCATCACCGCGATTGTCAGTATCAAGCATCCCGGCCCGTCGTTCGAGAGCCAGACCAAAGTCAAGCTCATCAACCCCGAAGTCATGGGCGCGGTGTCGCAGGTCGTCACCGACGCCTTCAACGAATATCTGGAGCTAAACCCGCGCGAGGCCCGGCGCATCGTCGAGAAGTGCATGACCAGTATGCGCGCCCGCGAAGCGGCTCGTAAGGCCCGTGAGCTGGTACGCAGCGGCCCCAGCCTGCTCGAAAGCACGACGCTCCCCGGCAAGCTGGCGGACTGCTCGCAGCACGGCGCGAACGCCGAAATCTACATCGTCGAAGGCGACTCGGCAGGCGGCAGCGCCAAACAGGGCCGCGACCGCCATTTTCAGGCGATCCTGCCGCTGCGCGGCAAGATTCTCAACACCGAGCGCGCTCGCCTCGACAAGATGCTCGACAACAACGAAATCAAGGCGTTGATCTCGGCGCTTGGAACCGGCATCAGCGAGGACTTCAGCACGGAAGGGCTGCGCTACGACCGCATCATCATCATGACCGACGCCGACGTTGACGGCAGCCATATCCGCACGCTGCTGCTGACATTTTTCTTCCGCCACATGCAGAGCATGATTTCGGAAGGGCATCTGTTCATCGCCCAGCCGCCGATTTTCCGCCTGCAAAATGGCAAGGACGTCACTTACGTCTATAACGAAGCCGGAATGGGCGAAAACGACCTGCTGGCAAAATGGCTGGCGAAGTACAAAGACCCGGAGAAGGTCAAGGTCAGCCGTTACAAGGGCCTCGGCGAGATGAACCCCGAACAGCTCTGGGAGACGACGATGGACCCGGCCCGGCGTACCCTGCTTCAGGTGACTATCGAGGACGCCGCCGAAGCCGACCGAATCTTCGACATGCTCATGGGCAGCGCTGTTCCGCCGCGCCGTCGCTTCATCCAGACCCACGCTAAGAGCGTCCGCAACCTCGACATTTAATCACACTCGATCACTCGAACAAAAGCGCCCCGGTCGGGGCGCTTTTGTTTCCAACTCAAGCAGTCAACGGCAGGGGCGATAGTTGATTGCGCCTGTATTGTGAACACAGGCACAACCGAGGGGAACTAACCGCCGTCGCTCGGCGAGTCAGCCGGTTCGGACGTGCTCTCCGAATTCGCGTCATTACCGGAGTCGCCGCCATCGTCCGCCTGCGCCGAGTCCTGCGAGTCACTCGATGGAGCCTGCGTCTCGACCGCCGGAACCTCAGTTGGCGCTGATGTCGGGGGAATCTCGGTCGGCGGAACCACCGTCGGCGGTACATCAGTCGGCGGTACGTCGGTCGGGGGAACCACCGTCGGCGGCACGTCAGTCGGCGGTATGTCGGTCGAGGGAACCACCGTCGGCACTCCCTCAGTCATCGTCGCGGGAACGTCGGTTGGCGCAGTCTCCGTGGCAGTCGCAATCACAGCCGGCGTCGGTGCAGGCAGCGTCGCAGTAGGCTGCGGCGTCGGCGTAGAGCCAGCCTCGTCAAGCGCCAGATCAGTCAGCTTCGCGCCAGCCGCCAGCCCGATGAAGGTCGTGCGACGCGACTCGAAGGCGTCGAAGAACACCGTGCCATGCGTCCCGCTGTCGATGCCGTCAACCGCGCCGAAGCGGATCATGTCAATCCGGCGCGTGTCATTATCGACCTTCGTCACGCTGCCCTGCTCGATCCCGTCGATCCATAACGTCAGCGAGCCATCTTTAGCCGAACTGCTGGTCGAGGCCAGCCAGAACAGCTCGATGGCGTGAGGCGCGTCGCTGATCGTGTACCAGCTTCCGGTCTTCCACGAACTCCCATCGTCTTTGATCGAAGCACGAAGCTGATACTTGCCGCTCGATGACTGCATCTCAACGCGCAGCGCCTGCGTCGATGTGCCGCTGTAGCCATAGAACAGCGTGAACTCGTCACCGCTCTTCATCTTGATCGAATTGGGATCGAAATAGAAGCGGGCGCGGTAGCTGCTGTCGAAGCTCGGCGTGTCGTCGGTGACGTAGATTCCATTTTTATCGTTGATAACCGCCCGCATCCCGTAACTATCGACCATTGCTGCCGCCGGGCTGACGCTCAGGCTGCCGTTGTCGGTCTTCGAGGATGTCCAGCCGGATAGGTCAGCCGACTCGAAGCCGTCCGTGAAAACGACTTCCGGGGGCAGGGGTGTGAAGGTCGGCGTGAACGTCGGCACTGGCGTCGGCGCGGGCGCTTCAGCTTCGCCGGTTGTCGGCCCGATATAGGCCGCGCGGCGTGCCTCGAAGGTGTCGAAGAACACTGTCCCGTGCGTCCCGCTGTCGATACCGTCGATAACACCGAGGCGGATCATGTCAATCCGCCGCTTGTCGTTATCGACCTTCGTCACGCTGCCCTGCTCCAGGCCGTCGATCCACAGTGTCACCGAGCCATTTTTAGCTGAGCTGCTGGTCGAGGCCAGCCAGAACAGCTCGACGGCATGGGGCGCGTCGCTGATCGTATACCAGCTTCCGGTCTTCCACGAACTCCCATCGTCTTTGATCGAAGCGCGAAGCTGGTATTTGCCGCTCGATGACTGCATCTCAAGCCGTAGCGCCTGCGTCGACTTGCCCGAATAGCCGTAGAACAGCGTGAATTCATCGCCATTCTTCATTGTGATCGAATTGGGATCGAAGTAGAAGCGAGCGTGGTAGCTTTTTTCCGATGTGGGCGTCTCATCGGTGACGTACATCGCGTTACGGTCGCTGATGGTCGCCTTCAGGCCGTACCAGCCGACCAGCGCCGCCGACGGGCTGACGGTCAGATGGCCGCTGTTCGTCGCTGACGACGTCCAGCCCGACAAGCTGCCGGACTCGAAACCGTTCGAGAAGATCAGGTCATTAGGAGTCGCCGTCGCCGTTGCCCCGGTCTGCGCGCCGAGCAGGGCCAGCGCCGCGTCGATCTGGATTCGTCTGGTCGCGCTGCCGCTGACGGTCGCGCCGCTGCTCATGAGCGCCGTCAGCAGGTCGCTCACGCTGGCGTTCGGCGCGTAACTGCGCAGCACGGCCAGCGCGCCCGCCACATGCGGCGTCGCCATCGAGGTTCCGCTCCACACCGCGTAGCCGCCGCCGATCACCGACGAGTTGATGTTGACGCCGGGGGCGAACAGCGACAGGAACGAGGCCCGATTCGACCACGAAGCAATTGTGTCGCTCAGGTCGGTCGCGCCGACGCTGATCGCCGAGGAGATACAGCCGGGGGCGCTCATGGCGTTGGTGTAGCCGTTGTTTCCGGCGGCGATAACGGTCGCAATACCGACCGAGCGCAGCGAGTCGATCATCGACTTCATCGGGACTTCCGAGCTGTCGCAGTAGCCAGTGAACTTGCCGCCACCGAGGCTCATATTGATAGCGGCGATGGAGTAACTGTTCCGCAGGTTATAGATGTCCTGCAAGCCGCTGATCTGGTCGGACTCGTAGCTCATGACGCAGGGGGCCGCGCCGCCGCAGTCTATCGTCCTGCCAAAGCGCGAGAAAATCTGGACGGCGATGATGCTGGCCGACGGCGCGACGCCGGACTGGCTGCTGTTCTTGCCCGCGACGATCCCGGAAACGTGCGTGCCGTGGCTGCACGCTTCGATACTGCTGCACCTCGACGGGTTGGCTGCGCCGCTCCCGGATTGCGAAGACGAGCCGTTCGGGCAGAGCGAAGAGACGCTGTAAGCGCTGTCGGACGTCGAATGGCAGCGCTCGGCCACAACCCGACCGCCGAGGTAGGCGTGGCCGCTATCGACCCCCGTATCGAGCACGGCAACGACCTGCCCCGCGCCCCTGTAGCCGCTGTCCCAGGCCGCGTCCGCGCCGATCAGGCTGGTGTTGGTGATGGCAATCGGCGGAACCGGCCTGTCTTCCTGAAGGCTGGTGACATCGGGCGAATTAATCAGATAGCGCAGCGCAGCTTCGTCCGCCTGGAGCGCGACATAAGGGATCACTTCGTACTGCGCGGTAATCGAGACGTCGTAGGCCGACAGCGCGGAGATCAGATCATTCTGCGCCTGGGCAATCGCGGCGCGCTGCGCTTCGACCTGCTGTTCGCCCGACAGCTCGCCTTCGGGCTGATAGCCGGAATTGACGCCGACGATCAGGCGGACGTGGCCGTTCTGCTGCGCCTGTTCGAGCAGGTCAGCGAACTGCGGGTCAATCGGGCCATCGGTCGCTTCCGCCGTGGCAGCCGCATCAAGGGTCGCCTCTTCGGTCGGGTCAGGCTGTGCCGCCGAAGCGCCGGCGTAAACCAGCCCCCCGCCGTCCGGCAGGCTGACGCCGAGGGCGCGGTCAAGGGCGGCGACACCGGCCACCTGGGGCGCGGCGAACGACGTCCCGCTGACGTAGCCATAATCGCCGTCGAGCGTCGTCGTCAGGATACGGCGACCGGGAGCCATCAGATCAACTTCCGGGCCGTAGCTGCTGAAGCTGCTGCGCTGAAGGTTCTGATCGACCGAGCCAACCGCGATCACCGCTGGATAGGCCGCCGGATACAGGACGCCGGGCGTGCCGCTGTTGCCAGACGCGGCCACAATCGTCAGCCCTTTGCTGGCAGCGTAGTCAATCGCGTCCTCGAGGATGCTCGACGCATTGGAACCGCCGAGGCTGAGGTTGATGATCTGCGCGCCGTGATCTGCCGCGTAGAGAATGGCGGCAGCCACGTCAGAGTAGCGACCGACGCCCTGCGCGTTGAGAACGCGCAGCGGCATGATCCGGGCGTTCGGCGCGACACCGGCCATGCCGAGGTTGTTATCAACATTGGCGGCAATCACGCCCGACACCGAGCAGCCGTGGCCGAGTTCGTCCTGCGGCGTCGCGTCCTGATCGACGAAGTCCCATCCAGCGACGATCTGGCTGGCAAGATCGGGATGCGCGGCGCAGATGCCGCTGTCGATCACGGCGACGACCACGGTTGGCGCGTCGGCTGGCAGTTGGCTCCAGGCGGCAGGAGCCTGAATAACGGGCAGCGCCCACTGGTCGATCAGCGCCGGGTCGTTCGAGCCGGTCACGTCGGAAAGCGCCGACAGGTAATAATCCGGCTCGGCAGTCTTGACCACATCGCTGTCAGCCGCCGCTGCCGCCGCGCGGGCCGCGTCCGGCACGCTGACGACGACCGAGTCGAGCGGTTCGATCTCCTGATCGACGGTTGCGCCAATGGCGGCCAGATACGCCTGCTTCTGAGCATCGGTCGTGTTCGGCTGGAAGCGGACGACGATCTGATTCGGCACCGCCCCGCCCTGAGGCACGCTGATGATGGCAGGCTCCGCCTGACTGGATGTCCACAGCGGCGCGCTAGTTGGCTCGCTGGCTGGCGCTGTTGCCAGCGCGCTGGCCTGAATCGGGTTCAGGGTTTGCGCCGGAGCGTTAGCCACCGTTTCAGGCTGGAACGTGTTGGTCGGCGCAAGGGCCAGCAGCGGCGCGTCAGCCACCGGCGCATCTGCCGGGATTACGAATGGCGCTGCTATCGTCGGAACGGTCGTCACGACAACGTCGGGGAGAACGAACAGCGTCGGCACAACCGCAACGGCAGCCGGAACCGGCGTGCTGCGAAAAACGACCAGCGCAAAAATAATCAGTGCCGTGTAGCTCAGGCCAGCGATGGCGAGGAACAGGCGCAGCCGCGAAATTTGGCGCATAGAGGACGTGGCCTGCTTACTTTACGGACATGAAGTCCACCCGCGCGTAAGGGTACGTAATATATCATCAGGCGACTTGTGGATTATGGCAAGAGGAGAAAACAGTCAGAATTGCATTTTGGGGAATTTTTCACAGACTTTAGAGCCGGAATCAATTTTCCGCCAATGCTTGAAGGTCGCGTTCAGGGCGCGCCAGCGAGCGGGATAACCGCAGCAGGATCGACCGAGATGGCGACGCTGTCACCGGGCAGCGGCGCGACCCGACCGCGTGACGGCGCATCGAGCGTCAGGCGCTGGCCGCTGCTATGCTCGACGACGACGCGATAGCGCGCGCCGTGGAAGGTCGATTCGACCACGCGCGCCGGAATCGAGTCGGGCGTCCCCCTATCGACCAGCGCCAGCCCGTCGGGGTGGAGCAGCAGCGTCTCGGTCGGCGCGCTGACAGAGAAAGTGCCAGACGCGGTCTGAGCCTGCCCGGCCTCGATCCGCTCAACCGGAACGATGTTATTCAGGCCGAGGAACCGGGCGACGAACGCCGTCGCCGGGCGTTCGTAGATGGCCCGTGGCGCGCCAATCTGCTCGATTCGCCCGGCGTTCATGACGGCGACTCGGTCGGCAATCGCGTAGGCTTCGGCCTGATCGTGCGTGACGTAGAGCGCCGTCAGCCCGACGCGCTTGATAATCTCGCGCAGCTCGACGACCAGCCGGTCGCGCAGCGCCGCGTCGAGCGACCCCATCGGCTCATCGAGCATCAGCAGGCGCGGCGCGGGCGCGAGGCTGCGAGCCAGCGCCACTCGCTGGCGCTCGCCGCCGGAAAGCGGCGTCACGTCGCGCTGCTCGAAACCGCTCAGGCCGACCAGCGCCAGCGCCTCGCGGATTTTCGCCGTCTGCTCGGCGCGCGAGACGCCGCGCATCCGCAGGCCAAAGGCGACGTTTCCGGCCACGTCGAGGTGCGGGAACAATGCGAAATCCTGAAACATCAGCCCGAAATCGCGCTGATGCACCGGCAAATCGCGGATCGACTGCCCATCAAGCAGCACTTCGCCGCTGTCGGCCTGTTCCAGCCCGGCGACGATTCGCAGCAGCGTGCTCTTGCCGCAGCCGCTCGGCCCCAGCAGGCAGACAATCTCGCCCTGCGCCATGGCGAGATCGACGCCGCGCAGCACCGCCACGCCGTCGAATGCGCGTCTAATCCCGCTTAATCTCAACATAAGGCGCTCTCAGGCACAGGATTGAGCCTCACTGAAAAGATGATCGTCAGTGTTGAGGGCCTGATTCGGTCGTGATCGTTAGTCATCAGAACTCTCCAATGCCTGCCGTCCGCAGCCGCTCGATCAACAGGAAGGCCAGCGCGCAGACCGCCATCAGCAGCGTGCTCATCGCCAGCCCCTGCCCGTAATTCAGCGCGCCCGGCTGGCCGAGCAGCCGGAAAATGACAATCGGCATCGTCGGCGTGTCGGGCCGGACGATGAACAGCGACGCGCCGAACTCGCCCATGCTGACCGTGAAGGCGAAGGTCGCGCCGACGATCAGGCCGCGGCTGATGAGCGGCAGATCGACCAGCCACCACGTCCGCCACGGCGACGCCCCCAGCACCCGCGCCGCGCCGCGCACGTTCGGCGGGATGCCGCGCAGGGCGGGCAGCACGCTGCGGACGACGAACGGCATGGCAACGAGGGTGTGCGCCAGCGGAATCAGCAGCGGCGAGGCGCGCAGTCCGGTCTGGATGAAGGCGGGCGCGATGATGAAGCCGAAGCCGAGCGTGACGGCGCTGGTCGCCAGCGGCAGCATAAAGACCGGGTCGAGCAGCGCCGCCAGCCGCGAATTGCGCCGTGATAGCAGCATCGCCGCCATCACGCCGAGGACGACCGCGAGCGCCGTCGTCGCCGCTGCGAAACCGACTGAGTTGCCGATGGCGACCACCGGCGGCACAAACAGCACCGAGCCGCGCGGATTCTGGCTGAGAGCGGCGTAGTAGGCCAGCGTCAGGCCATCCGCGCCGGTCAGTGAGCGCAGCGCCAGCGCCAGCAGCGGCGCGAACAGCAGCACGACCATCCCCGTCAGGTTGACGCCGATGAGCAATCGCTCACGTCCGGTACGCGGTCGGCGAGCGACCGCGACTGCGCTCTGCACGTCAGTGGCGGACTGCCGTTGCAGGCGCGTGTAGACCAGCATCGCCGCCAGCGTGACGGCGATCTGTACCAGCGAGAGCGCCGCCGCGACCGGCAGGTTGAACAGGCGGACGACCTGCC
>CAZZAO010000072.1:0-2075 GCA_964652205.1 uncultured Anaerolineaceae bacterium | reverse complement strand
TTCGAGCGTGGCGAACTTCAGCCCTCCGAGGATCAGAATCACGCCGAAGCTGGTGAAGGTGAAGATGAAGACCAGCGCCGCCGCCGCGAGGATCGCCGGTCGCAGCATCGGCAGCCGCACTTCCCACCACAGCCGCCAGCCATGCGCGCCCAGCACCCGCGCCGCTTCCTCGATGCGCGGACTCTGGTTAGCCCAGAAACTGCTGATGATCCGCAGCGCGACGGCATAATTGTAGAAAATATGGGCGATCAGGATCAGCGCCAGCGTCCGTTCGAGCGCAATCGGCGGCGCGTCAAGGTGCAGCAGGTTCATCAGCGCGCTGTTGAGCAGCCCGTTCTGGCCGATCAGCGCCGTGAACGCCGCCGCGACGACCACCGTCGGCAGCACGAACGGCAGTGTTGCCAGCGAGGTCAGCAGCGATTTGCCGGGGAACTGGTAACGCGCAAAGACGTAAGCGCCGGGCAGCGCCAGCGCCAGCGTCAATCCAGTCGAGAGGACGGCCTGCCAGAGTGTGAACCAGAGCGTGTTCAGGTAGTAACCGGAACTGGCAATCTTCTCGAATGCGCTCAGGTCGAGCAGCCCGTTCGGCGCCAGACTCACGCCGAGAATCGCGCCGAGCGGGTAGAAGAAAAAGGCCAGCAGGAACAGCAGCGGGGCGAGCAGCAGCCCGTAGCGCAGCAGGCGCATCAGCGGAGAACAGTTTCCGTCCACGCTTCAAGCCACTGCTCGCGCCCGGCGTCGATGTCGGCGCTGTCCATCGTGACCGGGTGCGCCGGAATGACCGAATACCGGGTGAAGACATCCGGCAGCGTCGCGCCCGTCACCACCGGGTAGACGAACATTTGCAGCGGCATATCTTCCTGAAACGGCGCGCTCAACATGAAGTCGATGAACTTCTGCGCCATCGCCAGTCTGGCCGGGTCATGCTCGGTTCCTTTGAGGATGCCGACGAACTCGATCTGGCGAAAGCACATGCCGTCGGCGACGAGGCTGCCGGTCGGCGCAGTCTTCGGCGGCTCGGTGGCAAAATAGACCTCGGCGGGCGGGCTGCTGGCGTAGCTAACGACCAGCGGGCGCGTCCCGGTGCTGCCTGCCGCCCCGCTGAAGTCGCTGTAGTAGGCGCTGTCCCAGTCGTTGACGACCAGCACATCGTTGGCTTTCAGGTCGGCCCAGTAGTTGAGGTAGCTGTAGTCGCCATCCGTCCCAAAGCCTTTGATCGTCGCCAGCAGAAACGCCAGTCCGGGCGACGAGGTCGCCGGGTTTTCGACCACCAGCAGGCTTTTGTAGGCCGGGTCGGTCAGCGCCTTGAGGCTGTCGGGCAGCTTGAGGTTGTGCGACTGGAAATAGCTGACGTCGTAGTTCAGGCAGACATCGCCGTAATCGACTGGCGTGACGCGGTGCTGCGGATCGACCCGAAATTCGTCGGCCACCTGCGCCAGCGCGGGCGACTCGTAAGGCGTGAAGATGTCGGCCTTCAGCGCGCGGCTGAGGAAGGTGTTATCGACGCCGTACATCACATCGCCGAGCGGGGCGTCCCTGCTCAAAACCGCCTGATTGACCATCGTTCCGGCGTCGCCGGACTTGAGCAGCCTGACCTGAATATTGTTGCTGACCTCGAAGGCATTCAATACCGCCACGCTGACGCTGAAGCTGTCATGCGTGACGACCGTCAGCGTGGGCGCGTCCGGCGACACCGTGGCTTCCGGCGTACTCTGCGCCAGCGCCGCGCCGCTCAGCGTCAGCGTGGCGGCCAACAAAAAAGCCATTCGTTTCATAGCAGATCTCCTTAGGAAAACCAGAGGAGCCGAAAGTAAAAAAGTCGCCCTGCAATGTCTGTAGGGCGACTCGTTTGACTGACGGTATGCGCTCCCTACGCCGGTATGACCCGGATCAGGTTAAGGGTCGGTGCGGCATTACGCACCCTCTCAGCCCACTCGCGCGGACTCCCCTGGTTCTGTCTATTCAGTTACCATCAGTATAACAGCTATCGAATCGCTTGCAAGGGCTTAACCTTCGTCAACCAGGGCAATCGCATCAAAATCGCAGCTCAGGCTATAAAAGGTCATGAGGGTTTG
>CAZZAO010000071.1:0-28660 GCA_964652205.1 uncultured Anaerolineaceae bacterium | reverse complement strand
GTGGGAATTTCTGGTCAAGGCGCTCGACGTGCAGCAGATCTTGCTGCCCTCGCCGAGCGTGATTGCGCGCGCGCGGGCCGATAACAGCGACTCACTGACCTTATCGACGCAGATTGCGCTGTTCGAGTCGGCGGGCGGGCTGATCCTGGGCACGATCTTCGCCGTCACCGGCGCGCTGATTGCCGTGCGCTGGAAGATCGCCGGACGGGCGCTGATCCCGTTCGCCATCGGCCTGAACGCCGTACCGACGCTGGTATTCGCGCCAATCATGAATAACTGGTTCGGCTCAATCAATCCGCTGTCGAAAATGATGATCGTCGTGACGCTGGTCTACTACCCGATCATGATTAACATCGTCCGTGGGCTGACCAACGTCAACCCGTCGTCGCTGGAACTAATGCGCTCCTACGGCGCGGACAACCGCGATATTTTCCTCAAACTGCGCCTTCCCAACACACTGCCCTATTTCTTCAACGCGCTCAAGATCGCCGCGACGCTCTCGGTCATCGGCACGGTCGTGGCCGGATATTTCGGCGGACAGCGAGCCGAACTCGGCGTCTGGATTCTCAATCAGGTGGTGCTGTTCAAGTTCCCGTCCGCATGGGCCGGAATCCTGATCGCCTGCGCCATCGGCATCAGCTATTATCTGGTTGTTGTTATCATCGAGCGCCGCGCCATTCCGTGGGAGAACTCGATGCGCGGTGAGCGGCGATAGAAGGCACTGGCAGCCGCGCTACCGGAAGCTCACGCATCGGGCTGCGAATCAAAGACTGCCGAAATCCGACCTCACCCCCGGCCCCCTCTCCGCAAGCAGAGAGGGGGAGAAATCACATATCCATATGACGAGAAACGGTCTTCCCAGGGGCCTGATGCATCAAGCCCGGTTTTGTCCCTTTAATCCAGTAATCTTCATCAGTCAGTTCAAATCCTGAGGTCAGAATAACGAACTGGCTTTAGCCAGCCCTCGGCCTGTTCCCTGCGCTCGCAGCCCTGTGGCTTTGAGTCACAGGCGGATTAACTCCAGCCCGCCGACCCCTTAACGCTCCAGACTGAGCCGCTGGCGTAGGTATTGCGCTCCGACGCGAGGAACTCGACGACTTCGGCGACTTCTTCCGGGTCAGAATAGCGGCCAATCGGCGTATTCGGCGGGTCGGCCAGAAATTCCGCTGTGAAGCGCGGCACGACCATGTTGGTCAGCGCGCGCCCCGGCTCGACACCGTTGACGAATACGCCTTCCTTCGGGTAAGCGTTGCCGAGCGACTGGACAAATGACCAGATCGCACCCTTCGATACCGCGTAGGGAACCTGATTGGGCGAGCCGAGCCGCGCGGCGCTGGTCATCGTCACGCAGCGGCCCCAGCCCTGCGCGCGCATGTGAGGAATAGCGGCCTGATGGGCATGATAGACGCCGTAGACGTTAATGCGCATCACCCTGTCGAACTGGGCGGCGGACTGCTCCAGAAACTCGCGCTCGATGCCGAGAATCCCGGCGCAGCAGATCAGGATATCGACGCGGCCAAAGGTCGCCTTCGCCTGATCGACCATCGCCCGGACCGCGCTTTCGTCGGTCACATCGGTCTTGACGAACAGCGCCTTCTGGCCGAGCTTTTCGACGTCCGCCGCCACCTGCGCGCCGCTGGCGTCAAGGTCGGCAATGACGACGTCGCGGCCTGCTTCGGCCAACCGCAGCGCGCTGGCGCGGCCAATGCCCTGAGCGCCGCCGGTCACAATCGCCACGCGCCGTTCAACCGGCGCCGCAAATCTCAAATTCGGCACAATGATTTCTCCCGGTCAATACAAACAGTCATTCTCGGTAAGCAAGTTATAGGGGAATGATGGATCATGCCCCATACGCGCCAATTTAAGGATCGTGCTGCTTATCCGACCCCTCCCCTGACCTACGCGGCCTCCGGCTCCTGCCGAGCAAAGAACGCTCGGCACGCTCCGTCCCCGCAAGCGGAGAGGGGGAAACGGTCACAACCGACAGCGGTTTTCCAGTCTTATCCGCTTAAGTTGGCGTCCCTAAGGCGCGAAAAATCGCGCTCCTACGGAAGACAAAATCTGGCGTGTCGTTTTAATCCGCAAGCAGGGTGATTCCGATCTCGTCCGCGATCTGGTGGAACAGCCTGCCGACTTCCGGCATTTCTTCGCTCGTCGCGCCCTCGACGATAACCGGGTAATCCGGCGACAGCGCTTCCATGCGCCGGAACAGCGTCCGAAAATCCATCGTCCCCTTGCCGGGACAGCCATCCTGCAAATGAACTGCCAGCCGATTTTCGACCCGGATATCCTTAGCGTGACAGCTCACGATGTGCCTGCCGAGGATGTCGAAGTGCCTATCGAGCGCCGCGCCGGTAGCGAAAACCTCGCGGAGCTGAATCCAGTTGGCCGAGTCGTAGTCGCTGCGGACCCACGGTGAGCCAACTTCGTCAAGGACGTCGGCTGTCACCTGCGCTGATTCAAGCGTGACGAGCTGATGGCCCTCAAGGCTGAGATAGACGCCGTGATCGACCGCCGCCGGAGCGCACTCCTTCAACGTCCTGACGAGCTGACGACGCGCTTCGGCTGACCAGTTATACGGATGCGGGAACCACGGCCCCGCCGGATTCGCCGAGCCGGGGCCAGTGTCGATGCCGCGCGCGCCGAGCCAGCCTGCCAGCCGCAGCGCCGCCTGTACCGTCCGTGCTGCTTCACGCCGCGCCGACTCATCCCGCGCGATCAGCGTTTGCCAGTAGCCGGTCGCCTGAAACATCCGCAGGCCGTGGTCTTCCAGCATTTGCCGGACACGGGCCGCCTGTTCCTTCGAGGTCGTGTGAGGATCATTGGCGCGGAAACGGGTGAAAATACCGGAAAAGCCCTCGTCGCGGACGCGGCGGCACAGTTCCGGCGTGATGTCCTTCATGTCGTCGGGCAGATAAGCCCCACTCATTCCCAGACGCATACGCGCACCTGCTCCCTGATCTCAATGCCTGATTAAACTGACGCTGGTCTCAGCCAGCTCGAAACCGCAAGACCGTTTCACTGGGCCGAAACCCTTATCATGCTGTCTTGACCGATCTCACAGGTCGCAGCAGGTGCGGAAAAGCTGCACCTAACCGGAGCGCTAGCGCGTTGGCGGCGTATGCATCGCCAGAATTTCGAGCGGCACGTCGCCGGTGTTGCGGACACAGTGGCGGATTCCCGGCGGAATCGTCATCCCGGTCATGGCGCTGACCGGATACTCGCGCTCGTCGGTGACGATCACGCCCTGCCCCGCCAGCACGAACGCTGTTTCTGTCTCGACGGCGTGGGTATGCCATTGAATCCACGTCCCCGGATCGACACGCGCCATCGCCACACTCATGGCCGGATGGGTATCGCGTGTCTCAAAAACCTTGAAAGCGATCCCCGGAAAGCGTTCCTCTTTGATCCACTCTGAGTCGTCTACTCGAAACAGGTGCGGCTCTGCCATTAGCCTCTGCTCTCTTTTCAATCACCCTGCGCTCAATAATCCATTTTAGTTTACCCGGCAGCGCGGAGAAAAGCCTGTCGTTCGCCGCCCTTTTCCTCAGTTCCCCGCTTTATTCGTCCTTGCGCGAGAGCGGCAAACCGATCAGCGACATATCGCCCGAACTCGGCGTCACGTGATGGAGCTGCTCGTGCAGCTCGCGCTGAGTTCCCTGAATGTGTTCCATCGCCGCCACGCGCGAGCCGGACTGGTCGCGCTGCCGGCACAGGTCGAGGATATGTTTGTGCTCAAGGTGGACGCGCTCATGATCGTGTGCGACGTACATATAGCGATAGCGGTACAGCTCGCTCCGCTTCCACAGATTATGAATCACCTGATTGATGTAGGGATTATTGAGCGCGTCATAGATACGCAGATGGAAATCGCGGTTATGCGTGATGTAGCTGCTGACGTCGCCGACCTTCGTTGCCTGCACCATCTGTTCCATGATGCGCTGCAAGACAGAAAAATCATCCTCAGTCAGGCGCAGCACGGCGTGATAGATTGCCTCGCCTTCGATCATGGCGCGCGCGTTATACAGGTCATCCATGTCATCAACCGAGACGTCGGAGACGAACGCGCCGCGCCGCGGCAGGATAGTGACTAAGCCCTCAGCCTCTAAGCCTTTCATCGCCTCACGGACGGGGGCCAAACTGACCCGCAGCGCTTCGGCGATCTGGTTCTGGTCGATGCGCGCGCCCGCCTTGAGCGAGTCCGTCAGAATCGCCTCACGCAGGCGCTCCTGTACACGCGCGGCCAGGGTCAGGTTGCCGTCCTCAAAGGCGTTCAACGATTTGGTCATCTGTTCTTAATCCCTTGACATCCGAATTGACAGCGCCTTGAATGTGCGTTATAGTCTCGAAAATCGAAATTCGAATTTATAATCCACGGTGTTTGTCTCACAAAAGATAGACGACAAACGCCAACAAGTCAACTTGAAGTCTTGATTTCTACTCGGCGGAAATAGCAAGCAGGCGAAGACAAAGGAGGACACGCGACCCAGTTTTTAGCACCGCCGCCGCACTGAATACTCGCACGACCTGTGAATAGAGCTTACGGAGAAAAGCGCATGAAGAACAGGAAGCTTTTTGTCGGGATTTTAGGGTTGCTGACCGCGCTCGTCCTCAGCGCTACGATGGTGAGCGCTCAGGATGCCACGACCACAATCCGTTTCGGCACGCAGAACGACGCCTCGCTTCAGGCCGTCAATCAGATGCTGGTCGATCATTTCAAAGAGACGCATCCGGGAGTCGACGTTCAGGTTGAATACATCCCCGGCGCTGACCTGCCGACCACCTTCGCCACTGAAGCCGCTGCTGGCACGCTGCCGGACGTGGTCTTCCTTGCCGATCTGTACGTCGGGCCATTCGCTCAGGGCAAGATCGTCTACGACATGGAGCCGCTGGCAAAGGCCGACCCGGACTTCGACCTGAGCGACATCTATGACAACCTGCTCGGCCTGAGCCGCATTCAGGGTAAGGGTCTGTACATGATCCCCTCGTCCTACGACGTCGTGACGATGTATTACAACAAGACCATGTTTGAGGCCGCTGGCGCTCCGCTGCCGGAAGCGGACTGGACGTGGGATCAGTTCATTGCCGCGTGCCAGACCATCAAGGAAAAGACCGGCAACTACTGCATCGGCAACAATGGCACCCCCGACCCGGCGGGCGATGTCGCCTGGTGGGCATGGCTCGTCCCGTGGATCGACGGCTACGGCGGCAAGCAGGTTTCCGATGACGGCAAGACGATGATGCTCAATACGCCCGAAAGCCTGGCCGGTATTCAGGCTTACGTCGATCTGTGGACGAAGTATGACGTCGCCCAACCGCTCGACTTCGACGCAGGCGGCAACTGCTTCCTCGTCGGCAAGTGCGCCTCGTTCTTCATGATCCCCGGATTCATGTCGGCCTTGCGCGCGCTTGAGCCACAGCCGTTTGAATGGGATGTTCAGGTGATTCCCTCGCACCCGAAGGGCAAGTTCACCGGCATGGGAACCTACGGCTACGCGGTTTCCGCCGACGCCAAAGACCCGAAGCTCGCCTGGGACTTCGTCAAATATCTCGCCTCGAAGGACGCGCAGCTTGCTATCGCCAAGAATTACGCTGGCACGCCGCTGCTCCGCTCGCTGCGTGAAGACCCGGCGATTGTCAACCTGCCCCCGCCGCCCGCGAACATCACCGCCTTCATCCAGAACGGTGAAAACGGCATTCTCCCCGCCTACTTCGCCGGGAGCTGCGGCAGCAACTACGCAGGCCAGATCAGCCAGGAAATCAAGGACGCGCTGGAAGCCTCGATCCGCGGCATGTCCACAGTGGAAGATGCCTTCACCACCGCCAACAACAACATTCAGAAGTGCCTGGACGAAACGACCGCCAGCAGCTAGACCCTCAAGCGAACGGGGCGAGCCATAGAGTTCGCCCCGTTTTTCCGCCGGCACAGAAAACCTTGCGCGCGACCGCCAACCGGGCCGCGTGATCCCCTGATGAACGGACACGGGAGTTCGACTGGAATGACAACGCTGACTCTACCGAGGAAGCCTCAGCGCAGCCCCACCTTCTGGCGGGACACGACGCGCGGCTATCTATTTATCCTGCCGGTGGTACTTGGACTGCTGATCTGGACATTTGGCCCGATGATCGCCTCGGTCTACTTTAGCCTGACGAGCTATAAGCTGGTCAACGCGCCAGAATTCATCGGCTTCAAGAACTATATTGATCTGTTTACCGACGACGCCTTATTCCTGCAATCGCTGCGCGTGACGGTCGTATTTGCTTTTTTGTTCGTCGTCTTCGGGCAAATCGTCAGCCTGGCGGTCGCCACTCTGCTGACCCGAAAGCTGCGTGGCATTTCGCTGTTTCGTACATTCTATTACATCCCGATTGTCGTCCCCAATGTGGCCTCAGCGCTGCTCTGGCGCTACCTGTTCAATAAGGAATTTGGCCCGATTGATTATGTCCTGAAGGCGCTCGGCCTTCAGCCCATTAACTGGCTTGGCTCGCCTGACTGGGCCTTGTTCTCGCTCGTCATTATCAGTATCTGGGCGGGCGCAGTGACGACGATTGTCTACGTCGCCGGTTTGCAGCAGGTTCCAGAGGAGTTGTACGAAGCGGCCAAAATCGACGGCGCGAATGCGTGGCAGTTATTCCTGACAGTCACGATTCCGATGCTGACGCCGACAATTTTCTTCAACGTCGTCATGAACGTCATCAGCGCGCTTCAGGTCTTTGTCCCGGCTTTCATTATGACCAAAGGCGGCCCGGTTCATTCGACCTATTTCTACAATCTCAACCTGTATGACAAAGCCTTTAAGTGGCTGGAAATGGGCTACGCCTCGGCGATGGCATGGGTGATGTTCGCGCTGATTATTCTGCTAACCCTGCTGATCTTCCGCAGCTCGCCGCTGTGGGTCTACTACGAAGGCGAGGTGAAAGCGTGAGCGCGCCCAGCAGCATAACCCGGCTGGCGTATTCGTCCGAGGATGCCGCCAGACTGCGCGCCGCGCACAAGCGCAAGGAACACATCAATAAGGGGGTGGCTTACTTACTCGTCACGCTCGGCGCGCTGGTCTTCACCCTGCCGCTGATCTTCATGATCTCGACGTCCTTCAAGTCGATGGCCGAGATCAACAGCTATCCGCCGACTTTCCTGCCGAATATCCTGCTGCCACAGAACTACAACGATGCCTGGAACTTCCAGAACACCGACTTTCCGCGCTGGACAATGAATACCATCCTCATCATGGTAGCAACGCTGCCCGGCGTGGTCATCACATCGTCACTGTGCGCCTACGGCTTTGCCAAGCTCCGTTTTCCGGGCCGCAACGCCTGGTTCATGACGGTGCTGGCGTCGATCATGCTACCGCCACAGGTGACACTGATCCCGCTCTACATCCTGTTTTACAAGATCGGCTGGCTCGACACGTTTCTGCCGCTGATCGGCCCGGCATGGTTCGGCGGCGGCGCGTTCAACATCTTCCTGCTGCGCCAGTTCTACATGCAAATTCCGCGTGAGCTGGACGAAGCGGCGATCATCGACGGCGCGAGTCATCTGGCGATCTGGTGGAAAATCTATATCCCACTCTCGCGCCCGGCTCTGATTACCGTCGTCCTGCTGACGGTCCTCGGCATCTGGAACGACTTCTTCGGCCCGCTGATCTACCTGACGTCGCCGAAGAACTACACGCTGGCGCTCGGCCTGAACATGTTTCAGGGGCTGTTCGTCACGCGCACCGATTATATTATGGCGATCTCGACGCTGATGGTCATGCCGATGATTATCCTGTTCATCTTCGCCCAGCGCTACATCGTTCAGGGCTTCGTCACCAGCGGCCTGAAGGGTTAAAATCACCGCCGATTTCGGTCACTCATCTCAAAAATCCCTTTCAGCCCCATTCATAGGCGACCACTTCCCCTCTCTACCTGCGGCGCAGCGTGCCGAACGTCTCTTTATTCGGCAGGAGCCGAAGACCGCGAAAGGCCGGGGATGAGGTCGGCGGGCGCGAAAAATCGCGCCCCTACGGAAGACATCGGGTGTCAGTGAGCTTACTTACAGGGCTATCGTCCACATCTATCGTCTACCTAATGAGAGCGAAAACGTGCCTGCAAAAATCGATCCTCAAACCTGGAGCCAGCAGCCAAAAATCCTCGCCGAGCGCTGCCGTGGCCTGCCGCTGATCTGGACGCCCGACGTCACCTGGTTCAATAACGACTGGCTCGGCCCACGCCCGCATTACCATCCCGACGCGACTGAGATCGCCTATATGGCGCAGGGCGAACTCAGGATTGAAGTCGGCGGCAGCACGCGCATCTACAAACAGGGCGACTTCATGATTATGCCGCCCAACAAGTACCATGCTTACTGGTACAGCGGCACGGAAACGGTCTGCTTCTTCGTCGTCGTCGCGCCCAATCACAAGCTGGCGCGGCTGGCCGAGCATGACTACCCGGAAGGCGCTTATGAAGGGGACGCGCCCTACGCCAACGTCTTTGAAACCGACGACATGCCGTCCAACGAGCATTTTCAGGCCGAGAAAGTGACGCTCCAGCCGGGGCAGTCCGAGGAGCCGAAAAACATCCCGTTTCAGGATCGCGTCGTCTACATTATCAGCGGGACGGCGCACATCCGCGCCAGCACGCTGGCCGGGACGCTGGCGGCTAACCAGTACCAGTATCTTCCGGCGACATGGCCGCATCAGGTCAGCAATCCCGGCTTCGAGCCGCTGGTATATCTCTCGCTCGTCATCACTGATCCGTATACGGCCCACGGAACCGGGCCGACCGAGGAATAGGCATGTCCGCTCGTTTTCCCCTGAAGTTCGCTTACAACACCATCAACTGGACGACTAAATGCGATCTGGCTGCCGCCGCGCAGGAAATGCAGACGGCAGGCTGGCAGGCTGCCGAGATGTTCGATCACTCGCTCGACTGGATGGGCCGACCGGAAACCCTGCGTAAGACACTCGGCGGGCTGAAGACGGCGACATTCTTCGGCGGCCTCGAAGTGCCGGTCAGCAAAGAGTCGCTGTTTGTTCACCAACAGCGCATCGATTACGCCGCCGAAATGGGCGCGACCGACTATGGTCTGGTCGGCGGCTCGCGCCTGCGCTACCGCCCGCCAACCGACGAGGAATACAGCAACCTCGCCAGCGCCTGCGAGGCGCTGGCCGAGTACGGCGCGGACAGGGGCATCACCATCGGCTATCACCCGCACACCGGCTGCACCATCGAAACCGAAGCCGAGATCGACATCCTGCTCGACCGGACGAAGCGGACGATGCTGTGCCTCGACGTTTCGCACATCGCGCTCGTCGACGAAGACCCGGTAACGCAGCTTGAGAAATATCGTTCTCGCACCAGCTACATTCACATGAAAGACTGGGCGCGCGGCAAATTTGTCGAACTCGGCCTCGGCACGATTGGCATCGACTTCCCGGCGATTTTCGCGTGGCTGGCACAGGAGCGCTTCCCCGGATGGGTCGTGATCGAGAACAGCCGCAGCGACATTTCGCCCGCCCACAGCGCTCAGTTGAACGCCGACTACATCCGCCAGCTTGGTTACTCGCTGGAACTGCCCGCCGAGGTGGCACGATGACCATCCGCCTCGCGCTCGTCGGCTGCGGCGGGATGGGCCGCCGCCACATTCGCGGCATGGGCCGACTGCACGCCGTCGGCAAGCTGAATTTCGAGCTGGTCGCAGTCGTCGATCCGTTCGCAGACAATGCCCAACTGGCACAGGCGCTGGCCGCCGAACTCATGGGCAACCGTCCGCCGATCTACGCCAGCATTGACGCGGCGCTAGCCGCCGAAAAGCTCGACGCTATCATCGTCACGACCACGCCGGAGACGCACACGCAGGTCGCGCAGGCGGCCTTCGATGCGGGCCTGCACGTCATGGTTGAGAAGCCGATCACGCTGACCGTCTCCGAAGGTCTGAAGCTGGTCGCGGCGGGCAAAGCCGCTCAGCGCAGGCTGGCCGTCGCCGAGAACTACCGCCGCGACCCGATCAACCGGCTCGGCAAGGCGCTGCTCGATGCCGGGCTGATCGGCAGGCCGTTCATGGCCTCGCAGGCGTCATCCAGCGCGGGCGAGTTCGTCATCATCACGCCGTGGCGACATCGCAAGGGACGCGGCGGTATCGTGATCGATATGGGAGTCCACTACGCCGACATCCTCGAGTTTTATCTGGGGCCGCTGGCGACGACCTTCGCTATGAGCGCGATTGTCGACTCGGAGCGCGTCGATAAGGACGGCAATCGTCACCCCGCCGACGCCGAAGACCTGTCGATTGGCGTGGCAAAGATGGAAAACGGCGCGCTGGTCAACTGGTTCCTGAGCATGGCAGGACGCGGCGAAAGCTATTTCCACCGGGCCATCTACGGCACGGGCGGCTCGCTCATCATCCCCGGCGACCGGACAGGCCAGCCGCTGCGGTTGAACAGGCGAAAGAACGGAACCGACACGCCGATCCCGGACAGCGAATTACTGGCGCTCGTGCCGGATTTCAGGCTCGACCCGGTGACGGCGGCGCTGTTCGGCGGTGAGCGGCTGACGCACTACGACCTGCAATGGGCGGACATCGACGCCAACCTGCTCGGCATCGAACAGGCCGACTTTGTCGATGCCATCCTCAATAACCGCGAGCCAGAAGTCACTGGCGAGCAGGGGCTGCGCTCACTGGCGGTCATGTTCGCCTTCCACGACTCGGAACTGATCGGGCGTCCGGTGGCGGTCGATGAAGTGCTGCGCGGCGAAACTGCCGTTTACGAAGCTCAGGTCATCGAAGGAGCGGCACGATGAGCGCGTGGAGTGGACAGGTCGATTTCGGCGTCGTTCACCCGCTGATCTGGTTCGCCTGCCGCGCGGGCGAAGGGCCGATTATCGAGACGATTCAGACCATCGCCGACGATTCTGATTTCGGCGCGATTGAGATTGCCCCGCCGAAAGACCCGGCAGTGCGCGCGAAGGCCCGCGATCTGCTGGCGTCGTCGGGGCTTCAGGTCGTCTACCTGCCAATTCTGCCGATCATCGTCGAAAACCTCGGCATCGCCAGCGCCGACGCTGCCGAGCGCGCCGCCGTCCTCGCGCGGATGAAGTCGCTGATCGACGAGGCGATTGAGTTCAACGCGCCGCTGGCGATGATAACCGGGCCGAAAGACACGCCGGTTGATGAGCGCCCCGCCGCGACCGCGCGGCTGGTCGAAGACCTGCAAATCCTGTGCGACTACGCCGCGATGCAGTCGAACAAGCGTCTGCTGCACCTGACGCTCGAAAACTTCGACCGCGACATCGAGAAGAAGCGGCTGATCGGCCCGACGGTCGAAGCGGCAGCGCTGGCCGAAGCGGTCGACCGCCCGAACTTCGGCCTGACCATCGACCTCAGTCACCTGCCGCTGCTGGGCGAAACGTCGGCGGAAGCGCTCAGGACTGCCGCGCCACACATCATCCACGCTCACATCGGCAATGCCAACGCCGATCATCCTGAGTCGCCGATTTATGGTGACTTTCACCCGCGTTTCGGTCATCCGCTCGGTCGCAATGGCCTGCCGGAAGTCATCGACTATCTGCGCCAGCTCGACGCCATCAACTTCTACAACCGCGTCCGCCAGCGCCTGGGAACCACGCCGATCCTGTCGATGGAACTGCGCGCCTTCCCCGACGAAAGCCCGACTGCCATTCTCGCCAACGGCAAGCGCGCCTTTCAGCGCGCCTGGGGCGTTACCCATCCTTAAGATCATCGGTTCGCGCGAAGGTTTCACCTCGCGGGCGCAAAAATTGTGCCGCTAAAGAAGATAAAGCGTTCACATGACGACCTTTCCCATCGCATGTCCCTCAGGAGCTTAGTCACATGGCAAAAGAAGCCATCACCGTCGTCATCTGGGATAATATCGGCAACACGCTCTGGGGCGTTCGCACCGACGACGCAGGCGCATCAGAGCGACGCATGAATCTCAGGCCGGACGATCCCGCCGCGCTGCCCTCGGCCCCGACCTTCGACGAGCTGTTCGCCGATTACGCCGTGACGCTGTACGAGTGTCACACTCTCGCAGAGGTTGACTCACACATCGCCGACGCTGATTTCGTCATCATCCACAAGGAGATTCTGCCCGGTGACGTTCTCGCTAAAGGCAAGAAAGTGCGCCTGCTCCAGCATCTCGGCCTCGACTATCGCGGCGTGCCGATGGAAACCGCCCGGCAGATGGGCATCCCGGTTGCTGCGACGCCGCTGGTCAACTACGAGGCGGTGGCGGAACACGACTGGGCCTTGATCCTCAACTACCTCAAGCGGCTGCCGCAGCAGCGCCAGTGGATGCAAGAGCGCGACTACGTTGAAGGCGGATGGGGCGCGCCAGTCAGCATGAAGCTCATGATCGCCGGCGACCAGACGCTCGGCCTGCTCGGCTTCGGCGAAATCGCCCGACCGCTGGCGCGCTACGCGCAGGCGTTCCGCATGAAGTGTCTTTACTGGGATATTCGCCGTTTCCCCGAACTGGAACAACAGTACAACGTCGAGTTTGTCGAATGGGACGAGTTATGGAAGCGCTCGGACATCCTGACGGTGCAGATTCCGATTATGGAATCGACCCACAAGATCATCGGCGCGAAGGAATTTGCCATGATGAAGCCCAACGCGCTGTTCGTCAGCAGCGCGCGCGGCAGGCTAACCGACGAAGACGCGCTGATCGACGCGCTGAAGAATCGACGGATCGGCGGCGCGGCGCTCGACGTGTTCTACGAGGAACCGCTGCCGGTCGATAGCCCGATCCACGCGCTGCACGAAGACCTGAGCTACAACGTCACAATCACGCCGCATTCGGCCTGGCAAGGCCCGTGGACGTGGGTGCGCGACTCGCTCAACCTGTGGTACAACGTCCTGCACATCCTGCACAACGAACCTGTTAACTACCGCGTGGACTAAGAGACGACCATGACTGCGATTCAATTCGGGTACTGCGTGCCGATTTTCGCCTGGCCGGGCGGCGGGCTGTTCCGCACGCCGTCGTATCAACGGCTCGACGTGCAAAAGACGATGGCACTGGCGGTCGAAGCTGATCGACTTGGCTACGACTCGCTCTGGATTGCCGACCACCTGATGCTCGGTCAGGAACTGGCGATCATGGAAGGCTGGACGACGACCGCCGCGATTGCCGGAGCGACGCATAAGGCCAGGCTCGGCATCATCCATCAGGCAACTTTCATGCGCGCTCCGTCGGTCGCCGCCAAGATGGTCGCCACGCTCGACCAGATCAGCGGCGGACGCTTCATCTACTTCACCGACACCGGGACGCAGCCGCGCGAGCACCACGCCTACGGGCTGACCTATCCCGACACGCAGGAAGAACGGATGCCCTACCTGATCGAGGGGCTGGAGTTGATCCTCAAGCTGTGGGCCGCCCCGCCCGATCAACCGGTTACGGTCAATGGGCCGCATTACCACGTCAGGGATGCGGTCTGTATGCCGAAGCCGAGGCAGCAGCCACATCCGCCGATCTGGTTCGGCGAACCCCACTCGCTGATCCTGCAAGCCTGCGCTCGCTACGGCGACGGCTGGAACTCGACGCCGGTCAACTCAGTCGAATTGAAGCGCCGCCTCGACGCGCTCGACGCCGCCTGCCGGGCCGAAGGCCGCGACCCGGCAGAGATCGAGCGCAGCTTCGAGACGCAAATTCTGGTCGCGCCAGACCATGCGGCGCTGCGCGCGGCGCTGACGGCGATGCTGGCGCTGACGCCGTCCGGCGACTCGACGCCCGATGACCCGGCCTTCAACGCCTTCATCGACGGCACGAGCGACGTCCTGCCCGCCTACCTGACCGATGCCTGGCTGGTCGGCACGCCCGACGAAGTCAAGCAACAGCTTCAGCAGCGTATTGAGATGGGCATCAGCCATTTCATGCTCTGGTTCATGGACGCGCCCGACGACGCCGGGATGAAGCTGTTCATCGAGCAAGTCGCGCCCGCCTTCAGGCCATCATAAAGGAACCTGCCGTGAGCAACGACAGCACATTTCTCGACCGGCTCTTTTCTCTCAACGGCAAAGTGGCGCTTGTGGCCGGGGGCTACGGCGGCATCGGCGCGGCGGTCTGCCGTGGGCTGGCCGCCGTCGGCGCAACGGTGATCGTCGCCGGACGCAATGCCGACAAAGCCGAGGCGCTGGCGCAGTCGATTCAATCGGCAGGCTGCGCTGCCGACGCTGCCGTTTTCGATGCCGGTTCGGTCGAGCAGATTCGCAGCATGACCGACGGCGTTGCCGCCAAACATGGCCGAATCGACATTCTGGTGAACTGCATCGGCCTGAACGCCGAAGAACCGGCGCTCGACGTGACCGAGGAAAAGTTCGATTTCGTCTACAGCATGAATCTCAAGTCAGCGCTGTTTCTGGCGCAGGCATCGGCGCGGCAGATGGTCAAACAGGGACAGGGCGGCAAACAAATTCACCTCGGCTCGGTGCGGACGATGCTCGCGCTGCGCGGGCGGGGCTACGCCGCCTACACGGCGAGCAAAGGCGGCCTCGGCACGATGTGCAGGCAGCTTGCCGCCGAATGGGCAGCGGACAAGATCAACGTCAACGTCGTCGCGCCCACCTTCGTCCGCACCGATCTGGTCGCGGACATGCTCGCCGATCCGAAGTTCTACGGTACACTTACGGCGCGTATCCCACTGGGACGCATCGCCGAGCCGGACGAAGTCATGAACGCGGTGCTGTTCTTCGCCGCCCCGGCCTCGGACTTCATCACCGGCCAGATCCTCTATCTCGATGGCGGCATCACCGCAACCCAGTGACGCCGCAGAAAGCGGCGACATGCGCGTCCTCGACCTTCCGAAAACTGACCTCAGGGTTTCGCCGATTGCGCTCGGCACGGGCGACCTCGGCGCGGGTATTCCGCTGCCGGAGTCGCTGGCGCTGCTCGATGCCTATGTCGAGGCGGGCGGCAATTTTATCGACACCGCCCACGTCTACTCCAACTGGATTTCCGGCACGCAGAGCAGCAGCGAGAAAACGCTCGGCCAGTGGATGAAAGACCGCGATAACCGCGACCGGCTGATTATCGCTACCAAAGGCGCGCATCCGGCGCTGGCGACCATGAACATCCCGCGCATGTCGCGCGCCCACCTCGAGCAGGACACCAGCGAAAGCCGCGACTACCTGCAAACCGAAGTGATCGACCTGTACTGGCTGCACCGCGACGCGCCCGACGTCCCGGTCGGCGAAATCGTCGATCTGCTCGACGAGCAGGTTGAAGCCGGAACGATCCGCTACTTTGGCTTCTCCAACTGGACGGTTGCGCGGATGCAGGCCGCGCTCGACTACAGCGCCGCGCACGACCGCGCCAGCTTCGTCGCCAATCAGCCGTGGTGGAGTCTGGCCGAGCTAAACGACGCCAACCGGCTGGATCGCACTGTTATCCCGCTGACAGCCGACATGCTGGAGTTCCACAAGAACAGCGGCATGGCAATCATCCCGTTCTCGTCGCAGGCGCATGGGTTCTTCAGCAACCTCGACACAACCGGCATTGACGGCGTTTCAGCGAACAAACGTCGCCTGTTCGAGAATCCGACCAATTTGCGCCGTCTGGAGCGCATCCGCGCGCTGGCAAAGCGCTACACGACCGATGTCGCCGCCGTCGTGCTGGCCTATCTGCTCAGGCAGTCGCTGACCGTCATCCCGGTCATCGGCCCGAAGAACGTCAGTCAACTGCAATCGAGTCTCAAGGCGCTCGACGTCCCGCTGACACCGGACGACCTCACGTACCTCGAAGGAACATAAAAAGGCGCGAAAAATCGCGCCAGGGGCCTGAAGGGTGCGAGTATTTAGATACCGCTGAAGGCGCTGACGCCGCCATCGACCATCAGCACCGCGCCATTGACGAACGCCGCCGCCGGACTGCTCAGGAAAATAGCCGCGCCGACCAGTTCCTCGGCCTCGCCGAAGCGCCGCGCCGGGGTGTGGTGAATGACGAGCGCGCCACGTTCCGTCAGGCTGCCGTCCTCGTTGGTCAGCAGGCGTCGGTTCTGGTCGCCGAGGAAGAATCCGGGCGCGATGGCATTGACGCGCAGCCCCTCGCCATACTTCAGCGCCAGCTCGACGGCCAGCCAGCGGGTGAAGTTCTCCATCCCCGCCTTGCCCGCCGAATAACCGACCGACCGCGTCATTGCTCGCGGCACGGCCATTGACGAGATATTGATGATCGAACCTGATTTCTGCTCGGCCATCGGCGCGCCGAGCACCATACACGGCAGCATCGTGCCGATCAGGTTCAGGTCGATATTGTCGGTGATCCCGCTCAGGTCGAAGTCAAAGAACGACTGGTCAGGCGTGACGGTCGCTTTCGGGCTGCCACCGCCCGCCGCGTTAATCAGGATGTCGATCCTGCCCCACTGGTCAAGGACGCGGTCGCGCAGCGCGACCAACTCATCATGCGACATGACATCTGCCGGAGCGCCTATCGCCTGACCGCCCGCCGCGACGATCTCCGCCGCGACTTTCTCAGCCAGCTCGGCGCGTCGCCCGACGATAGCGACCTTCGCCCCGGCTTTTGCCAGCCCGCGCGCCATCGCGCCGCCGAGCACGCCGGTTGCACCGGTCACAATCGCTATTTTCCCCGACAGGCCAAATTGTCCGTTCAGGAAGTCGGCTGGTTTCAGGCTGTTTTCGCTCATCGAACGCCATACCTCGCTAACGCTGTCGCGTTGAGCGTCGTCCCGGCCCCCGGCAAGACAGGACGGCGGAAGAATCCATGCTCGACTGTGGCCGGTTCTTCAAAACAGTCGCGCAGCCACGGAATATACTCCAGTAACGCGCAGGCAGGGTGAGCCATTGCCAGATGCAGATGAACCTGCATCATATCGCCGATGTGCGCCACCACCGGCAGATGATGCGCGTGGGCGAGTTCCGCCACGCGCCACCATTCGGTAATGCCCGCCAGCCGGACGCAGTCCGCCTGCACGTAATGCACCGCATCCGCTGCGATGAAGTCGCGGAAGTTATCGAGCGTGTAAAGCTGCTCGCCGAGCGCAATCGGCGTCTGAATCGCCTGCGCCAGCCGCGCGTGACCGTTGATGTCGTCGTACCAGATCGGCTCCTCGAACCACGCCACATCGTAATCGACGAAATGACGGCCAACGTGAATGGCCGTCGGCAGGTTCCAGCGCCCGTTGGCATCGACCATCAGTTGAATCCGTGGGCCGATCACCTGGCGCACCGCCGCGATCCGTTCGAGGTCATCGCGCGGGTCAGGGCTGCCGACCTTGATCTTGACGCCCTGATACCCTTCCTCGATTAGCCGCTGTGTATCGGCCAGCAGTTGGTCAAGCGTCCAGTTGAGCCAGCCGCCGTCGGTATTGTAGGCCTGTACAGTCCTGGTCTCGCCGCCGCCGAGCAGCTTCCACAGCGGCACACCCGCCGCCTTCGCCTTGATGTCCCACAGGGCAATATCGACCGCGCTCAGAGCCAGATGCGTAATGCCGCCTCGCCCGACCCATTGCAGCGGCGGATAGTGATAGAGCCTGTCCCACAGCGCCTGCACTTCAAGCGGGTCAGCGCCGATCAGCAGCGGGCCGTAGCTGTCGGCGATACAGCTTGTAATCAGCCTATCCGTCGGCAGGTGAGCGTGTGTACCGGTGTAGCCGCAGCCGCTGATCCCCTCATCGGTGCGGATGATGACGCCGGGCGCGCCCCAGGCGTTGATCCTGTGCGTGCTGTCGGCGATCTGGCTGCGCGTCACCGGCACATGCAGGATGAACGGCTCGATGGCGGTGATTTTCATTGCGCCTCGCTGGTCGGCAGTTGCAGCAGTGAGGCGGAGTCAGGATCGAGATACATTTTGACCTGAGGCTGCGTGCGCAGAATCGAGCCGGGAACCATGTTCGTCACCGGGCCTTCGAGCGATGCCTTGACCGCTTTCGCCTTGCGCCCTTCCGGCACCAGCGCCATGACGTGCGCGGGCTGAAGCAGCGCCGGGATGGTCAGCGACAGCGCCTGCTTTGGCACGTCATCGAGGCTGGCGAAATGCCCTTCCCCGACCTGCTGACTGCGGCAGATGACGTCGAGGTTGACGACGTGAATCAGGTTGTCCGTCTCGAAGTCAGCGGGCGGGTCATTGAAGGCCAGATGCCCGTTCTCGCCGATGCCAAGCACGCACACCACCGGCTGATGCTCGCGCAGCAGCGCAGTATAGCGATCCAGTTCGGCCTGCGTGTTGGGCGCGTCACCGCCCACGCCGTAGACCTTGCGCGGATGGAAGCGGTCGCCGATCTTGTCATTCAGGAACTTGCGGAAGCTGGCTGGATGCTGGTCGCTCATGCCGAGGTATTCATCCATGTGGAAAACGGACACCTGACTCCACGGGATGTCGGTTTGCTCGGCGAGCGCGTTGACGAACGAAAGCTGCGAGTTGCCGGTTGCCAGAATGACCGCCGCTTCACCGCGCTCGGCGACTGCTGCCTTGACGATGGCCGCGAAATCCGCCGCCGCCGCCCTGCCGAGCGCCTCATTTGAGTCGTACACCGTCACGTCCATCTGGTCAACCCTGGTTGAAAAGGTCATTGAAAGGTCTCCAATACTCACGCTGGTTGATATGCCGTTCCTGGCGAGCGAACAGCAGTCTGTTGTGAGGGCATGACGGATCATGCCCGGTCTTGAGCTTACGAACCTGATAGTCGAAACAACATGATGATAATGCACCGGCCTGGTGGATCAAGCCTCAACGAATAACCTGTCGCCTTTCTCTCCCCTCACCTTCCGGGAAAGGAGCCAGGGGTGAGGGCTGGCGGCGCAGCGTGATCGTCCGCCATCGGTTAAGACGGCCTCTGATACGCCCATTGTCCACCGACCATCGTCCGCCACGCGCGGAAGTCATCCTCGAACACGGCGACGTCAGCATCCTTGCCCGCTTCGAGGCTGCCCTTACGCCGATCCACACCGATCACCCGTGCCGGAGTCAGGCTCGCCATCCGCAGCGCCTCGACCAGCGGGATGCCGACAGCATCGCGCAGAATCGGCACCATCTGGTTGAGCAGCGTCGAGCTGCCCGCGAACGCGCTTCGGTCGAGCATCATAGCGACGCCATCATGAATGTCGTAGCTCATCGCCCCCATCGAGAACACCGTGCCGTCAGGCAGCCCGGCCCCGTTGGTCGCGTCGGAAATCGCGCACAGCCGATCCGGCCCCAGACACTTGTAGGCCAGCTTCATCAGCGTCGGCGGCAGGTGGCGGTTGTCCGAGATCATCTCGGCAGTCAGGCCATCAAAAGCCAGCGTCGCTTCAAGCAGCCCCGGCACGCGCCACGGCCCCTCACGGATGGTCGTCGATTGTCCGCTCCAGATGTGGATCGTGTGCCGCAGCCCGACCTTCATCGCCGCTGCCACCTCACGGTCAGTCGCCGAACTGTGGCCCGCCGCCGGGACGATGCCGAGTTTCACCAGCCGCTCGGTCAGGGCCAGCGCGCCGGAAAGCTCCGGCGCGTAGCTCATCTGCCGCATGATGGCGTGATGCTCAAGGATGCGGTCGGCGCTGCCGTCGTCGGGCGCGCGCATGGCCGACGGGTCTTGCGCGCCGCGCTGCGCGTAGGAGAAGTACGGCCCTTCGAGATGCGCGCCGATGACTGGCGTGCCGTCGCGCGGGCTGTTCATCCATTCCGCCGTGAAGGCCAGACAATCGAGCAGATTATCGAGCGGCGCGGTCGAGATCGTCGCCAGCAGTGAGGTCACGCCGCGGCTCAGGTTCTCGCAGGTAATCGCGCTCCATGCCTCGGCAGTCGGCTCGTTGAAGGAGTGACCGACCGCGCCATGCGTATGGATGTCGATCAGCCCCGGCGCGATCCAGCGCCCGCCGACATCGACCGTCGCCACGTCCGCGCCGAGCGCGTCGCGCGCCGTCACGGCGACGATTTCACCGCCGTCGATCAGCAGCACCTGACCGTCGGCCACACGATCCGGCAGGATGATGCGCCCGTTGACCAGCGCGAGCGGGCCGCGTGAAGAATCAATCGAAGTCACCATCGCCTAGAATCCCTGCGGCGGCGCATCGAAATAGTCCGCCCGACCGAAGAACGGGAACATGCCGAAGCCGTCGTTCAGATCGCGCGTCTCCCAGACGAGATTGGTTTCGCTGTAGGCACTCTCACCGTGGCCCGGCGGCGAGAACTCAGGATGGGCGAGAAGGTCGGCGCGCGGCCACAGACTGCGATGGCGGAAGCACAGGCCGCGTTCGAGGTTCTGAGGAATCCACGCCTCGATGACCGGGTTTTCGAGCTGGTAGGCCGTCCCGCGTCCGTAGCGGATGTACGGCTTGAGGTCGCCGCCCAACTGCTGGATTTCCGTCACCGATAACGGCACGTCGTCCTTAAACAGGATGACATCGACGGTCGGATCGACCATCACCCACTTATGCAGGTCGTCGAACCAGACTTCGGCGGTGAAATGGCCGTCGAAGCCGTTGATGTCGCCGGTAAAGATCGCTGCCCGCGCCGGAAGCCCCGCTGCAATCGCGTAGCTGACCATCGTTACGGCATAGTGGACGCACATGACAATCGGCGGACGGCTGTTATGCCCCACCTTCGCCTTGCCCCACGCCATGATCGTCTCGGCGTCCCACGGCCCATACTGCGTCCCGCCGCCGGTATGCCGGTACTCCCAGCTCTGGCAGATCATACTTTGCAGCGCGCGGACGCGGTCGAGCGTTGGCCCCGGCCTGAGAACTTCGGCGGGCAGACCGGCGCACAGGCGCTGCAAGCGGGGATGATCGCGGTCTTCCCAGACCATCGGCGGCGGCGGCGCATCCTGCCCTTCGGCCAGCCGGACGCGGACGACATACTCGCCCAGGCCGACGTTATGATAGCCGAGCTTCTCATTGCGCCAGGTTTCGCCGAAATCGGTGCTGACATAGCTCGCCGGTTCGCGGTGGCCGTTTTCCAGCGCCAGCGACCACGAGTTCATGGCGGGTGAATCCGTCCAGAACTCAAAGATATTACGCCCTTCGACCAGATGAGTCGGCGGAACCGAAAGCTCCCACCAGAAGTAGATGTCTGCCTTGTCCGGCTGGATGCCCGGCAGCTCGGTTCCGTTGACGGCCACGCGCAGCGGCAGCCTGTTCCCGGCATACGAGCGCGCCAGCAGGTAGACGGTCGCCGGTTCGCGCGTCGCAGGCAGGTCGAGCAGCTTGCGCGCGCGGCGATAGTCAGTCAGTTCCTCGCCGACGCTGGGCATGACGAGGCCCTGTTCGGAAAAATAAAGCTTGCTCATCAGCTACTTTTCTGCTCCCAGCGTCAGCCCGGAAGCGATACGATCTGAAAAGAGAATGTAGAAGATCAGATTCGGAACCAGCACGATGACGATCCCCGCAAACAGCGCTGACCAGTCCGCCGTGTACTGCATCGACATCCGCAGGCCATAAATGCCAATCGGCATCGTCTTGAAGGCATCATTTCTGATAATCAGCATGGCAAGCAGGAACTCGTCCCAGATAGTGACGAAATTCAGCACAACCGCCGTCATCAGGCCCGGCCCGGCCAGCGGCAGCATCACCCGAAAGAAGATACCGCCTTCCGAGCAGCCGTCGATGGCTGCCGCGTCTTCAAGCTCACTCGGCAGCGTCCGAAAGAAACCCGTCAGCAGCAGCACGGTAAACGGGATCGAGACGGCCACGTAAGCCATAATCAGGCCCTGCGTGGTGTTCGCCAGCCGCAGCCGCGAGAGCAGCACGAACAGCGGGATCATAATCAGTTGCAGCGGCAGACCCATGCCAGCGACGAAATAGTACGACAGAATGGTGCGCCCCGGAAAGCTGATTCGGCTCAGGGCGTAGGACGCGGGCGCAGACACCAGCACCACGATCAGCACCGACAGGGTCGTGACGATGACGCTGTTGCCGAAGAAGTTGCCCATCTTCGACAGCGTCCAGGCTTTGCCATAATTGGCCGCCGCCGCCGCAATCGGCGTCCCAGGCAGCGACCACGGACTGCCAAAAACTTCCTGATTGGTCTTGAGCGAGGAAAGTACCAGCCAGATCAGGATCAGAATCGTCAGCGCTGACCAGGTAATCAGCACGAGGTAATACGGCCAGTGGCGCGGCGACGAAGGCTTCTTTTGGGCTGTGGTCTGCACCGATTGAACCGGCATGGTCAATTCCGCCATCGGGCCAGTCTCCTTAATATTCCATCGAAAAACGTGGCGCGAGCAGGCGAATCAATCCATAAGCGATGATAACCAGAATCAGCAGGACGACGCCGATGGCAGTGCCATAGCCGAGCCGGAACGTCGGCGTATAGCCGCCGATAGCCTGCACCCAGACGTAGATCGTCAGCGTATAGGTTGAAGGCTGCGGCGCGGGGAAGGTCGTGGCAACGATCAGGTCAAAAATCTTGAGCGCGCCAATCGCCCACAGGGTCAACGCCACCACGAACACATCCTTAATCATCGGCAGCGTGATGCGAAAAAACTGCTGCCAGTGAGTCGCGCCATCGATCTGCGCGGCCTCGAAATAAGTCTTTGGAATCTTATCGATGCCCGCCGACAGGATGACCATGTAGTAGCCAACATACGTCCAGATGATCGCCACCGTCAGTGACTGAACAATCAGGTTCGGCCCCAGCCAGGTCTGATCGAGCGCGCCGAGGCCAACCCCTTTGAGGAAGTTGGACAGCGGCCCCCACTGGTTGTTATAGATAAACTGCCAGATCAGGCCGATGCCGATGCCGGGGACGACAATCGGGAAGAAGATCAGCGAGCGAAAGAAGCGCTTGCCCTTCAGGTCAAGCTGGAAGGCGCTGGCGAAGAACAGGGCGAAGGCAAAGACGCCGATGCCGCCAGCGACCGCGATAATCAGCGTCCGCCCAAGCGCGCCCCAGAAGATCGGATCGCGCGCCATTTCGGTATAGTTGCCCAGCCCGATAAAGACCATGTCTTTGGTGAAGCCTGTCCAGTTGTGCAGGCTGACCCACAGCGCCTGAATCGCCGGGTAGATAAACAGCGCGGTATAGATCAGGAAGGCAGGCAGGATGAAGTAAAGCGCCATTCGGCGTTGTCCCGGTCTGCTCGTCACGATAGGGGCGCTCCTTTCTCAGTGGCCTGTTTAGAAAATTGGAGAGCGCGGGGAGTCCTCTCCCCCCTCACCCCCGGCCCCTCTCTCCTTGTATAGACTGGGGAGAGGGGCGACGTGTGTGAAACGTTTGTCCATGCGGCGAGCGCAATCAATCGCGCCCCTACGGAAGACCGCCTACGGCGCGGCTTACGACGCTGGCTGCGTGATCTCCGGGTGCGCCGACCAGTAAGCCGCGCTCGACGTCGCCAGACACTCGACGTAAGCTTCTGGCGTATCCTGAAGCTGGAAGAACCTGTCCGTGCAGACGTTATAGACGTTGTTCATGTACTCGGCAATCTCGGTGTTCAGGCCAGCGCGCGCCGGGATGATGGTCGTGCTCGCGCCAAGAATCTTGTACTGATTTTCCAGACCGGGCGGGACGGGCGCGCCGACAATCGGCACGGGCGTGCCATTGGCGACGAGGGTCTTGACCACGTCCGGCGACATGACGTACTTGAGGAAGTTCACCGCCGCGTCAGGAACGGTGCTGTCCTTCATCACGGCGAAGACGTTCGCCCAGTGTTCGACCACGTCGTTACCCTTGCCACCCTCAACGTTCGGGAAGGCGAACATATCGGACGTGAAGCCGGGGGGCATCTGCGCTTTCATTTCGGCGGGCAGCCAGGCGCCCATGAAGATCATGGCCGGGTTGCCGTTGACCCACTGCACCTGAGCCGCAGGCCAGACCGAGCCTTCAAAGCCCTTCTGGAAATCGCCCGCGTCCTGAAGCGCGCGGAGCATCTGCGCGGCCTTGAGGAATTCCGGCGCTTTCCAGCTTTCACCGGTCTTGTCGTAGGCGGCGGCGCGGTAGGCATCGACACCGGCCAGACGGATTTGCAGGTAGGTCGTGTACCAGTTGTTGTAGAAGCTAACGGTGCCGTCGGCGGCCAGCGGCGTAACACCCTTGTCCTGAATCGCCTTGAGCATCGCGGTGAAATCGTCGTAGCTCATGCCGGTGACGGCAGGCGTGATGCCGACATCCTTGAGGACGGCAGTGTTGTAGAAGTAGGCCGAAATATAGTCCTCGCGCGGGATCATGTAAGTCTTGCCATCGACCGGCGACTTGCCGATGGTCAGCGCGGCGGGAACGAAGGTGTCCTTCCACGGCGTCTCGCTGCCATAGGCAGGCGCGTCGAGGTAGCTGTCCAGCGGCAGCGCCAGGCCAGACGCCACGACGGCGTTATAAACGCGGTCGTCAGAGTGATCGACGATGTCAACCTGATCGCCCGCCGCCAGCAGGCTCTGAAGCTGTGTCAGGTTGTCGCGGCCCGCCCAGGTCGCCTCAACCGGCGTATCGGGATTGGCGGCGTTGAAGCCTTCAATTGCTTTGGCGAGGGCCTGCTGGTGCAGCTCACCCTCGCTGAACATGCTGTAATAAACAACCTTGCTGCCCTGCCCTCTGGCAACCATCGACATCGACAGGATCAGGGTCAGGCCGACCATCATTCCGACATAACGTAGTGATTTGCGCATCGCGTTCGAGTCCTCTCTTAAAATAGCAGGCTGGCAATAGTGTGCGCTCACGGGACAACTGGCTCGGTCAGCTCCTTTCATTAACAGGCTAAAACACTACTAAAAGCGGCTCCGACATGAGGGATTACCTTTTCTGCTCCAGCAGCCGTTCGGCATTGCCGCCGAGGAACAGCCGCTCATCTTCGGCGCTCAAGTTCTGGGTGCGCGCCTTCTCAAGCTGAAACTTCTGCCAGTAGGGATGGCCGAAGCCAGCGTCAGAGCCAAACATGAAGCGCTCAATTGGCACATGCCGGAGCGCGTAGGTTATGCCATAGGGCGGCATCCCCGATGGACACAGGTAGATATTCGGATAGCGCATGGCGGCGTAGACCGCTTCTTTCCAAAGGTCATGCAGGCCCGCGTGGCCGAGGATGACCGGCACTTTCGGGTGACGCATGGCGAAGTAAGCCACCTGCATTGGCGATGAGTTCGGCGGCGTGCCGTCGTGGAACAGCACCGGAATACCGAGGCTGCTCAATTCCTCGCCAATCGGGTCCATCATGGCGTCGTTAGGCGAAAAAGCCTGCGTCCACGGATGCAGCTTGAGGCCGCGCATCCCCAGATCGAGGACGCAGCGGCGCAGCTCCTCGACGGCGTTCGGATAGCGCGGGTGAATGGTGCAGAAGGGAATCAGCCGCTCCGGGCTGGCCGAGCAGAACTGAAGCAGCAGATCGTTATAGGGAACCGGGTCGAAAAACAGGCCGTCGAGCGTGAACACCCAGGCCTGATCGACGCCATTGCTGTCCATCAGGTCGAGAAATTCCTGCTGTTGATGCCCGGTAATCCCGGTCACATGGACGCCGGGCATGTGCGTGTGGACGTCAATGACGGTCATTGCAGTTCTCCCAGCAGGCGAAGCATCGTCCCGCCCATGACTTGCTCGTTGTCTTCAGCGCTCAGGGGCGTCGCCTGCCGCGCGTGAATTTCGAGCCGTACCGTACTCAGCGGCGAATCGGAGCTGAACAGGACACGCTTCGCGCCGACCGTCGCCACAGCGCGCAGGACGATGTCCGGCATGATCCACGAAGTGTCGAGGTAAATATTCGGCGCGACCGAGCCTGCTGTCACCGCTTCGAGCTTGAAATCGGTGCTGCCCATGTGACCCATGATAAAGCGGACGCGCGGATAGCGCAGCGCCAGCTCGGTGAGCTGGGTCGGTTGGGCATAGGCAGGCGTGCCGGTGTGAAAATACATCGGCACATTCGTTTCTTCGGCCAGTTCGACCAGCGGATTGACCAGCTCATCGCAGAGCAGGAAGCCTTGCAGCGCCGGGTTAAGCTTGATTCCGCGCGCGCCCTCGCCGAGCGCGCGGCGGACTTCAGTTACGGCCCGCTCGCCGTACCACGGGTTGGCCGTGGCAAAAGCGTAGAGCCGATCAGGGTGACGTTTAGCCGCGTCGAGTACCGTATCATTGCCCTCGCGGTTATCGACGGCAATGCAGCGGTCGACCGGGCAGATGACGGCCTTATCGATGCCGTACTGATCCATTTCACGAAACAGGTCATCTTCGGTCTGGCGATAATCATGCCCGATTCCGAGATGACAGTGTCCATCGACGACGAGCGTCACAGCAGTTTTCTCCTCAGATCAGACGTGAATTTCCCACAGGTAGGACGAGCGCCAGATGTTGTCATTTTCTCCGGCGTAAATCGTGCCATGATCGCCTTCGACCAGGATATGAATGCAGTTCGGCGCAGCGTCAATCGTCGAGTCGCAGATCGGGCCGAGGTCTTTGAAGGCGTTCGTTTTCGGGTCGAACTCGAACAGCCGCGACGTCCCCTTATGCCCGGCATCGAAACCGGCATTGCCTGCGCCGTAGATCAGGCCGTTCGACGCCTGCATCAGCCCGGCCAGACGATCACCGGGGAACGGCTTCCCCAGATACTCGACCTCGGCACTGGCTGGATTGAGCCGACAAAGGATGCCCGTCGTCGTGCCGACGTAGATCAGGCCGTCCGCGCCGAGAAACATATGATCGACGCGGCCCCGGTCGCCGTGACCGCTGACGGGAAAGCCATGCTGATACCAGGTGAATTCGCTGGTCTTCGGGTCGTAGCTGAAAATCCGAATCGGCACCGGGCCGGGATCATTCTCGTAAGCGCGAGTCTCGCCCCACGTCGCCCAGAGACGATTTTGTCTGTCGAGCACGGCGCAGTGCGGCTGACAAAGCATCACGCCGTTGCCGATATAGGCCGTCTCGGTCACTTTGCCCTGATCGAGGTCGAAGCGGAAGAAAATCTCCGCCGGGTAACTGAAACCGTAGACGATCCGATTCGCGCGGTCGAGCACAATCGACTGGATATAGTTCGAGGCGACCGGCACGCCGAGCAGCGTATACTGGTCAGTCACCGGGTCGTAACGCAGCAGCTTGCCGCCTTTGGCCTGCTGCTGCTCATCCATGTCATGCAGCAGCGCCGTTGCCGCGTAGACCGTGCCATCGTCATCTATTTCGAGCGAGCGATGAAACTTGACGTCGAACTTATCGCTCACACGGCGAAAGTTGAGCGACTCAAACTGGCCGGTGGCCGGGTCGAAAGTGTGGAAGATGTCAGTGTTGATCGTCGCCAGCCCGATATAAACCCGCTTGCGCTCCGCATCCCAGGCCAGCGAGTCGAATGAAATCCAGTCGTTGTTGTAGCCTTCGTCGGCGCGCAGGTCGGTAATTTTCCAATGCCCCGCCACTTCGGTCAGCCAGTTATCGAAGGCCCGGTCTTTAAGTTTGTGCGCGATCACTTTCATGAGGTTCTCTGATCTCCATCGGTAAAGTCGCCCAAAAGTTGCTCGTTCAGGACGCCGCCAGCCCCGACGTTCGGCGCTCGATCAGCGGACAGGACAGCAGAATATGCTCAGTCGGCGTATCAGGCTGGGCAATGCGACGCAGCAGCATCTCGGTCGCGCGTCGGCTCGCTTCGACCACCGGCAGCCTGACCGTCGTCAGCGACAGGAAGGACAGGAACGGCTGATCGTCGATGCCAACCACCGAGACGTCATGCGGGACGTTCAGCCCCAACTCCTGAAGCGTCTGGATAACGACCGCTGCCACCATGTCGTCCGAGGCAACGATGGCCGTCGGCGGCTCCGCCAGCGCCATCAGGCGGCGCGTCGAGTCCTGCCACAGCCTCGACGCAGCGGTGTAATCGCCGTTCTCAAGATATTCCTCGCGCAGCGGCAGGTTATTGCGGCTCAGGCCGCGCCTGAAACCGTTGAGGCGATCCTGGGTACCGAGGCGGACGCTCGGCCCCAGAAGATGAGCAATACGCTCATGGCCGAGCGCAACCAGGTGATCGACAGCGGCGGCCACGCCCCCACCGTTATCCCAGTTAATCTGGTCAAAATCGGCGTGGCGCGTCGAGCGATTGACAATCACGGCAGGTGTCTGCGCCCGCCGAAGCTCGCGCAGGTCGGTTTCGTCCTTCAATTCCGACGTTGGCAGCAAAATCACACCCTCGACCTGTTTTTCAAGCAGCAGCTTGAGCGAATCGGCTTCTTCCTCGTCGGTGCGAGCATGGGCCAGCAGCAGGTTGTAACCGGCCACACGCGCGTCCCGTTCAATCGCCGTCAGCGCCTGAAGAAACAGCGGCGTCTCGATCTCTGCCAGAATCAGCCCGATTGTCGCCGTGCGCCGCGTCACTAAACCGCGCGCGACCAGATTAGGCCGGTAGTTCAGCCGCTCGATGATCTGCTGAACGCGCGCCAGCGTATCGGCGCTCATCTCCTCGGTGTTGCCGTTGAGCACGTTCGACACCGTCGAGATCGAGACACCGGCCTCTCTGGCAATATTTTTGATGGTCGGCTGCTTCTGTTTTGTCATCAATCAAAGCCCGCGTCACAGCCATCCTGCAAGCGGACGACCACTGATCCAATGGGATTGCCGACACAAGTGACCAAAACGGACTGCGCGTAATTCAGGTTAACTAAAACGTTTTAGGAAAGAACCACAAAATCGAGCGTCCCCTTCTAAAACGTTTTAGGAACGCGCTTATCCAAAATACTATTATAAAGCCTGCTTTGTCAAGAAATTGCTTCCAGGCGATCAGGGCAATCGCGTCTTCAAGAGAAGGGAAAGTCGGGTAAGCTTGCGGAAAG
>CAZZAO010000070.1:22391-28661 GCA_964652205.1 uncultured Anaerolineaceae bacterium | reverse complement strand
ATAAGTCGATATGAGCTTTCTTGAAACTCCGATCAAATTTAATGCGTGTGTCCTGCAATTTCTCGCAAGTAGCCTTGTATTTCCTCTTACAGAGGATGATAATCCGCACGCCTGTTCTTATGGACAGGTAGAGATCGGTCTTTTGAACGATTTGCGAACCTTGCGGCGCGCCATAATTTTCCCCCGATCAGGAAAGTTGTAACGCAACTCAGGCATGGGAGCAAAGGCAATGGCTTATACCCGGACAGACGAAGCAATCCAGCATCTCAGCGCGCAGGTCGCGGGCAGCGTGCTGACGCCCGACAACGCCGACTACGAGACGACGCGCCGAGGCTTTAACCTGCTGATTGACCAGCACCCGGCCTTGATCCTGCTGCCTGCCAGCGCGCGGGACATCGTCGCGGGCGTCCAGTTTGCCCGCGAGCAGAACCTCGGTGTTTCCGTGCAGTTGACCGGCCACGGCATTCAGCACCCTGCCGACGGCGCGCTGCTGATCGTTCCGTCGCGGATGAATGCCGTGCGCGTGGACGTGACCGCGCGGCGCGCCCGTGCCGAAGCGGGCGCGCTCTGGCAGGATGTCCTCGATCAGGCCGCGCCGCACGGTCTCGCGCCGCTGATGGGAACCGCGCCGCGGATCGGCGTGGTTGGCTACACGCTCGGCGGGGGCATCGGCTGGCTGGCGCGGCGGTACGGTCTGGCGGTCGATGCCGTCCGCTCGGTCGATATTGTCACGCCGGACGCTGTCCTGCGCCACGCCAGCGCCGACGAAAATGGCGACCTGTTCTGGGCGCTGCGCGGTGGCGGCGGCAACTTCGGCGTCGTGACAGCCATCGAGTTTGATCTCTATCCGGTAGCGAAGGTTTACGGCGGCGCGTTGATCTATCCCGGTGAGTCCGCGCTCGACGTGCTGCGATTCTTCCGTGAGTGGGCCAGGACCGCGCCTGATGAGCTGACGTCGATGGTCGGCATCATCAGGTTCCCGAATATCCCTCAGCTTCCCGAACATCTGCGCGGGCAAATCATGGTCAACGTCCGCGCCGCCTACGCCGGGCCTGCCGAGCATGGCGCGGCGCTGATTCAGCCGTGGCTCGACTGGCGCGCGCCGACGGCGAACAGCTTCCACGAGATGCCGTTCGCGGAAATCGGCGTCATCACCAGCGATCCGACCACGCCGACCGCCAGCTATGCGTCGAGCGAGATGTTCGACTCGCTGAGCGATGAGGCGCTGTCGATCATCGCCAACGCCATCACTGACCCGCAGACGCCGCTGCTGTACGTCGATCTGCGCCACGCGGGTGGGGCGGTCGCGCGTGTTGACGACCGAACGGCGGCGACCGGGAATCGGGATGCCGGTTTCTATTTCCAGATGGCGGGCCTCGCCGTTGTGCCGCCGATGCGCGAAGCCGTCGCGGCCAAAATTGCTGAACTCCGAGTCGCGCTCAAACCTTATGTGCGCGGCGGCGTCTATCAGAATTTTATGACCGGTGTCGAAGCCAGCCAGCGAACTCAGGACGCTTATGGCGACTCGTTCGAGCGACTGGGACAGGTCAAGGCGAAAGTTGACCCGGATAATCGGTTCCGCTACAGCTATCAGATCGCTGCGCCGAAGTAGGCGGTTTCACAGTTCGCCAGCAAGCGGCATAAAAGGCGGGAACGGAGCGCGGCGATTTGCGCCTCGTTCCCGTCTTTACGGCCTGTTTGCAACGCGATAGATCGTCGTCACGTATAGCGTTTCTGTGTGCCGTCACGGACGAAAAACTTGCTTCTACCCGCTTGATCCATTTTCAGGACAATCCTATTGACTCGCCAAAATAACAGGCATATAGTTGGTACGCAAACGATTTGGTTTCAACAGATTGGTGTACCACATGGAGTCGGACGACTTCACCACGCTCGCTCGAGAGACGCGCATCCTGCTTTCAATTCTGGCGCGCGTCTCCGAGCATTCACTGGAGCGGCGCCTGAGCAGCGCCGCAATGCCGGTCAGCGGCTTGCAACTGGGCGTTCTGAGGACGCTGATGCGCGAGGAGCAGACGATCAGCGACCTGAGCCGGATTTTCGTCCTCGACCCATCGACGCTGGTTCCGGTGGTCGATTCGCTGGAGCGCAAAGGGCTGGTCGTCCGCAAGCGCGATCCGAAGGATCGCCGCCGCGTGCCGCTGACGCTGACGGCTGCCGGAAAGAAGCTGGTGACAGCGGTGCCACTGCTCGACGACCAGGACCCGCTCTATCATGGCCTGAACGTCATCGGGCTGGAACGCACCCAGGCGCTGCTCGATCAACTGCGCGAGCTGATGAAAACCCTGCCGAACGGCGAGGCGATTCTGACCGGCGTCGAAGCGCGGTTGAGGCACGCCGGCCATGACGCGATGGACGCGCCCAACCCGCCAAAACACGAAGGTGGGCCAAAATGTTGGGGGATGCAGTCTCATGCCATTCGCCGTCGCCCTTACCAGCGACGCCGCAGCGGGACTGATTGACAGCCAGAGAAGAGGGATAGAAATTGCAAGCACAAGCCGCACGACCCTACGGGGGGCAGGGAAAGAGACCGAAGCAGAGTAACGCCGGTCTGATTCGCGCTATTCGCTATTTAGGTCAGCAGCGTCGCTCCACTGCCATTGCCTACAGCGCTCTGGTCATTGCGACACTGGCGCAGCTCGCTGTGCCGCAGCTCGTTCAGAACATGATTGATGCCGTGACTAACGGCTACCGCGCTCATGCTATTCTCAGCCTGCCTGCGCTGGCGCAGGGCTTCGCTGCGCGGACGGCAGGCTCGACGGTCGATCAGTTGAAGCTGACCTCGATCAGCGCCGAGTCGCTGCTGGTGAACGCCGCCCTGTTTATCGTGATGTTCGCCGCCGTTCGCGCCATTTTCTCGTTCCTTCAGGCGTTCATGGCTGAGACGACATCGCAGGGGTTAGCCTTCGATTTCCGTAACGAAATCTTCTCCAAGATTCAGCGGCTCTCGTTCAGCTACCACGACCGCAACCAGACCGGTCAACTGATGATCCGCGCGACGGATGACGTCGAAAAAGTTCGTATGTTCATCGCGCAGGGTCTGGTGATGGCGGCGCAGGCTTTCCTGCTGCTGATCGGCGCGCTGATCGTCCTGTTCGCCACAAACTGGCGGCTGACGCTGACGATTCTGCCGATTCTGCCGATTGCCGTCGTCCTGTTTATGGCCTTCGGCGCGATCAGCCAGCCGTTGTTCGTGCAGGTGCAGATTCGCCTCTCGCGCCTCAATACGATCCTTCAGGAAAACCTGGCCGGAATCAAGGTCGTTAAGGCGTTCACGCGCGAGCCGTATGAGCAGAAACGTTTCGATAAGGCGACTGACGATCTGTACGATCAGAGTCTGAAGATCGGTCGGACGTTCGCCTTCCTGTTCCCGCTCGTCTTTCTGGTCGCGCAGTTGGGGCAGGCGATCCTGCTCTACTTCGGCGGTCAGCAAATCCTTCAGGGCCAGCTCGACCTCGGCGGCTACCAGAAGTTCAGCCTGTACGTGCTCTACGTCTTCTTCCCGCTCGGCCAGCTTGGCTTTATCATTTCACTGATGTCGCAGGCGTCGGCATCTGCCGGGCGAATCTTTGAGATTCTCGACGCCAAAAGCGACGTCTCGTCCCGACCGGACGCGAAGCCGCTCCCGGCCATTCAGGGTCACGTCGAGTTCAGGGATGTTACCTTTCGTTATTTCGGCTCCGGCGAGCCGGTGCTGAAGAACGTCAGCTTCGAGGCGCTGCCCGGCCAGACGATTGCGCTGCTTGGCGCGACTGGCAGCGGTAAGACGACCATCATCAACCTGATCCCGCGCTTCTACGATGCGTCAGAAGGCGCGGTGCTGATCGACGGCTGCGACATCCGCGACGTCACGCTCGACAGCCTGCGCTCGCAGATCGGGATTGTGCTTCAGGAAACCAACCTGTTCGGCGGCAACATCCGCGATAACATCGCTTTTGGACGACCTGATGCCTCGCTGGACGACGTGATCGAAGCGGCGAAAGCGGCCTCAGCTCACGACTTCATTATGAGCTTCCCGCAGGGTTACGAGACTCCGGTGGGCGAGCGTGGGACGACGCTTTCCGGTGGACAGAAACAGCGAATCGCCATCGCCCGCGCCCTGCTGCTCGATCCCCGTCTGCTGATCCTCGACGACTCGACCAGCAGCGTTGACCTGCAAACCGAGGCGCACATTCAGAAGGCGCTCGATAACCTGATGCATGGGCGCACCAGTTTCGTCATCGCCCAGCGCATCACCACCGTGCTCAACGCCGATCAGATTCTGGTGCTCGACAAAGGCCAGGTGATCGCGCGCGGCAAGCACGCCGAGCTGATGGAAACTAGCCCGGTCTACGCCGAAATCTATAATTCTCAGCTTGTCGGTGACGCCCCGGAACAGCCGGAACTGGCGTCCTCGTCGGCGGCGCAGGAGGCTTAACTGATGTTTGATTCACGTCGCTTGATGGATCGTGAGACGTCCAAGCCGAAAGAACTCAGCGCGACAATGCGCCGCTTCTGGGAGTATTTTCGCCCCAACTGGTTCGGCCTGGTGCTGGCATTGATCTTTCTGGTCGTTGCGACCTGGTCGCAGGTGACTGCGCCGGACATCATCGGCCAGGCGGTTGACTGCTACCTGTTCCCGGCGCAGCAGAGCGCCTGCTGGTATGCCACCGTCCCGGCGGACGCGACCTTTGACGTCAAGCTCGCCGGGTTGGGCAGTATTGTCCTTTTCCTGACCGCACTGTTCGCTGCCGGTTCGGTTTTCTCCGGGCTTGCCTTCTACTCGATGCGCTGGACGGGCGAGCAGGTTTTGCGTCGGATGCGTCAGAACCTGTTTCGTAAAGTACAGTCGCTCTCGATTGGCTACTACGCCGACAACGAAGCGGGCGATGTCATGAGCCGCGTTACCAGCGACATCGACACCATCTCGCAGACCTTCAACTTTGGCCTGATGCAGGTCGTCAGCGGCGCCCTGCTGATCGTCTGGGTCATCGTCAAGATGCTGTCCGACAACGTGCCGTATGCGCTGCTCAGTCTGTCGGTCGTCCCCTTCATGGCGGTGGCGACGATCTACTTCTCGAATCAGGCGCGTAAAGCCTTCCGCAAAAGCCGCGAGCAGATGGGCAGCGTCAACGCCGACCTTCAGGAAAGCATCGCGGGAGTGCGTGAGGTGCAGGCGTTCAACCGTGAGGACGAGAACATTGATAACTTCCGCCGCACCAACGCCGCCAACCGGGATGCGAACATCCGCGCGGCCAGCTTCACCAGCGCGCTGACGCCAACCCTCGAAGCGTTAGGCTACGTCGGCATCGGGATCGTCGTCGTGGTCGGCGGGCTGTCGGTGCTGCGAAACGAGCCGCTGCTTGGCACAGCTATCATTTCGCTCGGTACGGTCTTTGCCTTCCTGCAATACGTTCAGCGCTTCAACCAGCCGATTCAGCAGATCGCGCTGATGTGGACGAATATCCAGAGCGCCATCGCTGGCGGCGAGCGCATCTTCGGCCTGATGGACGAGACGATCACGATTGTCGATCAGCCGAATGCGAAGGTCATGCCGCAGATTCAGGGTAAGGTCGAGTTCGATCATGTATCGGCGGAATACAAGGCAGGCGAACCGGTGCTGCATGATGTGTCTTTCAGCGCTGCACCGGGACAGACCATCGCCATCGTCGGCCCGACCGGCGCGGGCAAGACGACCATCATCAACCTGCTGCCCCGTTTCTATGATGTGACTGGCGGCGCGGTCAGGATCGATGGCATCGACGTCCGTGATGTGACGACGGCCAGCCTGCGCGCGCAGATCGGCATCGTCTTGCAGGATACGTTCATGTTCTCGGATACGGTCATGAACAACATCCGCTATGGGCGGCTCGATGCGACCGATGAGGAAGTGATCGCGGCGGCGAAGCTGGCATCGGCGGACAGTTTCATCGAGCGCCTGCCGGATGGCTATCAGACAATCCTCGGCGAGCGCGGCAGCGGCCTCAGTCAGGGGCAGCGACAGCTTCTGGCGATTGCCCGCGCCGCGTTGACCGATCCACGTATCCTGATCCTCGACGAAGCGACGTCGAGCGTTGATACCCGCACCGAGCGCTTGATCCAGAAGGCGTTCGTGAAGCTGCTCGAAGGCCGGACGAGCTTCGTCATCGCCCACCGCCTGAGTACCATCCGCAATGCCGATCAGGTTTTCCTGCTCAAGGCCGGGCAGATCGTCGAGCGCGGCACGCACGATAGCCTGCTGGCGAAGCGCGGCGAATACTACGAGCTGTACAT
>CAZZAO010000070.1:18407-22381 GCA_964652205.1 uncultured Anaerolineaceae bacterium | reverse complement strand
GCTGGGTCGCTTTCATCGAAGCGTGCGATGAGGCCGATGCCGCGCCGGAAGGCGTCAACGGCGCGGTTAATCCGCTGGCGCAGCCATCCGGCAGTTAGACACGAGTTAACCTAAAATCTCAAAAGGGTGAGGTTTCGGCTTCACCCTTTTGTTTTGGTGGCCGGTTGTATGCATCTTATTCAGCAACCGTGGTACAGTCGTGGGCGTGTCGATAGGGCCGCTTCCAAAATCGAGTGTTTGCCGTAATGTGGGCTGACCTTGCCGGAGCTTTCGCCTTCCTGACGATTCTGCCGCTTCGCGCCAGAGCGGGGACGCCGGGGCGAACCTTCACCTATTTTCCGCTCGTCGGCCTCGTCATCGGCGTGCTGATCGCGCTGGCGGCGTCGATCACGTTTTTGCCGCGCGATGCGGTCGGCTTTCTGACGCTGCTCGTCTGGGTGGCGCTGACCGGCGCGCTGCACCTCGACGGTTTCGCCGACGCCTGCGACGGTCTGTTCTCGACCACCACGGTCGAGCGGCGGCTGGAGATCATGAAAGACCCGCGCGCGGGATCGTGGGCGGTCGTCGGCGTGACGCTGCTGCTGCTCGGCAAGTGGGTGGCGCTCCGCAACGTCCTGCCGCTGCTGCTGATCGTCCCGCCGGTGCTCGGTCGCTGCGCGATGGTCCTGGCAGCTTACGCCTTCCCGAACGCGCGCGCAGCGGGTTCGGGAGCCTATTTCCGCCGGGGACTGCGGCGACCCGATGTCATCGCCGCTGTCGTGCTGACTGCGCTGATCCTCGCGCCGCTGGTCATCGTCGGCGGCGTCCGGGTGACGCTGGCGCTGGCGGCGATGTGGGTCATCGTCGCTGGCGTCGGCCTGTGGGCGGCGCGGCGACTCGGCGGCGGCCTGACTGGCGACGTCTACGGCGCGATCTGCGAGCTGACCGAGCTGTGCGCGTTGTTCATTCTGATCGGGAGTTGAGGTCGTGAGCCTGACATTGATTCTCGGCGGCGCGCGCAGCGGCAAGAGTACCTACGCCGTCCAGCGGGCTGAGGAAGTCGGCGGGCAGGTGCTGTTCGTCGCCACGGCGGAAGCCCTCGATGACGACATGCGCGCCCGCATTGAGCATCATCGAGTCGAGCGCCCGCCGGGCTGGACGACGCTCGAAGCGCCGCTGTCCATCGGCGCGGCGATTACAGCGCAGTTGGCGGTGGCAAGTTATGATACGATCATCGTCGATTGCATCACGCTGCTCGTCTCGAACGTGCTGCTGCGTCTGCCGGAAGACTCGACCGATGACCGCGTGATTGCGGCGGCGCTGGCGGAAACCGATGCCCTGCTTGATCCGATTTTGCGTCGTGACGCGCTGTGGCTGGTCGTCAGCAATGAGGTCGGTATGGGTGTCGTCCCGCCGACACGACTTGGTCGCGTTTACCGCGACGCGCTCGGTCGAGCTAACCAGCGCATCGCTCAGGCCGCCGACGAAGTGACGCTGCTGGTCGCTGGTTTACCGTGGCCGCTTAAAGGATGATTTAAACTTTTGCGACATTTTCGCTGGTGGCTTTAGACTCTGGCGGCAGAGAGGTATTGGCGATGATCGATGATTTATTTCTGACCTACGTTTCCGACGGCAGCAGCGACCTGCTCGTGCTTCAGCAGGGCGACGCGACCTATGCGCTCGATGAAAGCCTGCCGTCACTCGACTGGCTGCTGACCAATGTTCCCGCTGACGAGATTATCGACCTCGTTCAGTCGGCCAGGCGCGAGCCGCTGGCACAGGTCGGTCAGCCGCAGTTAAAACTGGGGACGCAGGAAATCTGGGCGGCAGGCGTGACCTACAAGCGCAGCGAGGAAGCCCGCGAAGCTGAGTCGCACAACAGCACGATTTACACTCGCGTCTATTCTGCCGAGCGCCCGGAGATTTTCTTTAAGTCCATCGGCCACGACGCCGTATCGAGCGGCGAACACGTCGGCATCCGCTACGATGCCCGATGGTCGGTTCCCGAACCCGAATTAGTCGTCGTCCTCAACAGCCGGATGCAGGTTATCGGCTTCACGGCGGGCAACGATATGAGTTCGCGCGATATCGAAGGCGCAAATCCGCTCTATCTGCCGCAGGCCAAAGTTTACGAGGCGGCCTGCGCTATTGGCCCTCGACTGTGGCTGTGTCCCGGCGCGACCGCCTGGCCGGACGTGACGATCACAATCGATATTGCGCGCGCGGGCGTTGATAGCTTCGGTGGGTCAACCTCGACGGCTAACCTGCATCGCGCGCTGCCTGATCTGGTAGCCTATCTCGGTCGCTGCAAACGCTTTACGCACGGCGCGCTGCTGTTCACCGGGACGGGTATCGTCCCGCCTGACGATTTCACGCTGCAACCCGGCGACATCGTAACGATTGCCATCGATCCAATTGGCACGCTCGTCAACCCGGTCAGGATCATCGAAAACCTGCACTGAGAAAAAACAAAACCACCCATAGAGTAGGCGGTTTTGCTTCAAATAACCGAAAAATGTCGCCGCTGATTCCCTCTCGCTCTGCTTGTGGAGAGGGAGCGAGATCAGGCTGGCTCTGGCACGAGTCCGGCAGGCTGAACTTCGCGCGTGATCTTCGCGCCGAGCGATGCCAGCCGCCGGGGCAGGTGCATATAGCCACGGTCGATCATATGACCATTGTCGATAGTCGTCTCGCCTTCGGCGACTAGCCCGGCGATCACCAGCGAAATTCCGGCGCGGATGTCACGCGCAAAGACGCTGCCGCCGTGAAGCTGCTTCGGCCCGTGAATGACTGCCGCTGCGTTCTCGATGCGAATATCCGCGCCAAGCTTGTTCAGCTCGTCTCCGAGCGCGAAACGAGCCTCAAACACGTTCTCGCGGATGTAGCTGATGCCATCGGCGAGGCAGGCCAGTGTCATGATCGGCGGCTGAAGGTCGGTCGCGTAGCCGGGATACGGCCAGGTGATGACGTTGATCGGCTTGAGCGAGCCGGTGCGGCGAACATGCGCGACCGCGCCGCTGCTGCTGAACTCGACGCCCATCTGTTCGAGCTTGGCGCGGACGACGCCGAAATGATTCAGGTTCGCGCCGACCAGCGTCGCTTCGCCGCCGGTCGCGGCCACCGCCATCGCCAGCGCCCCGGCGTCGAGCCGGTCGGCCATGACGGTGTAATCGGTCGCTGAAAGCTCCGTGATCCCGTCGACGCGGACGAAGCCCGTGCCGACGCCGCTGACCTTCGCCCCCATCTGGTTGAGGAAACTGGCGAAGTCGGCAATTTCCGGTTCCATTGCTGCGTTCTCGATGACGCTGGTTCCTTCGGCGAAACAGGCCGCCGTAATCAGGTTCTCGGTGCCGGTGTGGCTCGGCATATCGAGGTACATGCTCGCGCCGATGAACCGGTTGCCCTGAATGTGAATCCGCGACGGCGTTTCGCTGACGGTCGCGCCTAATCGCACGAAGCCCCGATAGTGGAAATCGAGCTTACGCGCGCCCAGGTTGCAGCCGCCGACCCCCTCGATGATGACCTCACCGGTGCGGATCAGCACGGGTGGCAGAAACAGTACCGAGCCGCGAATCTGCTCCGTTAGCTCGGCGGGCAGGACGCTGCTGGTGAGGTTGGTCGCGTCGATCACCAGCACTTTCTCGTCCTCGTGAATTTCGACCTTCGCGCCAACGGCCCGCGCCAGTTCGATGGCGATGCGAATGTCGCGGATCAGCGGGACATTGCGCAGCACCGTCTGCCCATTTTTTGCCAGTAAGGACGCCGCAATCATCGGCAGCGCCGCGTTTTTTGCACCCTGAACGATCACCGTGCCTTGCAGCTTCTGCCCGCCGCTGACCGTATAACGGATTGCTTCATGAAGATCCACGTCGTTTTCTCCCGCAATTTTGCATCGCCCTGTGACGTTGACGCGCCTGACTGTCTCGACGCCGTCGCCTCGTTCGATGTTACGTCCAAAAGCCCGATCACGCGAACTCAGGCACGCTTAAGCATCG
>CAZZAO010000070.1:0-18397 GCA_964652205.1 uncultured Anaerolineaceae bacterium | reverse complement strand
GAACAACCCTGGCTCTGTGGAACCTTCACAGCGACGCTTGAAATAACGGCTGTCACAGCGTTGGACGATGGCGCGACAACTCAGCGCGTTCTCACTTTCACAAACGCTCGTTTGAGCTATAATGCTATTCGTAACACAGGAATAGTCCCGACTCGGGAGGCCATCTCATGTATCATTGGTCGCCGCGGCTCGGCGCGACGCCGCTCGGCGATGGGCGCTGCCGTTTTTGCGTCTGGTCGCCGAAAGCGAAAAGCCTTGATCTGCGGCTGCTCGGCGACAGCGAGCGCGTCATCCCGCTCGTCCGCGACGAGCGCGGCTACTACGATCTAGAGATTGAGGGCGTCGTCCCCGGTCAGCGCTACTTCTTTCGGCTCGACGGTCACGACTATCCTGATCCAGCTTCGCGCTCGCAGCCCGATGGCGTCTTCGGCCCATCAGAGGTGATCGACTCGGCTTACGACTGGCACGATGAGGGCTGGAATGGCCTGCCATTAGCCCGGCAGATTCAGTATGAGCTGCACGTCGGCACCTACACGCCGGAAGGAACCTTTGACGCCGCGATTCCGATGCTCGACCGGCTGGTCGAATTGGGCATCAACGCCATCGAGTTCATGCCGGTTAATCAGTTCCCCGGCGCGCGGAGTTGGGGCTACGACGGCGTGTTTCTGTTCGCGGCGCACAACACCTACGGCGGCGCGCTCGGCTTCAAGCGGCTGGTCGATGCCTGCCATCAGCACGGCATCGCCGTCGTCCTCGACACGGTTTACAACCATTTTGGGCCGGAAGGCAATGTCATGTCCGCTTTCGGCCCGTACTCGACCGACAATTACAAGACACCGTGGGGCGAAGCTATCAACGTCGACGGCCCTTACAGTGATGAAGTCCGCGAGTTCTTCTACGAGAATGCCCTCTACTGGCTGCACGAATACCACGTTGACGCGCTGCGTCTTGACGCAACGCACTATATTTTCGACTTCTCGGTTGACCCGTTTTTGGGCCAGTTGAGTCGCCGCGTCCACGAGTACGGCAGTCGGGCGGGGCGGCACGTCGAGTTGATCGCTGAAAGCGACCTCAACGACGTCGATGTGATCCGCCCCCCCGATCAACACGGCGATGGCATGGATGGGCAGTGGCTCGACGATTTCCATCACACGCTGCACACTGTCGTCACGCACGAGAATTTTGCCTATTACATGGACTACGGCGCGTTCGGCCAGTTGGTCAAGGCATGGCGTGAAGGCTTCGTCTACAGCGGCCAGTACGCGCCGGCGCGCAAGCGCCGCCACGGCACGTCATCGACTGGCGTCGAGGGCAGTCGCTTCGTCGTCTTCATCCAGAATCATGACCAGATTGGCAACCGGATGCCGAACGACCGCCTGAGCAAGCTCTTTACCTACGAGATGTTCAAGCTGGCCGTTGGCGCGGTGCTGATGGCGCCTTACGTGCCGATGATCTTCATGGGCGACGAGTATGGCGAAGTCTCTCCGTTCGAGTTCTTCGCCGACTATCAGGATCAAAAACTGTGCGACGCGGTGCGTAAAGGCCGGGTCGATGCTTTTGGACATCTGCTCAAGGATGGGGAGCAGCCGCCCGACCCGATGAGCGAGGAGACGTTTGTCCACTCAAAGCTTGATGCCTCGCGTTATCAGCAAGGCAACGGCCCGGTATTGTTCGAGTATCACCGCGCGTTGATCGCGCTGCGCCAGTCCAATCCGGTGCTGGCCGACCTGAGCAAGCGCGGCCTCAACGTCATCGGCTACGACGATCTTGGCGTCCTGTTCGTCCACCGTTCAAATGAGTTCGGGCAGGTATTTGTCATCTTTAACTTCGATGAAAAAGTGATCCGTCGTAGTTTTCCCGTGCCTGTCGGTCGCTGGGGCTTGCTGTTTGACTCGCGCGCGGCCCGGTGGCGCGCTGCGGACGACTCAACTGACCCGGCAGTTGCCACGCCCGACCAGGTCGAGTCGAACGGTGAAGCCACACTCGACCTGCCACCGCAGGGCTTCATCGTCTACCAGCGCCAGAGTCACGAAGGATAATCGAATGCGGGCCACCGATCTTCAGCGGCAGATTGCCGACCTCGGCGAGTTACTGGCGCGTAACCGCAAGACCCCCTGCGCGACCTATCGCCTTCAGTTGACGAAGGATTTTACCTTTCGGGATGCGCGGGCGTTAATTCCCTACCTGGATGATCTCGGTATCAGCCACCTCTATAGCTCGCCGATTCTGACCGCCGTTCCCGGCAGCACCCACGGCTACGACATCTGTGACCCCGGACACCTCAATCCTGAGCTTGGCACGCCGGATGACTTCGACGCGCTGGTTGAGACGCTGCACGAACGCGGTATGGGGCTGGTGGTCGATATTGTCCCCAATCACATGGGCATTGCCTCAGACTGTAACCGCTGGTGGATGGACGTGCTTGAAAATGGCCCCGCGTCCGACTACGCCAGCTATTTCGACATCGACTGGCATCCGGTCAAGCCGGAGCTGGAAAACCGCGTCCTGCTGCCGATCCTCGAGGATCAGTACGGCAATGTGCTTGAAAATGGCAGGCTCAGGCTGGCCTATGAGGCAGGCGCGTTCTGGTTGACCTACGCCGACCGCAAACTGCCGGTCGCGCCGCGGACCTACCATCTGCTGCTTGATGGTCTGGCGACTTCACTGCTGGCGGACTTCGGCGAGGCTGACGAGCGCGTGCAGGAATTACAGAGCATTCTGACGTCGCTCGGCTATCTCCCCGACATCACCGAGGCCGATGACGACAGTCGCGCGCTCCGTCGCCGCGAAACCGAGGTGATTAAGCGCCGCCTCGCCGCCCTGATGAGCGATGATGAGATTCGTTCGGTGTTCGACGGGGCGCTGGAACAGATCAACGGCGTGGTCGGAAGCCCGCGCAGCTTCGACCGACTCGACGCGCTCATCAACGCGCAGTCGTATCGCGCTGCCTTCTGGCGCGTGGCCGCCGAGGAAATTAACTACCGCCGTTTCTTCGACATCAACACGATGGCCGCGATTCGCGTCGAGCAGCCCGATGTTTTTCACGACACCCACGCGCTGATTCTCGATCTGGTCGCCGACGGCAAGATTGACGGCCTGCGGATCGACCACCCCGACGGGCTGTGGGACCCGACCGAGTATTTCCGCCGCTTGCAGGTAGCCTATCTCGTCCGCGTTGCGCGGCGTCGTTTCCCCGACGCCGACGAGTCGACGCTGACGGAAGCTGCCGAGGCGTGGGTGCGTGACCGGCCTGCTGACCAGACGCCGCCGCTGTACGTCATCGTCGAAAAGATTCTCAACGAAACTGAGCCGCTGCCGCCGTCGTGGATCGTCGATGGCACGACCGGCTACGACTTCGTCAACCTGGTCAACGGCCTGTTCGTCGATCCGGCTAATGAGGGTGCGCTCAATCGCCTTTACAATCAGTTTACCGGCGACGTCCCGCCGTTCCACCGGCTCGAATACCAGTCGAAGCGCGCTATCATGCAGGAATCGCTGGCGGGCGAAGTCAATGCGCTGGCGCATCAACTGGAGCGCATTTCCGAAAAGAACCGCCATACGCGCGACTTTACCCTCAACGGGCTGCTCGGCGCGATCCGCGAGATTATCGCCTGCATGGCGATCTACCGTACCTACATCACGGGCGCAGACGGCGTCTCCGAGCGCGATGTCCGCTACATCGAGCAGGCCGTCGCCGAGGCGCGCCGCCTTAATCCGCAGACTTCACAGACGACCTTCAATTTCCTGCGCGAGACGCTGCTGCTGCGTAACCTCAATCAGTTCGACGAGGCCGACCGCGCCAGCCTGATCGCTTTCGTCATGAAGTTCCAGCAGGTCACCAGCCCGACGATGGCGAAAAGTGTCGAGGACACCGCCTTCTACATCTATAACCGACTCGTCTCGCTCAACGAAGTTGGCGGCAGCCCGGCGACCTTCGGCACGTCGGTCGAGCAGTTCCACAGCGACAATGCCCGCCGCCGCCACAACTGGCCGCACGCCATGCTGTCGTCTTCGACCCACGATACTAAGCGCAGCGAGGACGTGCGCGCCCGCCTTAACGTCCTTTCCGAGCTGCCGGATGAATGGGGCGCAGCGGTCGAGCGCTGGCGACGTATCAACGCCGAATATAAGACAGTGGTCGATGGCAGCCCCGCGCCCGACGCGAACGATGAATATCTGCTCTATCAATCGCTGGTCGGCGCGCTGCCGGAACAGATCGAGACGGGCGCGGAATGGGCCGAGTTCAAACAGCGCATGACCGATTACATGGCGAAGGCGACGCACGAAGCTAAAGTCTACACAAGCTGGACGAACGCCAACGAAGCCTACGATAAGGCCGTCGCCGATTTTGTCGCGGCGCTGCTCGATGGCGGCGGGGCCAATCCGTTCGTGCAGGAGATGGTTCCCTTCGCGCGACGAATCGCGTCTTTCGGCGTCTACAACAGCCTCAGTCAAACGCTGCTCAAGCTGACTTCGCCGGGTGTCCCTGACACGTATCGGGGAACGGAGCTATGGGATTTCAGCCTTGTTGATCCCGATAACCGCCGTCCGGTTGATTTCGATCTGCGCCAGCGCCTGCTCGCCGATTTGCGCGCGTTGGTCGATCAGCCAGGCGTTGATAAGCTCCAAAAGCTGCTCGTCGAGCATCCCGATCACGGCGCGGTCAAGCTCTACGTCATTCTGATGGCGCTGGCTCACCGCCGGAAACATTCGGCGCTGTTCTCGCAGGGGGATTATGTTGCGCTGACAGCCACCGGGTCTCATGCCGAAAACGTCATCTCATTTTCGCGTAGTCGAGCTACTGAGCGTCTGATTGCGATTGCGCCCCGGCTGGTCGCCGACCTGACGGGCGGCGTCGAGCGCCCACCTGTTGGCCTTGACGTTTGGGGTGACACCCGCCTCAATTTACCCGCTGGTTCTTACCGCGACCTGTTCACAGGGCGACTCGTCACCGCCAGCGCCGACGGTCTCGCGCTGGCCGAGGCGCTCAACCTTTTTCCGCTGGCTCTGCTCGTACCGTCCACTTAGATCAGGCTGCGGGGCAATTTCTTCCGTCAGAGCGCGATTTTTCGCGCCCGCCGCCCTCATCCCGCGCCCGGTCGCGGCCTGCGGCTGCTCCCGAACGATCAAGCTGTTCGGGACGCTGCGCCCAGTAGGAGAATAATAGGGCGAGGATTTCGTAGGGGAATGCTGCATCAGGCCCGTTCTTCGCGTTTTGCATGCAATTTCGTGCCATTCGCCCCAACTCAAAATTGGCGTTAAAACTCGTTGGAAAATTCATCCGTAAACTGGTTGCACGCCCGTTCTGATTCGAGTACAATAACAGAACGAATGAGCTATTCTGACCGGGGCGCGGATCATGATCGTTCAAGAACAGCAGCTCTTCACCGAAATTTTTCCGGTTGATGTCGATAATCTGGCTCCTCTGTCGGCTTATCAGGTCGGCGTCAGTCGCGGCGATATTGACGCGCTCGGCGCAGCGCTGGCCGGTCGGCTGGAGATGGAATTTGGCGGCCACTGGGTCTGGGTGCGCGCGCGCCTGCTGACGGATAATCCGCCTAATCCGGCCCGATTGCTGATGGCCGTCGATGCCCTGACCGGGCAGGAGCCGCGCCTGTTCCCGCGTTCGACCACCGTTGAGCAGGATTATTCGTGGCAGCCGTCGGCGCAGGACGTGGCCGATTTTGTCATCGCTGGCCCGCTGGCTGATCTTGATCCGCTGTTCCGCGACGCGCTGGCAAAGACGACCTATCGGCTGCGGAATGCCCGCGTTGAGCGCGATTATCGGGTTTACGCCTGGGCGGTCGATGGTTATCCGTCGGTGTCCTTCTCTATCGACTCCCGGCTGATCTACGACCCCGATCTGGCGACCTACGCCGCCGCTGTTAAAGACCTCGATGCCGTCATCGGCCTGCGCGTCTCCGACAAGCTCTCGACCTTGCAGGGCGAAGTGATCGCCGTTGTCGGCACGCTGGCCGAGCAGCGCCAGCGCCTGACCGCCATCACGCATCACCCGGAAATGCGCGAATTGCTCGCCGCCGCGCCGGATGCCGACCCGGTTGTGCGCGTCCAGGCGGGGCGCTACGAGTATGATTACCCGGCAACCGCGCTCAACGTCGTCATCAGCATGGACGACGCCCGCCGCTTCGACGTCACCTCGCAGGACGCAGCGAAGGCGCTCGGCGTCAAGCCTGCGCTGCGAGCGCAGTTGGTCAAGGTGATCGCCGATATTGCCAAAGCCGAGCGGCTCGTCACCAGTGCCTACAGCACACCGCTCGCGCCGGAAGCCTTCGACTTCGCGCCAGCCGATTTCAAGATTGCGCTCGGCGCTGGCCCGACGCGCTATTACGAGCCGAGCGCGCTTCCGGCAGAGGCTCTGTCAGACGGCCTGTACTGGCTCCGCGATAAATTCGCGCAGGGAAAAGAGCCGCTCCGCCTCGGAGTCATCAATGCCAGCAGCGGCCCGGCAGAAGATTTTCTGGTGGCGATGGGGCGGGCGATGCAGCGCAGTTTCGGCATTGCCGTTGAAGTCGTCCGCGAGCGCAAGGTGCGCGTGGTCAACCCGACCAACCTTGAGAGCGCCGTTCGTCTGCTGCAAAAAGTGCCGTTCGATGTCATCGTTGCGTTCGTCGATACGCCGAGCGACGAGCCGGATGGCAGCGACCATTTCGTGCGGATGCAGACTATCGGGCGCGGGCTTTCGTGCCTGATTATCGACGAGTCGGTGCTGAACGATCCCGACTCGATGCCCGCTGTCATGCTTGGCCTGCTGGCCCGCGCGGGCAGCGCGCCGTTCCTGTTCGACCTGCCGCTGCCGTACACCGATTACGTCGTCGGCCTCGACCTGATACCGATCAGCCGGCGCGGCGGTGACAGTGTGACCGGAATCGCCCGTGTTTACCGCAACGACGGCGGGCTGCTCTGGTATATGGTTGCCTCTGCGCCGGTCGAAGACGGTCACGGCATCCCGCCGACTCTGCTGGCGCAGCTTTTCCCGGCAGACTATTTCGCCGGACGACGCATCCTTATCCACAGTAATGGCCGCTTGACGGACGCCGCGCGCCAGTCGCTCGACCAGTGGTCAGCGCAGCTCGACGCGATCTTCTGCCCGGTCGAGCTATCACGCGAAGGCACGCCGCGACTGTATGCGCTGGCGAATGGTCGGATTGCCTGCCCGCTGCGTGGCAGTCTGTTTCGGCTCGGCCCGAACGAAGCCTTCCTCGTCTCGCGCGAGCATGAGGACTTCCAGCCGCTCTACGTCCGCAGTGATACGCTGCCGCTCGATCAGGCGGTGCAGTCGGTCATGCAGTTCGCCGCGCTCAGCTACAGTCCCGTGCCTGCCGCGATGCCCGCGACGCTGCTCAATGCCGATCTTGTCGGCATCTCGCTCATTCGCGGCGTGATGCCGGATAACGTCAGCGGCGACGTTCCCTTCTGGCTCTGATGAGGGCTGCTGTCAGGGCGCGAACAATCGCGCCCTGACGGAAGGCTATCCGGTTTAGCGCGCTAAATTCCTGGGCTGCCTTACCAGGCCGTTTTGTTCGATAGCCCGACCTGATTAGCTCGCCGGGTAGAGCCGCTGATAGAAGGCAACCTGCCGCTCGCGGGCGGCGGCCAGCCGCTCGACGTTGGCGGCCTTCGGCTCGAACGTGCGCGAAATCGCGGGGGGATAATCGGTGAGCTGGCCGAGTCCTGCGGCGCGTAAGGCCAGCAGACCGACGCCGCGCGCGGTAATTTCCGGCTCGGCGGTCATGTGGATCGGCGCGGCCAGCGCGTCGGCCATCATTTGCGTCCAGACCGGTGACGCCAGCAGCGCGCCGCCGCTGCCAACGAAGGTCGGTGTGTCGCTGATGACGCTCTGCATCTGCCGGGCGATCAGACTCAGGCGCAGCGCAACACTTTCGAGCGCCGCCTGCAAAATGTCGAGCGGCGTTGTGGACGGGCGCAGCCCGTTGATCGCGCCCGTCGCGCTGCTGGCCCATCCGGGGCTGCGCTCGCCTGCCAGCAGCGGCAGAAACGTCAGGCCGTGCGCGTCGGCGGCGCGCCCCGCTAAGGCCGCCTCGATCTCACTATCGGGGGGCAACCGGAAGGTGTCGCCCACCCAACGGTAGATGCTGCCGCCTTCGGTGGTCGCGCCGCCGATCAGGTGCAGTCCGGCATCGGCGCGGTAGCACCACAATCCTTTTGGCACGGTCGCCGGGGGTGTGGTGGTCAGCGTGCGGACGGCGGCAGTCGTGCCGATAGTCAGCGCAACCAGATCGCGGCTCACACAACCCGAACCGACGTTCGCCGCCGCGCCGTCGCCGACCGGCAGGCAGAAGCGCGCGCGCGCCAGCCGGTTCCAGCGGTCGGCGTAGGGGGCGGACAGGCCGCTGCGGATGCTGCTGTAATCGTCGAGTCTGGGGAGATGGGCGCGCTCAAGGCCGAGGACGCGCAGCCATTCCGCGTCCCAATCGAGCGTCGAGCGGTTGAGCATCCCGCTCCACGAGGCGACTGAATAGCTCGTGACAACCTCGCCGAACCAGCGCCCAAACAGATACGCGCCGGCATCGACCCATTTCGCAACCGAGGCGTAGAGCGCTGGCTGAGTCCGCTTGAGCCAATGAATGCGACCCGGCTGATAAGCCGTGTGCAGCAGGCAGCCTGTGCGCTGGTGCGCCGCTTCGCGGTCGATTTTCTCAGCCAGCATCGCCACATCGTCGGCGCTGCGCGTGTCGGCGTAAGTATAAACCGGCGTGACAGCCTGACCGTGAGCATCGACGCCGAGCACGTTGCCGACGAGCGTATCGAGGCCGACCAGCGTGATGTTGGCCGCCTGCGGGTGGCGCAGAATTTCGTCGATGCAGCGCTCGACGGTCGCTTGCAGCGCATCCATCCTGAGCGTAGCCGCGCCGGGCGGCTCATGGTCGAACTGATGATTGTGAGCGGCCAGCGCGCCGGGGATCAGCCGCAGCGTTTCGTCGAACAGGAGCGCTCGAACAGACGAGCTGCCAATATCGAGAATGAGGATTGCCATCAGCGCCTTACCGAGCCAGCAGAATGCGGCCTCATCATAGCCGAAGATCGGCGTTTGTGACAGGTTCTTGCCTGCTCAGGAAGGGGCCGTCAACAGGTTTCCATTCCATCATGACGGCCTGCAAAACGGTCGAGCCAGTTTTCCTTCACGGCGAAGGCTGAGAGGCGCTGCGCCCTCAAATTGGGGGCGGTTGCGCCGCTGGTCGGGGGATTTTCACGGGGATCAGCCCCTCGTAATCCTCGCCAGACCAGCTTATACAGATAGGCCGAAGATGCCTCGGCATTAACAAGGCTGTTGCTCAAAGCGTGAAACTCAAAGTAAGAGGCGGCATTTAGAGCGAAAGCCTCCAACGTCCGAAAAATTCAGCCCGCACAACGGACGAAATTTCGAGCAGAATTTTCGCCGCATCTGCACAGGCCCTGAAAAAACCCGATCACTGCGAGAACCTGGGCGAGTGGAAACCTGTTGGATGGATACCCGCCCAGGTGCTCTCAATGTCTCATCTCAGCCTGCGATGGCGACCTGTTGTCGCAACTGCTTCAATCCCAGGCTTTTCTCCTTACGCACCAGTTCTTCCCTGATGCGAAGCTGATCGGCGATCTCCGCCGTCGTGTAACCGTCTTCATAGAGCAGCAGGATATTGCTGCGTCGGTTAGGGAGCGTGGTCAGCGCGGCTTGCAGCGCTTCATACTCCTTCCACCGCTCAACCTGTTCAGCCGTAAAGTTGTCGGCTTCGACCACTTCTTCGACATCGTCCAGCGGAACCTGATGAGCATACCGGCGTGAGGCTTCGAGGATTTTGTACCAGGCGATCTTTTTCAGGAAGGCCGTGAAAGGGACATCGCGGTGTTCATACGCGCCGCGCTCCACTTTCAGGTAGGCCGTCACCAGCGTTTCCTGAAGGATCTCCTCATCGTCGGTGGATGTGCCGTTGCTCCAGCGAATGAACTTTCGCACCGGCTCTGCGCCGCCTGCTGACCACCACTGGTTCCAGGCGAGCGCGCGATCCTCTCGGCTTGGGTTGAGGCGTGGAATCAAACGCCTGATCTGATCTCCGCCATAGGGGGGAGCGAGCTGCATCTTTTCCTCTCCTGAGAATAGTCATGAAACTCTGTGCCTCGAATTCGGACGAACGAGCTATTCAGTTGTTAAGGTGCAAACGCGCAGCACACGCTACTCGGCGCGCTCCCGGTATGTCTCTATGCGCCCAACCGGTCGATCTGTGACGAACCTGAGTCTACGAAAGTCCGACGCGAAAAACAACTGCCGCTTCAGCTCACTTGCCCCGTGAGTCGATTCGCAGGCTGCCTGTTCTCGGTTCTGTTAGTCGTCCTCATCGTGATCGAAGGGCAGGGCGTCGATTCGGGCGATGTCTTCCGGCGTCAGGTTGAGTCGTGGGTCGCCACAGCCGCCTTCGCCGCTCCGGCGGACGAGCGCGAACGACAGATTTTCGGTTCCCTTGTAGGCATACGGGTCATTGCCTGCGACTAACACAATGTCGCGCATATCGGCGGTCGCCATTCGCTCGTCGTCGCGCGGGTTGTGCCACGGCAGCAGCGATTGCGCGCTCATGTAATGGTTGACCAGTACGCGCCGATAACCTGACCGGGCATTGTTCGGCAGTGAGCGATGGAGCAGGTAGCCGTTGAAGAACAGGATTGTCCCGGCTTTGACCTCGACCGGGACGGCGTCGGCATCGGTGTAAGGGAAGCCGAACGTCTCATCGGTGCAGTCGAAGCGTCTGTCGCCGTGCGGATGCTGCGGCCAGAGGATGCCGGGTTTGTGCGAGCCGGGGATGACCCACAGACCGCCATTTTCGACCGTCGCATCGTCCATTGCGATCCATGCGCCAGTCAGCGAGCGGTCGCGCGTCGGGATAAAAACCTCGTCCTGATGCCACGCCTGACCGGGCTTGCCCGCCGCCTTGATGAACAGCATCGACTGCATCGACTTGATGTCCGGCCCGATGAGCTTCGTCAGCACATCGACGATGGCAGGGTGCGCCAGATAGCGATACATGACCTGCGACAGCTTGTGCGGAAAGTGAATGCACAGGTAGCGGCGCAGCACGTCGTCGTCACTATCGCCGGGAAGCAGCGGCAGCACGCCACGATACGCGCCTAACTCGCCGCGACAGATGCGCGTGGCTTCAGCGCGCAGCTCGGCGACCTCGTCGGGTGTCAGCGCGTCAGCGAGCGCCAGATAGCCGTTATCTTTAAAAAAGCTGACGTCCTGCTCCGTAATCAGGGAAGCTGTGGTTTGCATTTTTCGGCTCCATCAACAGAATGGATCGGCGACAAGTTCTCAGGCGTCTATAGGCGATTCGGGATTATCGAACACCACCTTATCGTAGACATCGGCCAGCGCCAGCGTGCAGCCAATCGACGGCAGATCGAGGATGGCGTCGAGTTCGCGCGCATCGGTGAGCAGCCATTCATCGTTAGCCTGGCGCAGGAATCGCTCCACATGATAATTGTCCTGCGAGATCAGGATATATTCCTGAAGCGTCTCGATTTTCTGGTAATGATGAAATTTCCGCCCACGGTCGTAGCGTTCGGTCGATGGTGACAGGACTTCGACAATAAGCGTCGGATTCAGCAGGGTATCATGCGAGTTATCTTCTAATTCTGCTGAGCCGCAAATAGCTGAAACATCCGGGTAGGTGTAATTTAGCCCTGTCCTGAGGCGCATATCACTGGTATAGGCTTTACAGTCCCGTTTGCGAAACTGGTTGTGAATAGAGGCATAAGTGTTTCCGGCGATGAGTGAGTGATTTTCGCTGCCACCCGACATCAAATAAATGTCGCCGTCGATAAATTCGTGCTTTTCGTCACTGTCGCGCTCGAAAGCCAGATATTCCTCGGCTGTCGGTTGCTTATGGTCTGGAAGTGCTGACATGCGTTTGTCTCTCCGGCTCACCCTATTCTGCGAGTCTAACACAGCTATTGACTGCCTGGCGCAGTCAGTATCGGCAAGACGTTGCCTTTGGCGCTGATTCGCTCTATGGTGGAGGCCATCGAATCAGTTCATCTTTGGAGATCAGAATGCTGACTGACGAAGCGCGCGCTTTTCTTGAAACGCCACGGATTGCCCGGCTGGCGACGCTCGACTCCGATGGCTACCCGCACGTCGTGCCGATCTGGTTCGGCGTTGAGGATGATGAGATTGTCTTTATGAGCGACCGCGACAATGCCAAAATCCGCAATGCGATTGCGCGCCCCGGCGGGGCTGTCGTCATCGGCGGAGAGATTGCTGACGGCGGGGGCTATCTCATTCGCGGCGATCTGAGCGTCTACGCTGACGTCGGTCACAGAGTGGCCTACGCGCTGTCACTACGCTACGAGGGGAAGACCCGTGCCGACGAACTGGCCGCCGAGTGGGCCAACGACGATATTGTTGTCATCCGCCTCAAGCCGGTCAAGGTCTCGAAAGTGTAGATCACTTCAGGATGTCGTCGCTGAAGCTGACTTTGTTGTCAACGTCGCTCAGTGACAGGGTGCAGCGAATCGACGGAAGTTCCAGAACGGCGGCGTTTCCCTGAGCATCGGAAAACAGCCAGCGATTGGCCTGTTGACGGACAAAGTGTTCAATATAAAGCGTGTCCTGAGAGATGAGCAGATATTCCTGTAAAGAGGGCAGGGAGCGATAAAGAAGAAACTTCCTGCCGCGATCATATTTCTCGGTCGAAGGTGACAGCACCTCGATAATCACATTCGGATTTAAGAGGGTGTCAACATCGGCATCTTCAAAATCCGGTGGATTGCAAATGGCGGCGATTCACCTTAACGCGCCTATCATTCAGGTAAGCCTCGCACGGGCTATCCTTTAGCTGCCCGCCAGGCGCGAGGCCAGGATGGAACACAATGAGGTTGTGTTCCCGGCTCGCGCCCGACATGGCGTAAATCTCACCGTCGATGAGTTCGTGTTTCTCATCGCTGGCGCGCTCGAAGGCGAGATATTCCTCGGCTGTCCATTGCTTGTTAGGAAGTGCCGACATTTCTGGGGCCTCTTGAGGCCTGCTTTACAGGGCCGGTCAACGCCGCTTGACCGGCCCTGTTCGCGCCGACGGCAGATTAGCGGGTTCCCGGCGCGAGCGTCGGTTGAGCGAGGCTGCCAGTGTCGAGAACCTGTTTCATATTCTCGATGTACTCGAGCGATTGATGGCGGAAGTAGGTGTTATACAGCTCGGCGTAGTGACCGCCGTCAGCCAGCAGCGAGTTGTGCGTCCCCTGCTCGATAATCTTACCCTGACTGAGTACGATGATCCGGTCGGCATTTTTGATCGTTGACAGGCGGTGAGCGATGACAATCGACGTGCGGCCCTTGAGCACCACGTCCAACCCTTCCTGAATCAGCGCCTCGGTCAGCGGATCAACGCTGGCCGTCGCCTCGTCGAGGATGAAGATCGACGGATTCTGCATCAGCACGCGGGCCAGCGCGACAAGCTGGCGCTGACCCATCGACAGGCTGCCGCCGCGCTCGCCAACCTTCGTGTCGAGGCCATTCGGCAGCGCGTCGATCCAGTCGCCGCCGCCGATCAACCGCGCAACGCGCTCGACTTCTGTATCCTTCGCGCCATTTTTGCCGTAGCGGACGTTGTTGCGGATACTGCCGTCGAATAAGAACGGCGACTGCGTGACGATGCCGAGATGCTTGTGATACTCGCTCAGATCGAGCGAGCGGATGTCGTGGCCGTCGATCTGGATGTCGCCGCCCTGGAACTCATAGAAACGTGCCACCAGCTTGCCGATGCTCGACTTACCTGCGCCGGTATGCCCGACCAGCGCCAGCGTCTCGCCCGGCTTGATCGTCAGCGAGAAGTCGTCGAGCACAGTTTCGTTGTCGTTGTAGCGGAAATCGACGTGCTCGAACTTGATCTCGCCGCGAATCTCCGGCAGCACGTCGTGGCCGGTCTGGACGACTTTTGGCTCGGCGTCGAGCAGCCCGAAGACGCGCTCGCTGGCGGCGAGGCCAAGCTGGAACTGGCTCCAGAACGAGGCGATGCTCGTCAGCGGGAACCAGAACAGCGCTAATCCCTGAATGAACAGATACCAGTTGCCGGCGGAAAGCTCGCCGTTGAGCACGCGCAGGCCGCCAAAGTAGACCAGCGCCGCCGTCCCCACGCCCGCGAGAATGTTCAAGATCGGGAAGATGCCGCTGAAGACGAAGCCGCTGCGCCGGTTGATGGTGTACGACTGGTGATTGACTTCAAGGAACTCGTCGTAGACCGCCCGTTCCTGACGGAAGGTTTTGGCGACGCGAATCCCGCTGACCGTCTCCTGAATGTGTGTGTTGACGACCGCGCGAATCCGCCGTGACTGGGTGATGGTGTGGCGGGCGATCCGCCGGAAAGCCAGCGCCGTGATGACGATGAAAGGGGCCAGCGCCAGCGTTATCAGCGTCAGCCGGACATCGACGAAGAACAGGTAAGCGATCAGCAGCACCACCAGCAGGAGCTGGCTGAGTAAATCCATCGTCAGCGAGACGGTGTTCGAGAATGCCTGCGTGTCCGAGGTGACGCGGCTGACGATCTTGCCCGACGGAATTTCGTCATAGAACGACAGGTCGCGTTCCAGCACGGCGTCGAAGGCATCCTCGCGGACTTTCAGCACCACATCGCCGACCGTCTGCGCCGAGATCGAACGGCGGATGAAGTTAAAGACCCATGAGGTGCAGGCGAACAGCATAATCAACACCGCGAAGGGAATCAGATGCGCGAGTGTCGCGTCGGCGCTGATCTGGTCGATGGCCTTTGAGATCGCAATCGGCAGGCCGGTATCGACCAATGATGTCAGCACGATGGCGACGGCGACGATCACCATCCGTTTCGCCTGTGGTCGGAAGTAGGTCAGAATCCGCTTCAGCAGGTCGCGGTCAGAATAGGAACGGTCATACGCCTCACTGTCGAGGCCGTCCATGATAAAACCCATAAGTCAGATCGCTCCTTGTCTTTCAGCCCTGACCCTGAGGGAGAGGGGCAAAGGTGTTTTCGAGCGCTGGCAGCTCGACGTCGTAGCGGGCGAAGATGCGACGATAGTGCGGCGACCGGCGCAGCAGCTCGTCGTGCGTGCCGGAAGCCACTAACTGTCCGCGATCCAGCACCAGAATATGATCGGCCCAGCGAATCTGTGACAGGCGATGGGTGATGAGCAGCGTTGTTCGGCCCTGCTGCGCGCGCTGAATCGCTTTCTGAATCTCGTCCTCAGTCGCGCTGTCGATAGCGCTGGTCGAGTCGTCGAGGATCAGAATGCGCGGGTTGCTCAGGAAGGCGCGGGCGAGGGCGATCCGCTGGCGCTGTCCGCCGGAAAGCATCACGCCGCGCTCGCCGACCTTCGTGCCGTAACCTTCGGCGAAAGAGAGGATAAAATCGTGCGCCTGCGCTTCCTTCGCCGCCTGCTCGATCTGTCCCTGCGTGGCGTTCGGCGCGCCAAAGGCGATGTTCTCTGACAGCGAGCGCGTGAACAGGAAGATGTCCTGCTCAATCGTCGAAATCTGCGGACGCAGCGACGACAGATCCCACTCGCGCACGTCGACGCCGTCGATCAGAATCCGTCCGCTGGTCACGTCATAGGTGCGGTTGATAAGCTGCGTGAGGGTACTCTTGCCCGAACCGGTCTGACCGACGATGGCGACTGTTTCACCGGGCTTGACGTGAAAGCTGATGTCGTCGAGCAGCTTGCCGCCATCATCGTAGCCGAACGCGACGTGATCGAAGACGATGTCGCCCTTGATCGGCGCGGTGAAGCCCCCGGCGTTCTCGTCCAGATCGGTTTCGACGCGGATGATGTTGAGGATGCGGTCAGCGCTGGCGATGCCGAGCTGCACCAGCGAGAACGAAAAAATCGAGATGAAGGTCGGGAAGCGCAGCACGTTGAACAGCCCCATGAAGGCGATGATCTGCGGGATGCTCAACAGACCTTGACTGTTCAGGATAATCGCCTGCAAAAAAGCGAAGCCAATCGCAATCGCGTAGAGCAGCAGCGGCAGGTAGCGCGCCTCGACGAAGCCGCGCCGCACGAAGAAGTCGCGGAACAGACGAGCGTTGCGACGGAAGCGGCGGCGCTCGAAGGCTTCCTGCGCGCTCGCCTTGACAACCTCGATGCCGGTAATCGTTTCTTCGAGGACGGTGTTCGTCCTGGCCGACTGGTTACGCTCACGGCCCGCGACCGGATTCAGTTGCAGGGTATACTGCCGCACCGCGACGATGTAAGCGGCGACGAACACCAGCGGCACGAGCAGCAGATCGACCTTAATCAGGCCGATAAAGATGATCGGAATGGCGATGCCGATGACCGTGTTGAAGATGAACGACAGGCCGGGATTCATCATGTAATTGAGCTGCTGAACGTCGTCACTCACGAGCGCCATGATGTTGCCGACTCGCTGGCGGTCGTGGAACGTCTGGCTCTTGCCGAGCAGGCTCAGGTAGAGTTCCTCGCGCGTGCCTGCTTCGAGCCGCTGCGCCAGCGTCTCAATCGTCAGCGAGTGAATCAGGTCGGCGATGCCCTGCACGACCAGCACGACCAGGATCAACAGCGCGATTCGCGGCAGCAGCGACGCCCCTTCCGCCGGATTGATGATGACTTCCGCCGCCTGACCGATCAGTACCGGCCCCTGCGCGTACAACACCTGGCTGAGGATGCCAAGCAGCAGTGTCGAGAAGAGGTAGATTTTATGCCGCCAGGCGTGGGATAAAACCCAGCGCAAGGCAGAGCGGTGATCGTATTGATACGAGTTTTCTACGGTAAATTCGCTCTTAATCAAGCGCTTTGCTCCTTTGCCGCCTGTGGACGGCGGGGATGGCTGTCGGTTATCGTCGGGAAGTCGAGCGCGCGGCTGTCCCTCTCTATGCTGGCTCGGCGCTGGCTGTGATGGCGGGTCGAAGCTTCAGTGAACCGTCGAAAAGGCGTACTGCTGGCTCAAAATGGCTGCTTATGAGCCATTCTGAAGCAATCTGGCTCTGACGTCAAGCGCGAACCTATCGCGTGCGAATGGATGGAATTGTAGCACAAATGCTCTAAAAATGGAACACCTGTTCGGGATTCAGCCGCTTTCTAACACAACTGGTATACGCAAAAAGCGCTCTACGGGTTACGAACCTGACTCGATCAGCCAGGTTGTCAGGTCGGCGGCATTGAGGAAGGCGATCCGCTGACCGTCGGCGGACATGCTCCAGTCGCCGTTCGCCATGCTGAACGACGAGTTGGCATCAGTCAGCGACCCGCTGGCTCCGGTCGCCAGATCATAGAAGGCCAGCGACTGCCGGTCGGACGTAGGATCGAACGGGATGTAAAAGACCGAGTTAGCGTCGCGCCAGCGCCATGAGCCGAACCACGGCAGCCTGATCGCCTGCGCGCCGGGCTGCGTCTCGACCGCGAACACGCCATTGCTGTTCGGGTCGGGGTTGAAAGCGCGGTAGAACAGCAGTCGACCGCCGCCGGGCGCGACCGTCAGCCCGCGCAGCTTTTGCCACGAGCCGAGCGCGGCAGCGCTGCCATCGGCCAGAAAGTGTTCGTGCGCGATGACGTCATCGAAGGCGTCGCGCCCAGCCTGACGCTGGAGATCATCGAAATCTGAGTTCCATCCCTTTGTTCAACCCCGAACCCGCCTTGGTGCCTCGCGCATCAGGCGGGTTTTGCATTTCTGGAGAAAGCCAATGACCGAAGAAGCCCAACCCGCCACCGTTGTCGAGAACATGCTCCTGCTGCGCCGGGAGGAGTTCGACGACCTGCTCGACCGCGCCGCCGAACGCGGTGCCGAGCGTGCGCTTGCCCATCTCGGACTGGAGAACGGCCACGCCGCGAAGGACATCCGCGAACTGCGCGATCTGTTGCAAGCGTGGCGCGATGCGCGGCGCACCGCGTGGCAGACCGCCGTTAAGGTCATCACCACGGGCATCTTGGCCGCGCTGCTGGTCGGTGCCGCCATCAAGTTGAAGCTGATGGGAGGTGCGCAATGAAGCCCCGCATCTGCCTGCTCGATGACTGGCGGCGCGTGCTACGCCGAGCCTGGAGCATCCGCTTCTCGCTGCTGGCCGCTGCCTTCACTGCCGCCGAAGTGGTGGTGCCGGTGTTTGGAGATGTATTGCCGCGTGGCCTGTTCGTGCTGCTGGCCTTCGCCGCCAGCATCGGCGCGACCGTGGCGCGCATCGTGGCGCAGCCGGAGATGCACCGATGATCCGGCCACCGCAAAGACGCACCGTGGCCGCGCTGACGCTGTCCGCCGCCGCCCTGGTCGGTATCGTGCTGCACGAGGGCTACACCGACCGCGCGGTGATTCCGGTCAAGGGCGATGTGCCGACCATCGGCTTCGGCACCACCACCGACGTGAAGATCGGCGACACCACCACGCCGCCGAAGGCGCTGGCCCGGGCGCTCACCG
>CAZZAO010000069.1:0-29133 GCA_964652205.1 uncultured Anaerolineaceae bacterium | reverse complement strand
GAGGCCTTCGGCTTCCTGTGGCGTCAGCACCGCCGTCGGCTCGTCGAGGATCAGAATGTCGGCATGGCGATAGAGCGCCTTAATGATTTCGACGCGCTGCTGGACGCCAACCGGCAAGTCCTGCACCAGCGCGTCGGGGTTGACGTCCAGCCCGTACTGGTCGGAAATTTCCATGATGCGCGAGCGAGCGGCGCGGCGGTTGAGAAACGGCCCGTTGACCGTTTCGTTGCCGAGCATGATGTTTTCGGTCACGGAAAGCACCGGCACAAGCTGGAAATGCTGATGCACCATGCCGATGCCGAGGGCGATGGCGTCATTGGCATTGCGGATCGTGACCGGCTGGCCGTTGACGAGGCTTGCACCCTCGTCGGGGCTGTAGAGGCCGTAAATCAGGTTCATCAGCGTGCTTTTGCCAGCGCCGTTCTCGCCCAGCAGGCCGAGCACCTGGCCTTTACGCAGGATCAGGTCGATATGGTCATTCGCCAGCACACCGGGAAACTGCTTCGTCAGGCCGCGCACTTCCAGCACAACCGGAATATCCACCATAAAAACCTCACAAAAAAATTCGCGGCGGGTCACTTCTTAATTGTTCGCAACAGTATAACCACGATCATAGAGTTAAGGATAGCAAGTCCCGATTAAGAATTGTGACCTATGGGCCGTACCCTGACAAAATTTACATTTTCCCGAATCGGGTTCTCCACTATAATGCCCATAGCTGTTGATGCAGAGCATCGTTCACCCGCCGCCGCGCGTTCCGTCCAGCGCGCCGCGCCATCCGCCACAAACGGTAGTAGGCAAATTCATGTCTGAAGCTGCGCCACAAAGCCTCGTCATCGAGCTGCAAAATCCCAGGTTCGCCTCAGCCATGCGCGTCGAACTGGATCGCCGCATCACTGTAGGCCGCGCGGACACGACCGGAACGGTCGTCCCGGAAGTCGATCTGTCGCCCTACGGCGCGGAAGATTCTGGCATCTCACGCCAGCACTTACAGCTCTTTGCCGAGAATAATCACCCGATGGTGATGGACTTACACAGCGGCAACGGCACGCAGCTCAACGGGATGCGGCTGGAGCCGAATAAGTCGTACCGCCTGCGTGACGATGATCTGCTCAAGCTCGGCTCATTCGACCTCAAGATCAAGATCGTCGCCCGGCCCGCGCCGCCCGCCCCGACTCCCGCGACCTCGACGGTCGAGATCAAGCGCGAAGGCGTCACAATGCCGCTCAACGCCGGGAAGATTTTCCGTGGGCGCGGTGAACTGATTATGATTGTTGAGGACGATGCTGCCGTAGCGCAGTTGATCGCGCTGGTACTTCAGCGCGCGGGCTATACCACTCATATCAGCCGCGATGTCTTGAGCGCCATGCGCTTCTATACTCAGAAGCGCCCGAACGCCATCGTCCTCGACCTGATGCTGCCCGATATGCACGGTCTGGAACTGTGCCGCTACGTTCGGCGCGACCCGCAGAACAACGACACACCGATCATCATCACCAGCGCGCTCAAGACCGCCGCCATGATCGCTCAGTCGATGCAGGCGGGCGCGAATCAATTCCTCGGCAAGCCGTTCAGCGCGCAGGAACTGGCCTCAGTCGTCTCATCGTATGTCCAGCAGGCGCAGTCTGGCGAGACGTCGATGAACACCAAAGCGCTGGTCGGCACCGCGCCGCTGCAAAAACTCAAGCCGGATACACGGCGCAACACGGCGGTGCTGTTCGTCGCCGGTTACGGTGATGACCCGGTCACGGTCAAGCTGGCCGAGCCGGTTTCGCTCGGTCGCGCCGGGAACACGGCGGTCAAGTCGCACGTCGATCTGAGCCGCTTCGAGGCGGTCGATCTCGGCGTCTCGCGGCTGCACGCCAAGCTGCACTACAACGCCGGAGCCTTCCTGGTCGAAGATATGGGCAGCGCCAACGGAACCTTCATCAACGGCGAGCCGATCCCGCCACGCCAGCCGACCGCCGTCGAAAACGGCGACGAAGTCCGGCTCGGACGGCTGCGGATGTACATCTACTTCCTGACCGACCCGGACGAATAGGAAAAGGGCTGAGGGCTGAGTAAAAGAAAAGCTCGGATATAGTCCGGGCTTTTATTGTTGTCCTGCTCAGTCCTCAGTCCTGAAGTTCTCAGTCCTTTTCCAGCTAGCTCTCTAACTCGATCTCGGCGGCGAAACCGGGCAAATCGGCCAGTCGGTAAGCCCGCCTGCGACTGACACCCTTTTCAGCATTCCAGTCGGCGCGCAGTCCGGTCGATCCAGTCAAGGTCGGTGCCGCCTGGCGGTCGAAGCGTCAACGCCGCCATCGCTGCCCCTATCAAGCAGCGAAGCGAGTGAGACAGGTATCTCACTCGCTTCGCTGACGATCTATGGTCGGAAGATGCCGGTCAGCCCGGCATCTTCGTGCTATTTCTTGCTGGACTTGCTCCCACCACTCGTCTTGCTGGCGGGCGTCTTGGTGCTGCTGGCCGGGGCTTTCGCCGGAGCCTTGCCTGCGGGTGCGCTGCCTTTTTTGTCTGCCATTGCCAATCTCCCGTTCCTAATCGTACTGTCGCAAAACAAGTTACCGAAGGACGAGCAATGAGATTGACTCCGTGAGCAGGGGACGAATCCCATGCTGCGCGCAGGCGATGCAAACGACCATCGCCTGATCTCAAGCTTCATGCTAAACCTGTTTCGTAACGGGTCAAGGGGCCTGAACGGGTCTTGACTTGGGCAAAATAACCCAATTTACCCGTTCCAGCAATGATAGGATCGGCAGCGTTACAGGCCGAGCGCGCAGTTGAGCACTGCGCCGAGCAGGACGTTCGCGCCCTGAACGACCTCTTCCCAGTTAGAAAATTCCCCCGGATTATGGCTGATGCCATTCACCGAGGGAATGAAAATCATCGTGCTGGGGAAAAAAGCGCTGGTGATCTGAGCCGAGTGGCCGGAGTAGCTAATCAGGCGCTGGTGACGAAGGCCGAGACGCTCACAGGTCGCTACGACCGTTTCGACCATCCCGGCGTCCATGACGGCAGCGGGCATGTGCGCGCGCTCGTCGATATCGACCGTCAGCGCATTCGACTCGGCACACTCACGCGCGATGCCGATGACGACCGTCTCCATCTCGCTGAGAAGCGCCGCCCTGGCGTGGCGACATTCGACCGTCAGACGGGCGAAATTGGGAATGACGTTGAACGCGCCGGGGCGAACTTCAATATTGCCGCAGTTGAACATGCCATCGCCGTAGCGCTGACGGATGACGTCATGCGCGTGGGTGATGAACAGCGCCGCGCCGCGCAGGGCATCACGGCGACAGCACATCCCGGTTGTGCCAGAATGTCCCGCTTCGCCGTGGAAAGTCACTTCGAGCGTCGAGCGCCCGACGATGCCGGTCACTACGCCAATCGCGCTGCCTGCCTGTTCCAGCCGGCTGCCCTGTTCGATATGCAGTTCGATATAGCCCGCGATGGCCGATGGGTCGCGCCGGGCGCAGAAGATGTCGCGCGGCTCGATGCCGGAGCGCACCAGCGCCGCCCGGAACGCGCCATTGTCGGCGCGCGTGTCGTTAATGTCCTCAGGCGTGATCGTGCCGGTCAGCGCGCGCACGCCGAACAGCGAGCGGAAAGTCCCCTCGTCGTCGGTGAAGTCAATCGCCTCGAGATGAACCGGCAGGTCAAGTCCGGCCTCGCGGATCGTCCGCAGGCATTCGAGCGCAGCAATCACGCCGACCGCGCCATCGAAGCGCCCACCGTCTGGCACGGAATCGAGATGGGAGCCGATCAGGAGCGTCTGCGCTCCCGGATTCGAGCAGCGCAGAATGCCGCTCAGGTTGCCCGCGTCGTCGTCGTGCAGTTGCAATCCGGCTTCCTCAACCCGATCCGCAAACCAGGCGCGCGCCTGCAAGTCTTCAGGTGACAGCGCCAACCGGCTAATGCCCCCCGCTGGCGTCTCGCCGATGCGTGCCAGCGCCTCAAAGTCCACCCGCAGGCGGTCACTGTTCATCTTCAGATCAGGGACAGTTGCGCACGACGTTTGCAATCAGCACCTTCTTCGCAGCAGTGAGCATTGACAGCCCATTATAGAGCATTTTCGAGCCACAAACCGAGCGGTTATACAAACTGCAAGGGTTACTCATCTAAGCGGTGGTAGAAGACTCTAAAGAGCCGCGCTGGCCCTATCCCCCAGTTGCGAGGGGATCAGCGCGCTGGAAGCCGTCGTACAATGAGCGTGGATGAAGGAGAGGGATTCCTGTGGACAGCAGACGAACCGACGCACTCGAAGCGCTGTTCTGCGAGGTCGCCGCGCTAACAGACGGCGCATACCAGCCGAAACGGGTTATTTAACGCGCGTTCACGCCCAGTTAATTGAACGCTGCTAGAATGGAAGTATCCAGCCGTGGTCGCTATACCCGGTAAGGAGAGGTATGTTTCAGGTCATTGATCCGAACGTGGTCTATCTGGTCTTGCTGTTCGGGCTGTGGAGCGGCGTGACGGCAGCCTATCAGCCCGGTACGCATATCGCCGAAGGCTCGTCGATGTTGTTTACCATCGGCGCGGTGCTGCTGCTGACGATGCTGCCGACCAACTGGCCGGCGGTGCTGCTGCTGATCGTCGGCGTCGGCGCGTTTCTGGTCGTGCCGTTCATCGACCCGCGCTACACCCGTTATATCTATCTGGGGCTGGTCTTGCAGGCGGTCGGCAGCCTGTTCCTGTTCAATGGCCCTGGCGTCGCGCTGCCGATCATCGCCATCACGATTGCGCTGTCGGTGGCCTATCAGCATTTCGTGCTGCTGCCGGTGCTGTCGAAGAAGAATCTGCCCGCCTTCCCCGACAACGACGAGCGGCTGATCGGCTCGCGCGGGCGGGTTGTCCGCCGTCTCGACCCGCTTGGCACAGTGCAGGCTGCCGGTGAATTGTGGTCAGCTCGCAGCCCTGTCCCGCTCGAAAGTGGCGATGAAGTGATCGTCATCGAGCGCGATGGTCTGGTGCTGACGGTTGAAGGCATCAAGCATAAGAACGATGAACACCGCCAGTCGAGACGAGAACGATAGAAATGGGGAGTCGAGGGATGAGGCCCGAGGAAAAGCGCGAATCAGCAGGGGCTTGCCCTGGCGCTTTCCCGGCTCTCAATTTGCAGTCACGCAGCTTTAGCCTCGTCACAAAAGGACATCACTCATGGAATTTCCGTCGATCCTGCTCATTCTGATTGTTCTGTTCTTTCTCTACCTGCTGTTCACCTTCATCCGCATCGTGCCACAGTTCGAGCGGCTGGTGGTTTTCTCGCTCGGTCGTTACGCCGGGACGCGCGGGCCGGGGGTCGTCCTGATTATCCCGTTCGTCGAGCGGGCAGTGCGCGTGGATATGCGCGAGCGCTTTCTCGAAATCCCCAAGCAAACGGCCATCTCGAAAGACAACACCACCATCGACATCGACTTTCTGATGTATTATCGGGTCGTCGAGCCGTCGCTGTCGATCATTCAGGTCGATGACGTCGTGCGCGCTTCGCTCAATATCGCCGCGACGACGCTGCGCGCGGTCATCGGCGACATCGACCTCGACGATGTGCTGGCGAAGCGCGAAGGCATTAACGACACGCTGCGCGTCAAGCTGGATGAAGTCACCGAGTTATGGGGCCTGAAAGTGACGCGCGTCGAAATCCGCGAAGTCGATCCGCCGCGTGACATCAAGGACGCGATGACGCGACAGATGACCGCCGAGCGCGAGCGCCGCGCGACCGTCACCCGCGCCGACGGCGAGCGATCCGCCGCCGTTGCGGTGGCCGAAGGGGAGAAAACGGCGGCCATTCTGCGCGCTGAAGGTCAGAGACAATCGGCTATTCTCCAGGCAGAAGGTGAGCGTCAGGCGCAGGTCTTGCGCGCGCAGGGTTACGCCGCCGGTTTGCAGGCGCTCGACTCACTGGCGCGGGAACTGGGCAGCAACACCATGACGCTCCAGTATGTCGAGATGCTGCGCGGCATCGGCAGCAGCCCATCGACCAAGTTCGTCGTCCCGCTGGAACTGACCTCGCTGCTCAGTCAGATCGCCGGGTCGATTCAGTTGAGCGGCCCCGCGCAGGACACTCATCCGCCGCTCAATCCGACCGTGCCGACGCTGCCAGACAACAACGGCAGCTAGCGCGCCATCGACCGGAATCGAAAGGCCGCCGGTGAAGTTCACCGGCGGCCTCTGGTTATTCGTCAAGCATGACGCTTAGTTCTTGCTCGGCTTCGGCTGCTTATCAGCCTTATTGCCGCCGAACAGGTGCGCGCCGTAGCGCTGAAGCTGGTCGGTCAGGCCGTCAGTCACCAGGCGGACAAGCTGAAGCTTCTCAACTTCGCGCTCGCGCTCCTGAAGGCGTTCCTGGACAAGGAAATCAGTAGGCAGAAACATGGGGACTCTCCGCGCGTCTCACGCGCAATCTGGCATACGGTATAACATACATTATCGTCCCTCTAGCATGAAATGAACAGGGTGAAACTGTTAAAAATATCTATAAAATCCCCGATCAAATCTCACTAAACTGCACAAATGGCGCTTCAGCCGCGCGTTTGCAACCCGAATTAAGGAAAGCGACGGCCTTCCCGTTGACTCGCGCCGCATTCCTTCTTTATACTGGTAGCATCGTCGGCCTAGCAAGCGACTGCCGCGCTAGCAAAGACTCATCATGACCATGCCTTACTTCGGGATCGAACCGATGCGAATGTCGCCCCTGCTCTCTTTCGAGGACAGACGCAGGCTGGTCACGCGCGCCTGAAAGGCGCCCCTGACGAAACACCCTGAAAACCGTCTGTCTGCACAGGCGGTTTTTGTTTCCAGATGCTGAGTAAAAACGTATCGGAATTGGCCTGTCATCGGTTATGCTTGATGCCACCGAGGCTGAACCTGAGCGCGAACTTACCCGCATCGCATGTGACTCAGCACTCGTTACTCAGCGCCCGGCACTCATGTAAGGACGATCATGCCCAAACACATTCACGTCTCCGTCGCGTGGCCGTATGCCAATGGCGATCTGCACGTCGGCCATCTGGCGGGGGCCTACCTGCCCGCCGACATCTTCGCCCGCTATCACCGGCTGAAGGACAATACCGTGCTGATGGTTTCCGGCTCAGACAGCCACGGCACGCCGATCTCGGTCGAGGCGGACAAGCGGGGAATCAGCCCGCGCGAAATCTTCGAGCACTATCACCGCCGCTTCCTGCAAACCCAGCAGAAACTCGGCATCAGCTATGACCTGTTCACGCACACCGATACCGAGAACCATTACAAAATCGCGCAGGACATCTTCTTGCTGCTGCTGGAGCGCGGCGACCTGTACAAGGAAACGCAGCAGTTGATGTACAGCGAGCTGGAGCGCCGCTTCCTGCCCGACCGTTATGTTGAGGGTGAGTGCTACATCTGCCACTATCCCGACGCGCGCGGCGACCAGTGCGATAACTGCGGCAATCTGCTCGACGCGACCAAACTCATCAACCCGCGCAGCAAGATTCATCCTGAAGATCACCTGATCGTCCGCGAGGCCGAGCATTACTTCCTCGACCTGAGCCTGTTCACCGAGCGCCTGCTGGACTACATCGCCGCGCACGAAAGCCACTGGCGTCCCAATGTGACCACCTTCTCACGTAACTTCATCAACGAGGGACTGCGCGGACGACCGATCACGCGCGACATCGACTGGGGGATTCCGGTTCCGCTCGAAGGTTGGAACGGCAAGCGCCTGTACGTCTGGTTCGAGGCGGTCATGGGCTATTTCACCGCCAGCATCGAGTGGGCCAAAAATATCGGCCAGCCTGACGCCTGGAAGCAGTGGTGGTACAACCCGGAAGCGCAGATCTATAACTTCATCGGCAAGGACAATATCCCCTTCCATACCGTCATCTGGCAGGCCGAGCTGATGGGGATCGACGGCATCTACAACGATGGCGGCGAGACGCCGCTGCAACTGCCCTACGACGTCCCGGCCAACGAATTCATGAACATCGAGGGCCGGCAGTTCTCCAAGAGCCGCAACTGGGCCATCTGGGTCCCGGACATCCTTGAGCGCTATCAGGCCGACGCCATCCGTTACTACGTCGCCATGACTTTCCCTGAGAAGGCCGACTCCGACTTCTCGTGGGACGGCTTCTTCAGCCGTGTCAACAATGAACTGGTCGCGGCCTGGGGCAACCTCGCCAATCGGATGCTGACTTTCGCCTATAAGCGCTTCGACGGCAAGGTCCCCAACGGCGGCGCGCTGACATATGACGACATCGAGATTCTGAATCATGTCGAGCTTGGCTTCGGCGAGATCGGCGGGCTGATCGAGCAGGTGCGGCTGCGCGACGCGCTTCAGGCGGCGATGGCGCTGGTGCGCGAGGCCAACGTCTACCTCGACCGGCGCGCGCCGTGGAAGGCAATCAAGACTGATCCCGACGACGCGGCTCGCTCGGTCTACACCATTCTCCGGGTAATCGACAACCTGAAGATTCTGCTCGCGCCATTCCTGCCGCACAGCGCGCAGAGGCTGCACGAATACCTCGGCTACGACGACCTGCTTTTCGGCGAGCTGCGAATCGAAACCTATCACGAAAGCACGCGCGACCACGAAGGGCTGATCTACGACGCCACTAACGCCCGTGGCCGCTGGGAGCCGAGCAGCCTGAAGGCCGGTCAGGCGCTGCGCGAGCCACAGGCGCTGTTCGTCAAGCTCGACCCGGAAATCGTCGATCAGGAGCGGGCCTTCCTCGGCGCGCCGCGCGACGAACACGACATCGTCCCTTAGCTATCCGTCCGCTGTGCCAGCAGCCAGTTCGCCTACAGGCCGCTGCTGGCCTTTTGCCTGCGTTTGAACGCCGCGAGCAGATATGACGATCTATCTCTTTCGCCACGGCATGGCGATCCCCCCGAACGAGCGCTACGGCAGCCGCGTGCTGACGGCAGAGCTGCTGCCCGAAGGCATCGCGCCGATTCGACGGCTCGGCCAGTATCTGGTTCACGTCGAGTCTGATTATCAGATGTGTTCCGACGTGCTGCGCTGTCGCCAGACCGCCGCAATTGTCAGCGCGGCGACCGGCAAAACATTCGTAACTGATCCCCGGCTGACCGAGTATTATCAGGAAACTTTCGAGGAACTGGCCGCGCGGACGCAGTCGTTTTGCGCTGAGCTGACGCAGCGCGGCGACCAGAATGTCATGATCTGCACGCATGGCGCAGTGATCGCGGCGATCAGACACTTCCTGACCGACGACAGCTTCGTCAGGAGTCAGGAGAATGACTACACTCAGACCGGCCAGTTGATGCTGATCCGCAACGACAAATCGGTTGAGGTGGTCGATTTCAATCAGGAAGTCATGGTCTGACGCGCAGGCGCGAAGGCATCATCGGGATCGAACGCGCGAGGGATGAATCACAACCGACGCTCGTGATGAGCGTCGGTTGTGGTTTCCGGGCGCGGTCGATTTACGACTGCCGCGAGAGATGGAGCGTGTACGCGCCGCCAGAGCCAAAGGCGCTGACGACAATCGTATAGGTTCCTGTTTCAGGCAGCGTGACGATGAGGCGCGCGTTTTTGTTGGTGCCGAAGTCGATGTCGTCATTCTGAGCGATCTGCCTGCGGCTGGTATCGTAGAGCGCAAGCTGCGGATCAAGGCTTTCATTGCTGGCGTCAGCTTCGATAGTCACTTGATCGCCCGCCTTACCGGTGAACGTCCAGCTATCATCCTTCGTCCCGGCGACGGTGTTGCTCAACACCTGGCCGTAGCTCAACGAGCCGCGATTGGTCAGGCCGGTCGGCAGCGCCTGGCCGCTGCCACTATTCGCTGAAAACGCGGCTAGCGTCCCGCTGGACGCAGCCACGGTCGCAAAATCCTGGAAATCCGGGTTGGCTGTCACGGTGAGCAGGAACTGCTGCCCCATTTGCAGCAGCCTGCCGCCCCCGCCGATGAGGCCGATAGCCGTGCAGGCGACACAGCCGAAAACCGCCAGCAGCAGCACGATAACCACCGGATTCGGGCCAGAGCGTCTCGGCGGCGCGAGCGGATCAGCCCCTTTCCGCGCTGGACGCAGCGCGCCGACGTCGGCGAACGGGTCATCGCCATAGGTCACGCTGCCGAACGGGTCGCTCGGCGCGCTGTTGACCGTGCGCGCGCCCGGTCGGGAAATGATGCTGCCGGACGTCCCCTTCGTCGGAATCCCGTCCGGCTCATCAGGGAAAGGAATGTCCGCTGCCACGTCAAGGTTGTCGAGGTTGAAGTCACCAAAGGGCGAGACCATCGGCAGGTCATTGGCCTTCGGCGCGGGATCGCTCCACGACGGCGTGGGAAACGACGCGAACGGGTCATCACTGCTGCCCGCCGCGCCGAACGGATCATCGGCAGAGGTCGATGGGCTGATCGGCATCGAGAAATGAGCGCTCGGCGGCGCTGCGGGCGGCGCGCCGATCAGCTTATCGAGCCTGTCGCGGGCGCGGACGTCGTCCGGGCGAAGCCGCAGCACGTTTTCCAGCGCCTGCCGCGCCCTGTCCGAGTCGTTCGAGGCGTTCGCCAGCAGCCACCAGGCATCGGCATTATTCCGATCCTGCTTGAGGATTGAGACCAGAAGCGCCCCCGCCTGCTCGCGCTGTCCGGCCTTGATGAACTCGTAGGCTTGCTGAAGCTGCTTGCGCGTTTGGTCGGCCACGTCATCGATTCCCTTCACGATCATTTAACCGTCTTATTATGGAACAACTCGTGTTTTTCAGCATCCTCTATGCCAGACTGGTGTTGTAAAATTGAGAATACCTCACCCCCTGAATCGCTGTATTGTAAGGTAGAAGGATCGTTGTCCATGAGCACCACCCTGACCGAACACACCCCTGCGGTGATCGCCTGCGACATGTCGGCCATGAAGCCCGACCAGCGCAAGCGTTACGCCGAGCTTTATCGTATTCTGCGCCGAATCATCCGCAGCGTCGAGGAGCTGACTGACGGCTACGCGCTGCGCTTTTCCCGCGCTGACCTGATCTGCATCGACATCGCCGAATTCATGACGCTGGAACAGCGCTGCTGCCCGTTCCTGAGCTTCGCGCTCGAAATGCCCGCCGATGGCCCGATTCAGCTGCGTATGACCGGCCCGGAAGGCACGAAAGACGTGCTGCGCGAGGAATTCGGGCTGACCTGAGCCAAACGCACAATTTAATCCGCCGACCTCACCCCCGGCCCCCTCGCTCGGTGGGAGAGGGGAGAGAGAGCAGGGCCGCAATGCGTCATGCCCGCCGACCTCACCCCCGGCCCCTCTCCGCAAGCAGCGAGGGGAGAGAGAACAGGGCCGCGATGCGCCATGCCCGCCGACCTCACCCCCGGCCCCTCGCTCGGTGGGAGAGGGGAGAAAAAGGGTCGGCTTCCGTCGGGGTATGATGCGTCATGTCCGATCTCAGCCGACATGGCGCAGCATCAGCCGATAGGGGCCGGTCGTCAATGCCTGGCCGGCCACGATCAGCACAAATTCGCAGTCACACGGCAGCGCATACGACAGCCGGATTGCGGCATCGCTGTCCGGCGTGCCGCTGCTCATCAATAAGGTTTGCGCTGGCCCGTACAGGCCGATCACCGGCTGAAGCGTCATCAGTTCCAGCGCGCTCACCTGCACCGCGACCTGATCGCCATGCCGCCCGCTGAAGTTGTAGCCATCGAGCTGCCCCGGCACGTCGAGGCGGCCATCGCGCCACTGCTCGTAACGCAGCCCGCCGCGCAGCGAAACCGACGGCACACCGGGGCGCGCGGTGGCCGTCGCCGCAGGAAGCCGTCCGCCGAGCCACCGGCTGTTGAGCGACCAGCCAGCCAGAGTGACGGTGCAGAGCAGCAGGCCGCAGCCAAGCATTCCCGCCATCGCCGCCGAAACCAGCGCGTAGATGACCCAGCGTGGCGTCCGCCACAGATCGCGCTTCGGCGCGCGGCGGCGCAGCGGCGGCTGTCGAGGCGGAAACAGGACGACCGATGCCTGATAGAAGGGCGACGAAGCCTGTCCCCCGGCGATTAAAAGCGGCTGGCGAAAGGCGACTGGCCGCAGTTCCTGCATGGCTGGACGCGCGCCCAGGCCATTGAACATCCGCCACGCGCGGGGGTCGTCGGGGCGCAGGCGCAGCACGCTGCGTAAGGCGCGGCGGCGCGTGTTCGGGTCGCTGCTGGCGACGGCCAGCATCCACCACGCCTCGACATTATCCGAATCGCTGGCGAGCAGCACGGTCAGAAGGTTGGCCGCGTGGTCATGCTGTCCAAGCTGAATCCACTGCCACGCTTCCTGAAGACGCGAATAAGCAAGCTGATCCACGATAGCGCCTCATCCACTGCTCCTGTTGATGATTATTGGATGAGACGCCGCGCCTATGCCCCTCAATTTATGGGGGACGCAAAGTTGATGAGCATCGACATGCTGAGGCTCGTATCAGACATGCTGCAACCCGGCGACGAACAGATACAGGGACGAAGATGAACTGACCGACGAACAAATTCTCCAGATTCTGACCGTCGGCTTAAAAGAAGCCTGACGTGGTGAAACATCTCCCATCGAAACTTTGTGGGGTGATCTGGATGGCGAATAACCACCCATAAAAATCGTTGGTTCGATCTTTAGTCGATAAATTGCCTCTACAACTCCAGCCCGAAGCTGTCATGCATGAAGATTTCCTGACTGTTGACCGGAGTCTCGCCGGGCTGCGGCTGAAGGCGGACGTACTCGCCGCTGGTCTTCATTTCCCACGACTGCTGATTATCGGCCAGTTCGGTCATCAGAATGCGATAGGCCTGCACCTGCAAGCGCTCATCCAGCACCGGGAAAACGCACTCGACGCGGTTATACAGATTGCGCCGCATCAGGTCGGCGCTGCCGAGGTAGACACGCTGATCGGTCGGCGCGTTCTGGAAGTAGAAGATGCGGCTGTGCTCCAGAAACCGACCGACGGTGCTGCGGACGCGGATTGTCTCGCTCATGCCCGGCAGCCCCGGAACCAGACAGCAGATGCCGCGCACGATCAGGTCGATCTGCACGCCCGCCTGTGAAGCCTGATAGAGCTTGCGGATCGTAATATCTTCTTCAAGCTGGTTCATCTTGAGGATCAGACGGGCCGGTTTGCCGGAACGTGCCGCTTCGATCTCGTTGTCGATCAGCTTGAGCAGGGCGGGCAGAACATATTCCGGCGCGATCAGCAGGCGCTTGTAGGTCGTCGCCGGAGCGTAGCCCGTCAGCCGGTTGAACAGCCGCGAAGCGTCGTCGCCGATCTCACGGTTACAGGTGAACAGGCCGAGATCGGAATACATCCGCGCGGTCGAGGCATTGTAGTTCCCCGTTCCCATGTGAACGTAACGGCGAACGCCATCGCTCTCGCGGCGCACCACCATCGTGATCTTGGCATGAGTCTTAAGCGGTAATTCCTCGACGCCGTAGGTGACGTGGACGCCCTTCTCGTCGAGCGCCCGCGCCCATTCGAGGTTGTGCTCCTCGTCGAAGCGCGCCTTCAACTCGACCAGCACGGCGACCTGCTTGCCGTGATCGCGGGCCGACATCAGCGCCTGCACAATCGGCGAGTTAGGGCCGACGCGGTAGAGCGTCGCCTTGATCGCCAGCACCTGCGGATCACGGGCCGCCGCCCAGAAGAAATCCTCGACCGGCGAATAGGAATCGTAGGGATGATGGATCAGAATGTCATGCCGCCGAATAGCCTCGAAGATGCTGCCGCTGTACTCGAAGGCGTCGGGCGTGCGCGGAATATACGGCGGCAGCTTGAGGTCGGGCCGGTCGACCGAAAGCAGCTCGAACAGGCTCGACGAGCCGAGCGCGCCGTCAAGCTGGTACACGTCACGGTCAGCATCGACCTGCATCTGCTTGACCAACTGCCGGAGCGTGCGCGGGTTGATGTCGCCGGGGACGCTCAGGCGGACAATCGGGCCGAAACGCCGCTCGCGCAGACCTTCTTCGACCACCTCATTGACATTGAGGGTCGGCGACTCATGCTCGAACTCGTAGTCGATGTCGGCATTGCGGGTGACGCGAAAGGGCGATTGCTCCAGCACTTCCATGCCGGGAAACAGCGTATCGAGGTTAGCGGCGATCACGTCCTCCAGCCAGACGAAGCAGTTACTTTCGCTGCCCGGCGCGCTGCCGTAACGGCGCAGCACTTCTGACAGGTCGATCAGGCGCGGCAGCGAATCCGGCACTTTGAGGCGGACGAACTCATTCGCTTCGAGGCCATCCTCACGCTTACGCAGCCAGATCGCCAGATTCAGGCTGAGATTAGAGATGAAGGGAAAAGGCCGGGCGCGGTCAACCGCCAGCGGCGTCAGCACGGGAAAGACTTCCTCATTGAAATAGGCGCGAATCGCTGCCCGCTGCGCGTCGTTCATCTCGTCAAGCGAAAGGATGCGCACGCCCGCGCCCGCCAGTTCGCTCAGGATTTCCCGCATCAGCGCCCGCTGCTCTGACATCAGAACGATGCAGCGCCGCCGAATCTCGTCGAGCATCTGCGACGGCTGCAAGCCATCCGGTCGAATCTTCAGCAGGCCAAGCTTGGCTTTATTGTGGACATCAGCCACCCGTACCATATAAAATTCGTCGAGGTTGTTACTGAAGATCGCCAGAAACTTGGCCCGTTCGAGCAGCGGCAGCGAGGTATCTTTAGCCTGAGCCAGCACGCGGGCATTGAACTCGATCCAGCTCAACTCACGGTTGATGTAGTTTTCGGGCGTCAGTTCCGGCAGGTCCTGAGCTTCGATACGCGGTTGCATCACGATTATCTCGAAACAGGCTAGGCTGATGGCGAATTGGTCTTAGTATAAGTGCGAAATGTTAAATTTGAACCAGGCCGGCAGGATTTTAGGATCGACTATAACACTTGACAGGCCGCACCGGTGGGCGGCATATCTAAACAGCGACGTCTGACAGACACAGGAGCCAGCCATGATAAGCCAGCGCGAACGCACAATTTCGATTCAGACTCTGCGGCAGTTTCCCGGCCATCTGGCGCAGCTTGTGGCGGATATGAGCGATGAACAGCTTGATTTCGCCCGCTTTCCCGGCGACTGGAGTACGCGCCAGGTCATTCACCATCTGGCCGATTCGCACATCAACGCCTATATTCGCAGCAAGTTTGTGGTCACTCAGGAACAGCCGCCGCTGCGCGCCTACGCTCAGGAAATCTGGGCCGAACTGCCTGACGCAAAAACCCTGCCGCTCGCGCCGTCGATAGCGATCCTGTCCGGCCTGCACGAACGCTGGGCATTGTTCTTCGAGAACCTGAGCGAAAGCGACTTTGCCCGCGTTGGCGTCCACAGTGAAGACGGCCCGACGACGCTCGACGCGATGCTCGAACACTACGCCTGGCACTGCGATAACCACCTGGCGCAGATTCAGACGCTGCGCGACGCCCAGAGCATCTGATCGTCGATCACCTGTTCCAATCGTTTGTTTTGTGTTACACTGGGTACTCCATCCTGACCGATGAAAGATCGAATCTGAGACGATGAGCGACCAGACGAGTGTCCCTACGTGGGGCGTATACGGTCATGATTGGGCGATTGAACACCTGCGTAAAAGCATTGCCAACCGCCGGGTGCGCCACGCCTACCTGTTGGTCGGGCCAGAGTCGGTCGGCAAGGAAACGCTGGCGCGCTGGCTGGCGATGACGCTCAACTGCGAGCGCGCCCCCGGCGAGCGCCCGTGCGGCGAGTGCCGTGCCTGCAAGCTGATGGCCGCCGGGACACACGCCGACCTGATCTTCTCCGAGACGGACGCAACGACCGGGGCGCTCAAGATCGAGGAAATTCGCGCCGCCGCCGGCAAGCTCGCGCTCAAACCGTTCGAGGCGCGCTACCGGGTCGCCATCTTCCGTGATTTCGACCGCGCTCAACCGCGCGCGCAGGATGCTCTGCTCAAGACGCTTGAGGAGCCGCCGCCCTACGCGCTGCTGCTGCTGCTGGCCCGGTCGAACGAGAACCTGCTGGCAACGATTACCAGCCGCAGCCAGGTCATGAACCTGCGTCCGGTTTCGGCGGCGCTCGTCCGCGACGCGCTGGTCGCGCACTGGGGCGCGGACACCGAGCAGGCGACGCTGCTGGCGCGGCTCTCGGCGGGGCGGATCGGCTGGGCGGTGCGGGCGCTGCAAGATTCGAGCCTGCTCGACCAGCGCACCAGCGCGCTCGGCCTGCTCGAAACGATCCTGACGCAAAATCGCGCCGGGCGGTTTGCGTCCGCCGACGATCTCGCGCGCGACAAGTTGAGTCTGATTCACCTGCTGGAATTGTGGCAAACTTACTGGCGAGACGTGGTGCTGCTGACGGAAGGCAGCCGTTTAACGCCGTCGAATTACGACCGGGCGATTGAGCTGCAAAAACTGGCTGATGAGCTTTCGGCGGAGTCGGCGCTCGGCGCGCTGACCGCGACCGCCGAGATGATCGCGCTGCTGCAATACAACCTCAACACCCGGCTGGCGCTCGAAACGATGTTCCTGAGCTATCCGGGGCTGTAACCCGGCAGCGGCGCGCCAGAGTGGGAGGCAACTTCGACAGGCGCGCGCCCCCGGACGTGCTGGCTGATTACTGCGCTGGTGGGCGAAGTTCGACGGAGAAACGCACGGCAGTGCGTTCCTGACCGTCGATATCGACCTCAGTGAAAAACGGCGTGCAGACAATGTCGATGCCGTCACCGGTCAGGTAGCCGTGCGCAATCGCCAGCGCCTTGACTGCCTGATTGACCGCCCCCGCCCCGATAGCCTGCACTTCAGCAAACGCCCCGGCAACCGCTGTCGAGCGCGATTTGGCCGACACCTTGATGAGGTCAGCGCGACCGGATTCGGTCTGAAGGGTATTCACGAAAGCCGCTGCTTCTGTCTCGGTCTCATGCTCTGCGTTGCTGCTGTATAGACTCGTCATTGTGAACCTCCACAGATCACTGCTCTATTCACGCCTGAGGTGCCGCGCGAACCCGACCGCAATGTGGAACTTAACATAGAGACGATTATACACAGATTGCAATCGAGATGTGCAATCTCTCATGAAATAAATATCGAAAGTCACGCGGTGACTGGATGCAGCGCTGCTATACTGGCTCGCGTCACCCCGATTTGTGTCGATCTCCTCATGAGGCGGAGAACAGGCGTCGAGCCGGCAGCAGTCAGCGGCCATTCATAACTCGCCGCCATCTCGAATCGAATCGGCGGGCAAAGGGCCGTAAATCCCACGTTTCCCCACAATCTGAGCAAACATATCAAGAGTTATCCCAACGTTAAAATGTTCCTGCTTTCACAGACAGGTTTGTGCGCGCGGGATTCCTCAGCCTTGAATCCCACAGGGTCGCAGCAGGATCGATGTTACAGGCTCGAAACATGGTGGGATTTTCAAACATTCGTCAGCCGCTTATCCCGCATCATTGGCGGGCATATCGCAAGCTCGCCATTCAGCGACTCGCGCTTTTATCCCAAGCTTAAAACACTGAATATTTTAACCTTAGCCCGGTTGAGTTCCCTGCCTCATCCGGCTATACTCATGAATACGTCCATACAGGGCGCAGGCTCACAAAGCCTCATGAAAAACAGCGGGGAATAACGACCTTCCCCGGCCACTCACATCGCTGCAACGCCATACATCGTGGAGTCGAGACGACCAGAATCGTCCCGGTCGGTTTCGCTTTGTCTGAATTTTGAACAGCCATTCATCAGTCTGGATACTGCCGTGAACCCGCAAGAAGCCTGGACAGCCGCTTATAGCCAACTGGAAATGCAGCTTGACCGCGCCAGTTTCAACACCTGGCTGCGCGATGCCGCCTTCCTGCGCTGCGAACAGGACACCTTTATCGTCGGTGTCCGCAACGGCTACGCCCGCGACATGCTCCAGCATCGGCTCTATCGTAATGTCTGCCGCGCAGTCAGCGATGCTTACGGCCAGCCCGCCGCGCTGCGCTTCGAAATCCATAAAGATGAGCCGGTCAGCGAACCCGAACAACGCCCCGAAGGCGAAGCTGAAATGCCGCTGTTCCGGCTGCTCGCCAGCCAGCCCGCGCCAGAAGCGCCGATTCCGCTGCACGAACAGGTCGCGCGGCCTCATCTCCCCGACCTGCCAGCCAGCGAGCTGAACCCGCGTTACACCTTCGAGCGCTTCATCGTCGGCAGCGAAAACCCGATGCTCTATCCGGCGGCGCGCGCGGTGGTCGATCAGCCGGGGACGGCCTACAACCCGTTCCTGGTCTATGGCGGCGTCGGTCTGGGCAAAACCCACCTGCTTCAGGGGATCGCCCACGCCTTCCGCGCCAGAGGGCTGCGCGCGGTCTACATCTCGTCGGAAGCGTTCACTAACGACATGGTTGAGGCGATTCGCCACCGGACAACCGCCATGTTCCGCGAGCGCTACCGTTCTGCCGACGTGCTGGTGGTCGATGACATCCAGTTTATCGCCGGAAAAGACAGCACGCAGGACGAGTTTTTCCACACCTTCAATGCCCTGCACATGTTCAATAAGCAGATCGTGCTGGCATCGGATCGCCATCCGGCACAGCTCGATGGCATGGTCGACCGGCTGCGCTCGCGCTTCCAGAGCGGGCTGGTGGTCGATGTTAAGATGCCGGAGTTCGAGACGCGCGTCGCCATCCTCAGGATGTGGGCATCCGAACGTGACATCGAGCTGCCGACGAATGTCTGTGAAATGCTCGCCAACCGCGCTAAGACCAACCTGCGCGAACTGGAAAGCATCTTCAATCAGGTGGTGGCCTCGTCGCAGCTTGCGCGCCAGCCGCTTACCTGCGCGATGGCCGAGGACGTCCTCGACGGTTATCGCCGCCCGCGTCATCATGTCACCGTCGCCTCGATTCTCGACCTGACGGCGCGCTATCACGGCCTGAGCATCGACGACCTGACGGGCAAGAGCCGCAGTGGGCCGGTCAATCAGGCGCGGCAGATCGCCATGTACCTCGCCCGCGAGACAACCGGCGCGTCACTGCCGCAAATCGGCGATGCCTTTGGCGGGCGCAAGCACAGCACCGTCCTGCATAGCTGCAACAAGGTGGCCGAAGAAATCGGCGTCGATACGAAGATACAGGCGACTGTTCAAGCCCTGCGCGAGAAACTCGTCAGAGACAACCATTAAGGTTCGTCTCTGAGATGACCTGAAAGCGCTCACCGACGGGTGAGCGCTTTTCTTTGCTGCTGTCTGCGCCCTAACGGTCGTCAGAGCATGATGGATCATGCCTCGACGACCTTCTGAGCCGCTGTGAAACCTTGCGGCGAGCGCGAACAATTGCGCCCCGATAGCAGCGATGTAGCGATGCAACCGTCTTCCTGTCACCTCGGCGGCTGAACGTGGCGCTCTTAGCTGGCTTCCAGTCTCAGGATCAGCGCAGCCGACTCCGACCGAAAACAGCGCTTCCAGCGTCGGGGCGTTGGCTTAACGTTGGGTGAGCATAGCAAACGTCGGCCTATCGTCGCTCCCCATCGTCACTATTTATGTTAGATTCAAGGATGATTGGAAAGCGGATACGCAAAGGAAAGACCATGAACCACAAATGGGCCGCACGGTTCCTCATCCTCTTACTGCTGATCGGCGCGACAGCAGCTTACGCGCAGGATACGCCGCCTGCGCCGCCGCCGCAGCTCGCCAACGCGCTGGCTGACCTGAGCGGCAAGCTCGGCACGACGGTCGGCCTGTCGAATCTGACAAGCTGGAGCTTCCAGCAGAATGTCTACACCGACACGGCGCTCGGCTGCACGCTGGCGTCCGGCCAGCCGACGGCGTCGGGCATCACCGCCTATCGTTTCGTGCTCGAATATAACGGACACAGCTACGATTATCGCGTCTCAGCCGACGCCAGCATTATCGTCGCCTGCGACGCCGGACTGCTGAACATCCCTAACGCGCCGACCAGCACCGCTGCGGCGGGCTGCCCGGCCAACTTTGCCGGGTATCTGCTGCCGCGCCTCAAGGTCAACACACAGGCGCGCGTCATCGCCAATAACCCGGCCCCGAATCGGCTCCGCAGCGCGCCGAGCACCGACGCTGAACAGCTCACGCTGATCCAGCCCGGTCGGGCGTTCGACGTCATCGGCGGGCCAGCCTGCGGACAGACTTACGTCTGGTGGCAGGTGGTCTATAACGGCACGACTGGCTGGACGGCTGAAGGCGAACCCTCCAATCTGTACTATCTAGAGCCGGTCAACGCCAGCGGCACAGCCACCGCCACCACTGCTGCCACCGTCGCCGCGACAACGGCAGCCCCCACGACTGCCCCAACGCCGGGACAGCCATCGGCGCCTGCGGCAGTCAGTGCGGCGCTGGCTGGCGTGACCAACCGGCTCATCACGCTCTACAACCTCGACGACAGCGGCATTCCGACGGCCTACGCCAGCCTGACCGACGTCAGCAGCGCCAACGGCCTGACGCTCGATCAGGCGGCATGGAGTCCCGATGGGCAGCATCTCGCCTATACCGTCTACGATGCCAATTATGTCGCGCACCTGTTCGTAACCGACCGCGCGGGCAGCACGCCGGTCGAGTTGTCAAGCGACATTTACAGCCAGCTTCCGATCTCGTTCACTGCGGACAGCGCTCAGGTGTTGTACGGCAAGAAGAATACCAGCGCGCCGACGCCGACCAGCAGCGGCCCCGCCAGCGACGTCGTGCAGTTGTTCACTCAGCCGGTGAGCGGCAGCGGCGCGGCAGCGGCGATTGCTACGGTCAATTTCGGCGTCGGCTGCGGCGGCGGTTCGTCCTTCCCCGGTGACTGGCAGTACAGCAGCGAGGCTGGTTACGAAGGCCATCACCACATCCTGACGATGACGCCCTATGGCATCCTCTACACCAAAAGCTGCAACGGCTTCGGCACGGCGCTGCTCAACCTGACCAACGGCCAGTCGAGCGACGTCGCGGCCAACCTGAGCCGCGTCTCGGTTTCGCCCGATGGGACGAAGGTCGTCGGGGTCGTCGCTGACCCGCAGACGCCGATTAACGGCGTGCTGACGGTCGTCGATCTGCAAACGCTCCAGCCGACGCCGATTGCCGCCGCGTCATCGCCCGATCAGGTCACGTGGGGGCCGGATGGCGCAATCTACTACACCACCATCGACGCCGGGCCGATGATCCCCGGCTCCGACTCATCCATCGTCAGCAACGGCAGCAATATCGGCCTGAACCGCCGCAGCGTCGGCATCCACCGCGTTGACCTGGCCGCGACGACCGACACGCAGATTTACAGCGCGGCGGCCTATGCCATCGGTCGGCTGTTCGTCACGCCCGACAATCAGGCGCTGTTCTTCAGCAGCATCCCCAACGCTGACCGTTACGTTGACGCGCTCAACAAGGGCGTCATCACGCCGCAGGCCGCGCAGAGCGATCTGCTGGCCTACTTCCCGATTGAGTTCTATCGCCTCGCGCTGCCGAATGCTGCCGCGCAGCAGGTCAGCGCGGATCTGGCGAAGGCCGCGATCAACGAGGCCGCCTTCAAGGGCGACGTGGCCCCCGTCAACGCCGCTGTCACGCCGACGGCTGAGGGATAGGTTTCTCTCATCCCATAAGCGCCAACTTAAGAGGCTTCACCCGCCAATCCGACCCCTCCCCCTGACCTACGCGGCCTCCGGCTCCTGCCGAGCAAACAACGCTCGGCACGCTCCGTCCCCGTAAACGGAGAGGGGGAAACGGTTGGACAGAACTGCATTTTTCGATCTTACGCGCTCGGTGAACCGCAGAATTCACCAACCGGACATCGTTCACTCCTCGCCCCCTACGGGAGAGGGGAGCAAACCTGAGAAGCCAGTCTATTCTGCTACGAAGATCGCCGCGATGGGTAAGCCATCGCGGCAGTTTTTATAGCGAGCGGTCGGCCTCGCGGGCCAGCCCTGCGAGGATCGGCAGAATCGCGCGGGCAGCGCGGCCTCGGTGGCTGATTTCATGCTTGACTTCCGGCGGCAGCGCGCTGACCGAAACCTCGTAGCCATCGGGGATAAAGACCGGATCGTAGCCGAAGCCGCCTGCCCCGCTCGGCTCACGGGCGATCCGTCCCTCGACGATGCCGGATGCGGTCGTCACGCTCAGAGTCGTCGGGTCGGCGACGGCAATGACGCAGACGAAACGCGCGCCGCGCTGATCGTCCGGCACATCGACCAGCTCGCCGAGCAGCTTACGGTAGCGGTCAGCTTCGGTCGCGCCCGGCCCGGCGTAACGCGCGGAGAACAGGCCCGGTCGTCCGTTGAGCGCCCTGACTTCGACGCCGCTGTCGTCGGCCAGCGCATAGAGGCCGCTGGCCTGAGCGTAAGCCCGCGCCTTGAGCATGGCGTTACCCTCATAAGTATCGGCGGTTTCGCCGACCTCCAGCGACTCAAGTCCGACGTCCTTCAGGCTGAGAAGTCGGATCAGAACGCCCTTGAGCAGGATTTGATACTCCGCAACTTTGCCGCGATTGCTGGTTCCAATGAGCAGATCCATCTCATGCCTCGTGAGGTCAGGGGGCGAGCAGCGGAATGACACGCCAGAGCAGATAGACGTCGAGTAACGGCAGCAGACCGAGGACGACGACCGGCAGCCAGCCAGCCAGCCGCCAGCCCGGCAGCAGCCGCCGCCAGCCGTCGATGCCAGTTGCCATCCACAGGCCGAGCGGAATCAGCGCCGGAAACAGATAGCGCCCCTGAAACTGCCAGAATTCGGTGTTGTAGTAAGCGAACTGCGCCACGCCGAGAATCACGGTCAGGAACAGCAGCGCCCACGCCGCGCGCTGCCCCGGCGGCGGCGAGCCTTCGTCGGCCAGCGGCACGATCCGGTCGATGACCAGCCCGATGATGACGACCGCGATCAGGGCGAGGATCAGCGTGTACGTCCAGCCGGGGAGCGGCAGCGCCATCCAGCCAAACTGGCCCCAGAAGCTGTGGAAGGTATCATTGACGGCGCGGCTCAGATAATTTCCCCAACCAATCTGCGCGATCAGGTCGGCAGTGCGCGGCTGGTCGGCGACGACCTGATTATGCCGTCCGAGGCCGAAGAGGTCGGGAAAGCCATAAACGCTGATGTCGCGCGCCCACCAGATCGCCCCCAGCGCCAGCGCTGGCAGCGCGAACTCGACAATCGCCCGGACAGGCAACCGGTAGCGCCTGCCGGGTTGATAGGCGCTGATGAGCAGCGCCAGCGGCACTAGCCCGGCCAGAAACAGGGTGCTGATCTTCGTCAGCAGCCCCAGCCCGACGAGCAGCCCCAGATGCCACGGACGAACCGCGCCCCCTTTGAGATACAGGACGGTCGCCAGCAGCGTCAGCCCGACGATCAGTTCGGCGAGGCCGTCGTTATCGGCAGCCGAGAGCACCGCCAGATGCTGAGGCAAAAAGGCGACGAATGCTGCCGCGCCGAGAGCGACGAATGGGCGCATCGGCAGCATCGCCAGGGCGACGCCGTAGGCACAGATCACGACTCCCGCGCCGATGATGACCGAGAGCAGGCGGATGGCGATCAGGCTGCCGCCCGTCAGGGCAAAAACTGGCGCGGCGATCAGGTAGTACAGCGGCGGCTGATGATCCTCGTATTGCAGCGTATGCAGGTCGGCCAGCGTGTCCGGCGCAAAGCGAGCGGTCGTCAGTTGGTTGATGTAAGCAAGATTCCAGTCGCCACTCTCTAAGATCGGGCAGCAGCCGTTAGCCTCGACCTGAGCGATATAGTTGTAATGGGCAGGCTCATCAGGGGCCTGCCAGGCGGGCGTGCGCAGCGCAAAGCCCACGCCGAGCAGCAGATAGACCGCAATGAGGGCGATGAACCACGGCGAGATGCCGTGACGAGGCTCAGTCATGGATCAGGCTTTCTGGTGCGAGCCGCCAACCGCGCTGATTCTAACGCATTCGGGCCGTCTTGACCTGACGACTGCTCGGCGATTCCCATCGAGGCCGAAACTCGACAAAGCCCTTGAAACGTGACACAATATTAATGAGGCTGGTTTCTGCATCCTGCTGCGGCCTTTACCCCCACGCGCCTGTGGTCGTCAAAAGTGGTTCTTCCGAAATAAAGCCCTTTGCCCGACTAAATTTCCGCTGCCCGGCTCCCGCTCCTGCGCGGTGGCCCTTTGCTGTCTAACAGGACACTCGTTTCAGGTCGGCGACGAGGGAGGCTGCTGTGTCTCTGGATTTATGTGTGATCGAGGGCGATGGAATAGGCCGCGAAGTCATCCCGGCAGCAGTCGAAGTCCTGCGCCGGGTCGCGCCTGAAGTCACCGTCAGGCGCGCTGACGCGGGCTGGGAAACCTTCGAGAATTACGGGACGTCGCTTCCCGGAGCCACCATTCAACTGGCCCACGCCTGCGGCGCGGTGTTATTCGGCGCGGCGGCGTCTCCTTCTTATCCGGTCGAGGGCTATTCCTCGCCGATTGTCATGCTGCGCCGGGCGCTTCAGGCCTACGCTAACATGCGCCCGACTCGCTATCTGCCCGTGCCGACGGCCAGGACGGGCGTCGATCTGCTCGTCATCCGCGAAAACACCGAAGACCTGTACGTGGGTCATGAACATACCGAAGACGAAGGCCGCACCGGCATCGCCGAGAAGGTCATCACCCGTTCCGCCACCGAGCGCGTCGCCCGCAAGACCTATGAGCTGGCCCTGCGCGCGGGGCGCAGAAAAGTCACGATTGTCCACAAGGCCAACGTGCTTCAGCAGTCAGACGGGCTGTTCCGCCGCGTGGCGCTCGAAGTCGCCCAGGAATACCCGGAAATCGCCACCGATGAACTGCTGGTTGACACCGCCGCTTACTGGATGGTCAAAGACCCGACGCGCTTCGATATGATCCTGACATCGAACCTCTACGGCGACATTCTCAGCGATATGGCCGCCGCCTGGGGTGGCGGTCTGGGCCTCGCGCCCTCGCTGAGCGTCGGCGACGGCGTGGCGATTGCCGAGCCGGTTCACGGTAGCGCGCCCGACATCGCCGGAATGCAGATCGCCAACCCGACGGCTGCGATCCTCAGCATCGCCATGCTGCTGCGCCATCACTGGCTACGCCATGAAGCCGCCGCCGCCGTCGAGCAGGCCGTCTATGCCGCCCTGAGCGAAGGCGACCACACCATCGACATTTACTCGGAAGGCGCGGTTTCAACCGAAGCGTTCACCCAACAGGTCTGCGAGCACCTGTAAGCCATCAATTGACCGGACAGCGCGTCTACTGACAGGGCATCGACTCTTCGGCCTGTAAGGTCAGAGGCATATCCGGTTGGACACCATGCGCGATCAGCCCGTTAGCGGCGGAAGAAACTGCGGGCGAAGAACCAGAGGTTGGCCGGGCGCTCGGCCAGCCGGCGCATGAAGTACGGATACCACGCCTCGCCGAACGGCACGTAGACGCGCACGGTGTACCCCGCCTGCGCCAGCGACTCCTGCCGCGCTGTGCGGATGCCGTAGAGCATCTGAAACTCGAAACGCTCGCGGCTGATCGATTGATCGCGGATGCAGGCTTCTGCCGCCTGAATAATCTGCTCGTCATGCGTGGCGATGCACAGGTAAGCGGGCGGCGGCGCGCTCAGGTAAGCTTTCAGATCGGCGACATAGTGGGCATCGACGTCGGCCTTGAGCGGAAAAGCCACGTCCGGCGGCTCCAGATATGCGCCCTTGACGATCCGAATCGTCGCGCCCTCGGACGCCAGCGCGGCCATGTCGGCCTCGCTGCGGCGCAGATAGGCCTGAATAACCGTGCCGACGACCGGGAACCCCTCATCGTCGCGCATCGAGCGGTAAATCGCCAGCGTCCGCTCGACGTAAGCCGAGCTTTCCATGTCGATGGCGACCGGAATCGACAGCGCCTGCGCGTCGGCGAGGATCGCGCGCAGATTCGTTCGGCACAGTGTCTCATCGATGTCGAGGCCAAGATGCGTCAGCTTGAGCGAGATGCCGCCGTCAAGCTGCGCCTCACCCAGTCGGCGCACGATCTCGCGGTAGGTCCTGACGACCTCGATTGTATCCTCGGCGCGGCTGACGCTCTCGCCGAGATAGTCGAGCGTGACCAGCAGCCTGCGCGCGCTCAGGTCGCGGACGACGGCCAGCGCCTCGTCGAGCGACTCGCCCGCGACGAAACGCCGGGCGGCGCGTCGGGCGAAGCCGCGTCCGGTGACTAGATTCCGCGCCCAACGGGCGGCGGACAAATCGAGCAGCAGTCGTCGGAGCATTCCCCTCACCCCTTCTTCGCGGTGGTCGCTGCGCTCACGCCGAGCAGCTAGCGGACAGCCCGCATTATACGCGCGTTAGCGAGCGAGCGTCTGAAGCAGCGGAGCCAGAAAATTCAGGCCAATAAAGAACAGGAAGATACCATAAATCCGCTTGACCGTCGCCGTCGGCAAACTGAGCGCCGTCCTCGCGCCGAGGAACGCGCCGAACACCATCCCCGCCGCGACTGCCGCCGCCACGAGAATATCGAGCTGGTCGGCGCGAAAGTAGGTGACGACCGCGCCGATGCTGACCGGCAGCATCAGCGCGCCGAGTGACGTGCCGACGGCCACTTTCTGATCGAAGTGCAGCAGCGCCATCAGAATCGGCACGATCACCACGCCGCCGCCGATGCCGAACATGCCGGAGCAGACCCCGGCGATCAGCCCGACGCCGAGCAGGACAACGGGCGAAGCGTGCAGCTCGGCTTGCAGCGCCGCTTCAGGCGCAGGCGTCCTGCGATTCTGGTACGTCCGAAACAGCTTGCGCGGCTCAATGAAGCGCCAGCTCATATAGATCAGGAAGATGCCGTATAATCCCTTGAGCGTCGCCGTCGGCAGGTTCAGAGCCAGATTAGCGCCCCCGACTGCGCCAATCAACAGGCCGAGCGCGACCGGCACAACCACCCGCCAGCGTAAATGTCCGGCGCGATAGTAGGCGAGAACGGCGAGAATGCCGACCGGCAGAAGCTGGGCGGCCAGCGATGTGCCGGTCGCCTGGAGCAGTTGAAGCCCCACCAGCACCGTCAGCGCCGGGACGATGATGACGCCGCCGCCGATGCCGAACATGCCGGAAGCAAACCCCGCGACAGTGCCGATCAAAATGAGAACAACGTACTGCATGAACCTGCTCCTCGTTGAGCCTTCACGCAGGAAGTCAATCACTGACCCGGCGAAGGAAACGCAATTTCCCCATAAGATTTTTGACGCGGCAGACCGCATAGCGCCCGACGAGCATGATCCTTCAGGGTGAGTTCAACCCATTCGTCAGTCCGCCAGTGCCGCCCATTCTTCCATCGCCGCGTGCAGGTCGGCTTCAGCGCGGGTGTAGGCAGCGCCCAGTTCGGCGACCTTCCCGGCGTCCCCCTGACTGCTGGCGCTGGCAATCGCGCTGTTCAAGGCTTCAATCTGGCCTTCGAGCGTCTCAATCGCCGCTTCCAGTTCGGCGACCTTTTTCTGAAGCTGAAAGGGATTCAGGCCGTGCTTTTTGGGCGCCGGTTGAGCCGCGCCGCGCGATGACCCGCCGTTGGCGCTGGCCTTATCCGGCGCAGCAGGCTGCGCGTCACGAGCAGCGGCATATTCTCTGTACGTCCCCTTGAAAACCGTCAGTTGGCCGGGGCTGACCGCCCAGATTTGCGTTGCCAGCGCATCGACCAGATAGCGGTCGTGGCTGACCAGCAGGATCGTCCCGCCGAATCCGGCCAGCACCGTCTGTAAAATTTCCTGACTGGCGATGTCGAGGTGATTGGTCGGCTCGTCGAGCATCAGGAAATTAGCCCCGGCCAGCGCCAGCTTCGCCAGCGCTACCCGCCCGCGCTCGCCGCCAGACAGCGTGCCGATGGGCCGAAATACGTCGTCGCCGCTAAACAGGAATGAGCCGAGGTACGTCCGCGCCTGCGCCGGAGTCATGCTCTCCCTGACCGACATGACCTCGTCAAGGATGCTGCGTTTCGGGTCGAGCAGCTCATGCGCCTGCGCGAAATAGCCGACCTCGACCGACGCGCCGAGCTTCGCTTCCCCGGCCAGCGGCGGAAGCTGGCCGAGAATCGTCTTGAGGAAGGTGCTTTTGCCCGCCCCGTTCGGGCCGATCAACGCCGCGACTTCGCCGCGCATCAGCAGGATATCGGGCGCGGCGAACAGCGGCGCAGGCGCATCGGCGTAGCCGACGAGCAGGTTTTTCGTCGCCAGCACGCGGTCGCCGCTGCGCCCGGTCGAGGCTATGTTGAGGTGGAAATCGCGCCGGGTTCCGGGACGACCGATCAGCCCGTCGCGCTTGAGCCGTTCGAGCCGCGTCCGCCGCCCCTGCGCCTGTCTGGTGTTCTGCCCGGCCAGATTACGGCGGATGTATTCTTCCTCTTTAGCGACCATCTGCTGCTGCGATTCGTACTCTTTCAGCAGGCGCTCGTGCCGGGCCTCGCGCTGATCGACGTAATGACTGTAGTTACCGCGATAAGTTTCGAGCGTCCCGAAATCCAGTTCCCAGACGGTCGAAGCGACGGCGTCCATGAAATAACGGTCATGGCTGACGACCAGCACCACGCCGGGAAAGTCGTTGAGGTAATTTTCCAGCCACTCAATCGCGTTGATGTCGAGGTGATTGGTCGGCTCGTCAAGCACCAGCAAATCGGGGTTTTCGAGCAGCAGGCGCGCCAGCAGCGCGCGCGTCCGCTGGCCGCCCGACAGCTTCTCCAGCGGCATCTGAAAATCGTCCGGCGCGAAGCCGATCCCCTGAAGCACCATCCGAGCGCGAATCTCGTAGCTGTAGCCGCCCGCCAGCTCAAAGCGTTCCTGAAGCGGGCCATAAGCCGCAAGCGCTGCGTCATGCTGCGCCGGGTCAGCCATCGCGTGTTCGAGCCGGGACAGCTCGGCTTCCGTCACCCGCAGTTCAGCGAACGCGCCGAGGGCTTCTTCCCAGAGGCTGTGGCCGCCGACCAGTTCTGGTCGCTGCGGCAGAAAGCCGATCCGCGTGCCGCGCGCCATGCTGACCGAGCCGTTGTTCGGCAGGTCCTCGCCGATGAGGATGTTGAGCAGCGTCGTCTTGCCCGCGCCATTCGGGCCGACCAGCGCGATTCGCGCTTTGTGCGGAATATCAACCGAGACGCCGCTGAAGATTTCTTCAGGGCCAAACAGCTTGCTGAGATTGGTTCCGGTCAAAAGGGACATAATTCGGGAATTTGCTCCATCCTGCGTCGGCGATTATAACACGTCGAGGGAGCGCTGTTGAGGCGGACAAGCCCCGACTCAGGGCAATGGCATCAAAATCGCAGCTCAGGCTATAAAAGGTCATG
>CAZZAO010000068.1:28685-29223 GCA_964652205.1 uncultured Anaerolineaceae bacterium | reverse complement strand
GGGGGTGAGGATAAGGGTTTAACAACGCCTATTTGTCGAAGTAGGCGTCCCAGTAGAGGAAGCTCAGATCAGGATTGATCTTCCAGTCGTGCAGCTCATTGCGGATGCCGGTGAAGGCGGGCGGGTCAACCAGAAAGACCCACGGCGACTGGTCGATGATGTACTGGCTCAGTTCGGTGATCGTCTGATAGCGCGTGTCCTGATTGAGGTCGGTATCGGCCTTCTTCAGCAGCGCGCTCAGGTCGTCGGTCGAGAACCAGGCGCGGTTGCTGCCGCCCTTACGGCTGGGGTCGAAGAAGTAGGTCAGAATGCTGGGGTCCTGGTAGCCGTAGTTGAGCAGGAACAGGTCATGCTTGCCGGTGGTCGTCAGGTCAATCAGGGCGCTGCGCTCCATGGTGTCGATGCGGACGGGGATGCCGACCGCGCGCCACTGAGCATCGAGAATCTGCGCCAGATTGGTGTATTCGTCGGTGCTCTGAACCGCCAGCGGCACGGCCCACTTCGCGCCGGTCGGGTCTTCACGCAGGCCGTCGCCATC
>CAZZAO010000068.1:3471-28675 GCA_964652205.1 uncultured Anaerolineaceae bacterium | reverse complement strand
GTCCTTGTAACCCAGATCGTCGAGCATGGCCTTCGCCTTATCGGCGTCAAAGTGATAGGACTTAGCATCGAGGTCAGGGTTGTGGCCCCAGATGGTCGGCGGCAGCGGCTGGTAGAGCGGCTCGGCCAGCCCATCGTAGCCCAACTGATTGACTTCGTCGCGGTCAGTGGCATAGGCGAACGCCTGACGCAGCTTGACGTTATCCCACGGGGCCTTCGAGGTGTTGAAGCCGACGTAACGAATTTCAGCCAGCTTGCCCTTGTTCACGGTGACGTCGGTGTTGGCTTCAACATCCGCCAGATTCTGGGTCGGAATGCTGTCGGCAACCGTGATTTCGCCGGTTTCGAGCGCCGCGAGGATCGTCTGATTCTCCGACAGGAACAGGATTTGCAGTTCGTCGAGCAGCACCGGGCCGGGATTATCGGTCTGGTTCTTCGGCGCCCACTTGAAGTCAGGATTCTTCTTCAGCAGGATGTAGTTGTTGGTGTTCAGTTCTTCGAGCATGAACGGCCCCGCGCCAACCGGGTGCAGGCCAAAGTTATCCTTGCCTTCTTTTTCGTAGGCCGTCGGCGAGACGATTTCGAGGCCAGACAGGGTGAAGATCAGCGGCGCATAGGACGTCGCCAGATTCAGCTTGACGGTGTAATCGTCGATGACGTCGGTGCTGGTCAGCAGGCCGATCAGGTCAGCGCCCTGCGCCGAGCCGGTATCCTTGTCGGCATACCGGTCGAGGTTCCACTTGATCGCCGCCGCATCGACCGGCGTTCCGTCGGTGAAGGTGGCGTTCTTAATCAGGTGGATGGTCAGCGTCTTGCCGTCGGGCGCAGCTTCCCAGGTATCGGCCAGAAAACCGCCGTAGCTCAGGTCAGCGCCGCGGGCGAACAGCGTCGAGAAGATGGCGTAGTGCGGCCAGCTATGCCACGCCGTCACGAACGGGTCAAGCGAGGTATTCGAGTTCGGGTCGTTGACGATCAGGCGACCGCCCTTGCCGCCCTGCGCCGAGACGCTCACGACAGTCGACAGCAGCGCCGCGACGACCACCAGCATGAGGAACCGGGATAACTTTTTCGCTGTAAACATGCCTCTCCCTTTCATGGCTCTGGACAAATATCAGGGTGCTGACGGGACGGATAGGCGGCTGGCAGCTCCTTTCGGCTTCAAAATAGACACGGTAGGACAGGGATGGGCTGCGCCGATCACGCTTGAGCCGCGTAGTGGTCGTAGACCAGGCGGCCAATTTTGCCCATCGCCGTCTCGACCTCAAAGATGCGCCGGTACTTGGCTTCCGGCTGGTTCCAGACCGCCGCCTCGTCCCACGCTGTAAACAGGGTGACGATGACGTGGCTGTTGTCGCTGACGTAGAGGATGCCGCTGTCGTTGGCATTACCGGCGATAGTCCCGGTCTTGTGCGCCGACTTGACGCCCGGCGGCAGGAAGCGCGGCAGGCGCTGATTGAGCTGCTGCCTGAGCAGGATGTCCATCAGTTCATCCCGGAGCGCGCCGCCGACCACCTCGCCCTGATAAAGCTTGTAGACCAGCGCGCTCATGTCGATGGCGCTGCTGATGTTGTTGTCTTCCGTCAGGCTGAAGGTCAGGCCATCACGGACGATGTCGTTGGCGTCGGCCCAGGCGCGGATTTCTTCGAGCGGCTTGCTACGAATGTCTTCCGGCCACAGGTAGCTGAGCAGCGTCTTGCAGTCCATCTTGAGGTGAATATTCTGCAAGCCAAGCTGACGCATGGCCTGCTCGATCACCTGCGGGCCGCCGAGCAGGGCAACGTTCATATCGGTCGCCGTATTGTCGCTGATGATAATCATCAGCGTCAGCAGGTCGCGGAAGGTCGGGCTGACTCCCGACTGGAAGAACTGAAGAACGCCGCTGCCCACGCTCTTGTCCTCGTCCCTGAGAAGAATACGGGTGTCGAGGTTGAGCCTGCCCTGTTCGATCTGCAAGCCCGCCGCCGCGAGGACGGGAATCTTGAACACGCTTGCCATCGGGAAGGGCTGATCGCCGTTGATGTCCAGCTTCTCGCCGGACTCGAGATGCCAGATCGACAGGCCAGCGTCGAAATTACCAGCCGTCAGGATTGCCTGAAGGTCGTCCTTAAAAGTCACAATCTCAACCTCTCCTGAATGCCCTCACCCCCGGCCCCTGGTTAGGCCCGCTCGCCCTGCGGGCCGAGATGCCGCTGCGCGGTACGAGCGAGGCCCTAACCACTTCGTCTCCCTCAAGGCGAGGGGTGAAAAAGTGTGGATAGATATTTTTTGGTACGTCAGCGTTTATCACCGAATAGTTCGAAAAACTACAAGTTCCGCCTTCAGTATATCTCTCACCTCTCGCCCTGAGGCGCAGCGTCCCGAACAGTTTTATCGTTTGGGAGTAGCCGAAGGCCGCGAAGAGGACGGGGGTGATGGCATGGAATTCAGCGGATCAGCCACCATCGGATACTGATTCGTATCGGCATGGCGATAGGGAATCTGCTTAAAATCTGGCTGGACGGCCCCCGGCGCGGAAATATAGATGACCTGCGCCGCGATGGGCGCGAAGCGGGCATAGAAATGCTGCGTCGATTTGACGATCACCAGCGCCTTTTGCGTCGGGTCGATGCCGAGATTGGTGAAGACTTCCGGGCTGAAGGTCTGGACTCGCAGCGAGATCAGGACGATGTCGATGCCGTTGACGCGCAGCGCCGCAGTGTCGCCGAGCAGTATCTCCTGTGGTTTCTGCGCGTCGCCGAAATACTGGAACGCATCCGGCGCGAGGGCGGTCACTTCGACGCGCAGATCGAGCGGATCGCCGGACATCGGCCCCAGCTTGCCGCCGATCCGCAGATCGAGCGTCGCGCCGACTCCGGCATCCATCGCCACGGAAACCGCGACCGGGTCGTAAAGGCAGCCGAGCGCGACGTTCTCAATCCGGCGCTCCAGCAACCGCCGCAGCACGAAGGTCGAGTCGCCCGGCGCGCCGCCGCCGGAATTATCGGAGACATCGGCCAGCACGACCGGCGTCCTGCCGACCGCCAGCGCCGCGTCGAGCGCGTCGTCGATACTCAGGTAATTCGGGTAGATCGTCTCGCGCAGGTCGTAAAACTCGCGGCCCAGTTTTTCCGCCAGCGCGGCTGCCTGCAGCGCGTTGTTGTCGGTGACGACCAGCGTCTTGACGCCCAGATCGGCCACGTCGCCCCACGGAAAGCAGTGCGCCAGCGAGACTGAAAGCACGCCGTCCTTGCCTTCGAGCGCCGTCATTCGCGCGACGTAGCTTTTGAGCGGCTCCTGCGTCGGGTAGAACAGGCCGATCATCCGGCAGTCAAAGACGCCCATCGTCGGGCGAATTTTGCCCTGCGCAGCCTCGGCGATCAGGTTGCATAACTCGCGCCCGCGTTCGAGCATGTCGGTATGCGGATAGGCTTTGTAGGTGATGATGGCGGTCGCGTTGGCGACCATCTTTTCGGTGATGTGGCAGTGTAAATCCAGCTCAACGCCGACCGGCACGCCGGGGCCGACGATCTGGCGGACGGCGGCGATCAGGTCGCCTTCGCAGTCGTCGTAGCCTTCGGCGACCATCGCGCCGTGCAGGTCGAGCAGCACGCCATCGACCGGCAGCGCCGCCCTGAGGTCGGCCAGAATCTCATCGCGGAAGCCCTCATAGGTCTTACGGAGCGTGATTCCCCCCGGCTCGGCATAGGCAATCAGGCTTTCGACCACCTCCCAGCCGCGCGCTTCGATCACCCGTCGGAACTCCGCCACAATCGAATCCTTGTTCGGCGGGTAGGTGCTGTAATCGCCGTGCCGCGTGACAAAAAAGTTTCGGGTGCTGGTCGGTAAGGGCGAGAAGGTGTTAGTTTCCGTCTCAAAGCCCGCCGTGAAGAATCTCATGCCGTCTCCCCTACTGTTTTCGGTGGCCGACCCAACCGGGGCCGCGCACAACCTGACCCGGCAGCGCGCCGGTATGCTCGCCGTCCTTCAAGACCTGCGTGCCGTTGACGAAGACGTGTACCATGCCGGTCGCAAACTGCTGCGGCTTCTCGAACGTCGCGTGATCCTGAATTCGAGCCGGGTCGAAGATGGCGAGGTCGGCGAAGTGGCCGGGAACCAGCGCCCCGCGCTCGCGGATACGGAGCATGTGCGCCGGGAACGAAGTCAGACGGCGGATGGCCTCTTCGAGCGGGATGATCTTTTCGTCGCGGACGTACTTCGCCAGCAGCCGGGCGAAGTTGCCGTAAGCGCGCGGATGGGTGTTCGACTTGAGGAAATCGCCTTCTGGCGCCTGCGACTCGGCATCCGAGTCGAAGGCCACCCAGGGGACGGCGACCTGCTTGCGGATATTGGCTTCCGACATGGTGAAGTAGATCGAGAAAATGCCGCCCGCGTTCTCGATCAGCAAATCCATCGCCGTATCTTCCGGCGACGTGCCGCGCATGGCCGCGACTTCGGACAGCCGCTTGCCGGTCAGCGGCTTGAGCGCCTCGGACGTGAACCCGGCCAGCAAAATTCGGTCGGGCGAACCAGCTTCCAGCCACATATTTTCCCATTCGTCCGACTGGGTGTTCATCTCACGTTTCAGCCGTTCGCGCGTGGCCGGGTCGCGCAGACGCTCCCACAGCGCTTCCTGGCCGCCAGCGTGCGCCCACGACGGAATCACGGCCTGCAAGTCCGTCCCGCCTGCCGGATAGAGGTACATATCGGCGGTGATCTCTTCGCCGCGGCTGCGCGCTTCGTTGACGCGGCGGATGACCTCGTCCATCTTGTGCCAGTTGGCCTGTCCCGCCGCCTTGAGGTGATAGATTTCGGCGCGAATCTTCGCCTCGCGTGAGATGGTGAAGAACTCATCGAGCGCTTCGAGGAAGGTTTGCCCTTCGCTGCGGAGATGCGAGATGTACATGCCGCCGTGTTCAGACACCACTTTCGCCAGCGCGATCAACTCGTCGGTCTTAGCGTAAGACGCAGGCGGATAGATCAGCGCCGTCGATAGGCCAACCGCGCCCTCGCGCATGGCTTCATCGGCCAGCGCGCACATATTCTCCAGCTCGTTGGGCGACGGCGGACGGTCATCGTAGCCGATCTCATGGATACGCAGCGAGCCATGACCGAGGAATGAGGCGATATTGGTCGAGATGCCTTTGCGTACCATAAATTCGAGATACTCGCCCAGCGTCGTCCACTCGACATCGTAGCTGTAATCGGGGTTACGCAGCTTACCGGCGGCAAAGTCGGCTTTCATCGAGTCATTGAGCGGCCCCATCGAGAAGCTCTCGCCGACCACTTCGAGCGTCACGCCCTGACGAATTTCGCCCTGCGAGCGCCCATCGACGATCAGCGACTCGACGGCCCAACTGAGCATGTTGATGAAGCCCGGCGCGACGGCCAGCCCGGTCGCGTCGATGATCGTCGCGCCGTCGAGCGTCCCCGGCAGGCCGAGCGCGGCAATCCGCTGCCCGCTGAGGGCAACATCGCCGGGATAGCCGCTCAGGCCGCTGCCGTCATAAATTGTGCCGTTGCGAATGACAAGATCGTAGGTTGGCATTTGTTTAAGTCCGACCTCTCCCCCTGTCCCCCTTCGCGGCCTGCGGCTCCCGTCGAATGCAGAGACTTCGACGCGCTCCGCCGCAAGCAGGGAGAGGGAAACGGTCACAACCGCGCGAGGGATCGGTATTTATGGGCAAAATCACCTGAGTTCGATTGAAACTGGTCAATCTGACTGCTGTGTAATTTATCGCATTTGACAGTAATTGTGCAAATATACACCCGATCTGCACAAAAAATTGCACTAGAATAGAGAATGACTCCTATCCGCTATTGTCAGCAGACGGATACCGCATATGACCGCATCACAGGACATCATGGGGCTGATTCAGGACGCCTACGCCGGAATGAGCGCCAGCCAGCAGAAGGTGCTGGAATTTTTCCTCAGCCGCCGACTGGAAGCGGTCTATCTCCCGGCGGCGCGGATCGCCGAGCTGGTTGACGTCAGCCATTCGACGGTGGTGCGGACGGCGCAGGCGCTCGGCTTCGACGGCTTCCCTGAGTTTCAGACCGCTTTGCAGGAACAGGTGCTCGGTCGCATCAACTCGACCAGCGTCTATCAGCTTGGCTCGCGCAAGCTGATTAGCGAGCTGATCGAGCAGGACGACAACAGCCTCGGCTCAATTCTGGAGCGCGTCATGCTCAACGACGCTCGCAGCATTGAGGTGATGGCGGCGCAGCTCCCGGTCGCCGATTTTGAGCAGGCCGTCAAGCTGCTGCTCGAAGCCGATAACGTCTACGTCATCGGCCTGCGCGCCTCTGCGCCGATGGCGATGAACTTTGCGATGGGACTGCGCCAGATTCGCGGCAACTGCCACCTGCTCCAGCCGGGAGTCGGCGATCTGGTTGACCAGATCGCCGCGCTCACCGACCGGGATTTACTGTTCAGCCTGTGTTTTGGCCGTTATATGCGCGAAACCCTGCACGCAATGGATTACGCGCGCAAGGTCGGGACGAAAGTCATCACCGTGACCGACGCGCCGCTGTCCCCCGCTGCCCGCCGCGCCGATCTGGCCTTCAATGTCCGCTACGGCGTCTGGTTTTACGGCGCGTCGGCGGCGCTCTTCAGCCTGCTCAATGCGCTGATCGCGGCCATCCTCATCCGCCAGAACACGACGGCGCAGGCGCGGCTGGAAAAAATCGACACCATCATCGACGAGTTCGGCATCTTCGACCCCGGCGACGATCAATCGACGTAGGGATTGACCTCAGCCCAGAGCTTCTTGCCCTGCTCCAGCCGGTCGCGCTGGACGGTGACGCCGAGGCCGGGCGCGTCAGGGACGCGGAGCGTGCTGCCTTCGCTGAGGACGAACGGCGGTTCGGTCACGTCCGGATTGTAGTAGCGGTCGGTAGCCGAAATATCGCTCGGCAGCGTGACGCCGGGGAGCGAGGCGAAGGCGACGTTGGCCGCGCGACCAACGCCGGTTTCGAGCATCCCGCCGATCCAGAGCGGCAGTTTGTTCTCGACGCAGATCATGTAAATTTCAAGGCTGTCGACATAGCCGCCGACGCGCACCGGCTTGAGATTGAGAATCCGCAGCGCGCCGAGCTGAAGCCCGAGCCGCAGATCGCTGGCCGATTTCATACTCTCGTCGAGGCAGATCGGTGTTTTGAGCATCGGCTGAAGCTGGCTGTGTTCGTAAATGTCATCGTCGGCCAGCGGCTGCTCGATCATCAGCAGGTTGAGATCATCTAACTGTTTGAGGTGGTCGGCGTCCGCCAGCGTGTAGGCGCTGTTGGCGTCGAGCATCATGACGATCCCCGGCAGCGCGGCGCGAACGCCACGGGCAAACTCGACGTCCCAGCCGGGGCGAATCTTGAGCTTGATGCGGCGGTAGCCCTGATCGTAGCGCTTCTGAATCACGGCGACGGTCGCCTCAATCGACGGCTGGATGCCGATGCTGACGCCGACGACGGCGAAGCCGCGCGAGGCGTGGCCTTCCGGCAGGTACGAGGCGAACAGGTCGGCCAGACGTATCTGGTTGGCTTGCGCCAGCGCATCCCAGATCGCCATTTCGAGGCCGAAACGGGTGTGATGATGGCCGCGCACCCGCTTCATCAGCGCCTGGGCCTCGTGCGGTGCAGTGAAGGTCTTGCCGACCAGCTTCGGAATCAGGAAGTTGTCGGCGATATGGCGCGCGGTCACGGGCGTTTCCGCCGCATAGCCGGGGGCGACTTCGACGGTAATTTCGCCCCAGCCAGTGATGCCTTCAGCCGTCGTCAGCTCGACGAGGACGGTCGCCTTGACCGGGTCATTGCCGAAGCTGGTCTTGAGCGGCTCGACGAACGGCAGGGCGATGGTGTGCAGTTGAATGGATTGGACGGTAATTGGTTTCATGATGCAATTCCTATTCGGGAGTATTAAACCCTCACCCCCGGCCCCTCTCCCTCAGGGCGAGCGGTGAAACAGTTGTGTTTTCGGGCGATTGTGGCGACAGGAACTCTTCAAAACTGTCGGATTGATCGACGGTTTTAACAGGATCAGAATTTCCGCAGGATGTACCAGCAGCGCTGGCCGTCGTCAGCGAAGTCAACCGCCACATAGCCCTGCTCGAACGCGCTGCCGAGCGCGCGGCGCTCGGCCATCTGCCAGCTTTTCGCCAGGTCGAGATGATCGTGTTTGAGCGCTGAAATATGGCGCGGGATTTCAGCAAACAGCCACTCGCGCGTCCAGTCCGGCGCTGGCTGGAGATGCGGCGCGCCGTCACCATCGCTGTCGAGCAGGAAATCTCCGCGCGGGAACACGCCGACAGCGGGCGCAGCCGGCGCGAACTCGGCGGCAGCCACGGCGTCATCTTCAAGCGCCCAGACAGCCACCATCCGGTCACTCGGCATCCCGGCGTTAATGCCGTCGGTCATCACGCCGTAGAAATTCGCGTGATAGGTCGAGGCCGTCGCTTTGAGCAGCCGCAGGTTGAAGTTGGCGTTGCCTCGCTGGAGCGGATCGAATGACCAGGCGATGGTTTTGTAACCATGTTCCAACGCCCATTTGCGCTGCTCGTACTTCAGGCGGAAGCCAATGCCATGCCCTTGCAGCGCCGGAATAACGCCCGCCATGTGCGACCAGAGGATCGGGACGCCCGCTTCCAGCGCCACCAGCGCGAGCGTGAAACCGACCGGCACGCCGTCCTGATCGGCGCGGATGACGTTGCCGCCGCCGTGGATGATGGCATGAATGAGATTATGGGGAACCGCCTCGAGGCCGTCCGCCATCGACCAGACGTCGATTTGCAGCCTGATGAGGGAGATCAATTCTTCCGGGTCATGCAGAACGCGATACTCGATGGTCACAGGCTCTTTTCGCAACCGCCGCAGATGTGGTGGGATAAGCGGCACAACTATCACACCGAAATCGGCGCTTCGTCAAGCGACTGGGTAGAATCGAGTGTTCCCACTTCCTGATTGGATCCTGTGGATCGCGCTGCCCTGAAAGACTCAGGCTGCGAATAAATCCACTTATTTCGGGGCGATTGAAACCGTGGCTGATGCCATGCTTTTCGGCTCAAAGTCGAGCGTGGCGAAATAGTCGTCGAGCGTTTCGGCACGGCGAATCCGCCGGACAGCGCCATCAGCGGTCAGCAGCAGTTCCTGCGGGCGCAGCCGACCGTTGTAGTTGAAGCCCATCGCGTGGCCGTGCGCGCCGGTATCATGGATAACGAGCAGGTCGCCGACATTCAGCGGCGGCAGGGCGCGCTGAACCGCGAACTTGTCATTGTTCTCGCACAGCGCGCCGACGACATCGACGGTTTCGGTCGGGCCGTCGGCGGGCTTGCCGGGCGCATCGACGTGATGGTACGCGCCGTACATGCCGGGGCGCATCAGCGCCGACATGCTGGCATCAACGCCGACGTAGGTTCGATAGGTCTGCTTGCGGTTGATGACGCGCGTGACGAGGACGCCGTGCGGCCCGGTCATGTAACGTCCGCTCTCGATGTAGAGCTTCGGCGCGTGGCCGAGGCGGACGCGGAAACGGTCGAACAGCGCGGTCACTTCGCGGCCCAGCCCCGGCAGATCGAGCGGCAGGTCGTCAGGGCGATAGGGAATGCCGAGGCCGCCGCCGATGTTGATGAACTCGAAGCGGATGTCGAGCGCCTGCTCGGCCTGCTCGACCAGATCGAGCAGCATCTGCGTCGTCAGCACCATCGAGCGATAGTCGCGCTCGTTGGAGACGATCATACTGTGCAGGCCGAAACGGCGAATGCCCCTCTCGCGGGCGCGGCGGTAAGCCTCTAAAAGCTGGTCATGGCTGATGCCGAATTTCGCCTCAATCGGGCTGCCGATGATGGCGTTGCCGGTGCGCCGCGCGCCGGGGTTGTAGCGAAAGCAGATCAGCTCCGGCGTCGAGGGCAGCTTATCGAGCAGCGAGAGATCGTCGAGGTTAAGGATCGCGCCGCCGTCGCTCAAGGCCAGCTCAAACTCCGGCGTGGTCGTGTTGTTCGAGGTGAACATGATGGCCTCACCGCGCGCGCCGACCCGCCGCGCGAGGATCAGCTCCGGCGGCGAACTGCAATCGAAGCCGAAGCCGATGCTGCTGAGAAGACGCAGGATTTCGGGATTGGGCAGCGCTTTGACGGCGAAATATTCCTGAAAGCCGGGGCATCCGGCGAAGGCGTCGAGGACGACCTGCCCGGTCGCGCGGATTCCCGCCTCGTCGTAGAGGTGGAACGGCGTGCCAAAGACCCCGGCAATCTCGGCCAGTCGCGGGAAGAGGCGCTGCTGAAAGGCGTCTGACATCGGCATAAGCGTATTTTCCTGCTGCGTAGCCACGCGCCGGGAATTATAGAGAGATCGCGGCCAGGTTCCCACCGCGCCTGTTCTGACACTTCACAGATCGCATCCGGCTTGATATACAGAGTGCGAGCCTCAACCAAATACCCTGAGCGTTTGTAAAACCCTGCGACGGGCGCGAAAAATCGCGCCCCCCGATCTTTCTCCCCCTCGCTGCTTGCGGAGAGGGGGCCGGGAGTGAGGTCGGCAGGCGCTTAAGGCCGGGACTCAATGGTTAGCCGGTTTCAGGCGCATAATGAGAGCGTCTGGAACCACCTGGGGGAAGTTCTGTGAGTACAGCACGAGCGCCGCGCTACCAGCATCTGCGGCGGAATTTCAGCCTCTTTTTGCTCGACTACGTTATTTTTTCGTCTGCATTTGCGATGATCGGGGCCAGCACGGTCATCCCTGATTTTGTCAGGCGGCTGACGAGCGATCCGCAGATCATCGGCCTGTCCGGGTCACTGTGGGCGTTTTTCTGGCTCTTTCCGCAGTTGTTCATGGCACAGACCATCAACCGGATGGAAAAGCGCAGCATTATCTTGCAGCGCTACACTGTCCCGCTGCGGCTGTTCTTCGTCGTCCTGGCCGTGATTATGTTCCTGACCGACGACAGCCGGATCATTCTGGTTGCGTTTCTGATTGCCTACTCGCTGTTTGCGATTGGTGACGCGCTGTTGACCATTGCCTGGGCCGACCTGCTCGGCAGCACGCTGCCCAAGCGGGCGCGCAGCACACTGTATATGGTCGGACAGTTGGGCGTGACGATTGTCGTACTCGGCTCGCGCGGGCTGGTGCAGAAGCTGCTCGGCGCTGATGGCCCGCCGTTTCCGCACAATTTCGCCTACCTGTTCGGGGTGTGCGGCATCATCTTCCTGATTGCAGGCGTGTTTCTGTCGCGCGTCAAGGATGAAAAAGCCAGCGCGACGTACAGCCTCGGCCCGACGATGCGTGAGTATCTGCCGTTCCTCGGCAGCATCTGGCGCACGGATAAGCACTTCCGCCACTTCATTCGGACGCGCGCCTGTTTTGACCTGGCGACGATGGCGATCCCGTTTTACATCGTTTTCGGCGTCAACGTCCTTAAGCTGAACAGCGCCAACGCTGTCGGCGATTCGATCATCACCCTGACCCTCGGCAACGCCATCGGTTCGCTGGTGTTTGGCACCTTGAGCCATCGCTACGGCAGCCGCGCCGTCATCCGCTGGGCCGGGCTGGGCATCGTCCTGCACCCGCTGCTGGCCCTGTCGAGCGTGCTGCTCGGCGCGCCGACATGGTACGCCGCCTTCTTCGTCCTCGGCATTGTCGGCTCAAGTAACAGCCCCGGCTATTTCGACTGGATCATCACCTACGCGCCGGAACATCGCCGCCCGATCTACATGGGATTGACCAACACGATCAGCGCCCTGAGCAGTCTCGCCCCGGCGCTTGGTGGCGTCGTCCTGAGCATCCTGCTCGGTTTGCTCGGTTCGCCAGCAGCTTACGCCGCGCTGTTTTTGCTGGCGAGCGGGCTGGCGCTGTTCGGGCTGATCTCGTCGTTCGGGCTGGTCGAGCCGCGTACCCATTCCGGCCACAATACACCGATGGAGCTTCCGCCCACGCCGGAGCTGGTTGAAATCGGCTGACGGCGTACCTGCGGTCAAACTAACCTTTGGGGGCATGATGGACAGGACAATCGAACCACTTTCGGCAGCAGCATTTGCGCCCTTCGGCACAGTCATCGAGCGACCGAACGCAGAAGCGACGGCGTCCGGCCCCGGCTTTCAGTGGTTCGGCGAACTGGTCGATCTGCAAGGCGGGTCGCAGCCCTACGCCGTCGGCATCGTCTCGCTGACGCCTGCCCCGCTCCGCTTCGACTGGGCCGAACGCCACGAGCAGACCGACGAATTGATCGTGCCGATGGGCGGCGGCTGTCTGATCTACGTCGGCCCGGCAGACGCCGCCGATCTTTCGACCGCGCTCGATCAGGTGCGGGTCTTTCGGCTGGCTCCCGGACAGGCGGCGCTGCTCAGGCCGGGCGTCTGGCACGGCGCGCCGCTGGCGGAAAGCGCCGCGCTCGACGTGCTGATTGTGCTGCTGCACCACACCGGACGTCAGGACACGCGCATCGTCCGCTTCGAGCAGGCGCCGATTCAGATTCGCTAACGATCTGCCAGAAGGTGACATTTCCCGGCAGATTGGCTGCTTCGCGTGTGACGTTCAGCACTTTGCAGCCATCCTCACTGGCATGAGACTGTAGTTACAGGTTCGCAGTCGAATCCACGAGGTGTCATCATGAAGGTTCTCGTTACGGTTGCCAGCAAGCACGGAAGCACTTATGAGATCGGCGAGATGATCTGCGCCGAGCTGCGCGCCAGCCAGATCGATGCCGACCTGAAAGAAGTCAGCGCCGTCAGCAGCATCAGCGACTACGATGCCCTCGTTCTCGGCAGCGCGGTCTACGCGGGCGACTGGCTGCCACAGGCGAAAGCCTTCGCGCGGCGCTTTGGCGCTCGGCTGGCGGGCCGCCCGCTCTGGCTGTTCAGCAGCGGGCCGGTTGGCGACGATCACCCGCAGCCGGTCAACGACCTGAAAAAGATGGCCGCGCCGCTCGGCGCTGTTCAGCCGCGCGATCACCGCGTATTCGCTGGCAGGCTCGACAGTCACGATTTAGGCATGGTCGAGCGGCTGATGATGAGGGCGGTTAAAGCGCCTGAGGGCGATTTCCGCGACTGGGACGACATCCGTTCATGGGCGCGGGAAATTGCGGTCGAGCTTCAGCAGCTCACGCTCGCTTAAGGGCTGCCCTGTTCTCAGTGAGGTCAGCAGTCCCGGACGAGCCAATTTAGAGGTGGCGCAGGCGCGACCGCACCTGTTCGAGCAGGCGCGCGTTGTGGTCTGCGCCGCTGCTGACGTTGGCGCTGATGAACACCGGCGGCTCGACCCCCATTTCGACCAGTCGGGAAACGGCGGCGTAGACCAGCGAGTGCAGCAGCGCCACGCCGACGACCGTCGAAGTCGGCGCGATCAGCTCGTCAAGACCATCGACCCTCAGCGCCGCGTCGCCGTCAACACCGCAGTTGTCGAGGACGAACTCGGCGACATCGTGCAGGTGCTTGCCGGACGGATGGCGCGACGGATGGGCGTTGGCGTGAGCCAGCGAGGTCAGCGCGACAACGCGCAGGCCGCGCTCCTTCGCCAGCAGCGCCATCTCGACCGGGACGGCATTCCGGCCCGAATTGGAAGCGATAATCATGACTTCCCCCGGCTCGACGTGGTAACGGTCGAGGACGACCTGCGCGTATCCGGGCAGACGTTCGGCCTGCGAACTCGCCAGCGCGCTCTCGTGGAGCATGAGCGTCGAGTCGAGGATGGCGTTGACCGGGACGAGTCCGCCCGCGCGGTAGAACAGCTCCTCAGCCAGCAGGTGGCCGTGGCCGGTGCCGAACAGGTGCAGGATTCCGCCATCGGCAATACTCTCAGCGATGATCGCGCCGACCGTCTCGACGGTCGCGGCGTTTTTGTGTTCGGCTTCCGCCAGCACGTCGCGGATTTTATCGAAATAGGGCAGCATACTTAGTTCCTCTCGACCCGCTTGAGCACAGCCTCGGCAGGTAAGGTGCGGCTAATCTGATCGACGATGGCGGGCGTGAGCGCGACTCCTGCCGCTTTGAGCGCCAGAAACAGCGCGCCGACGACCGGGCTGAACTGCGCTCCGCGAACGACGCTGCCGGGAGACCGATGCCGGATCGTCTGCTCGAACGGCGCGGCGATCAGCGCGCCCGCCCGGAAAACGCCGCCGGTATGATAGACCGGCAGGCCGGTTTCGCGCTGGCCGAGCCGGTCGATGACGGCCAGCGCCGCCGCGCCGAGTTCCTGACCAGCCCGCGCGAGCAAAGCAATGGCCGCGGCGTCCCCGGCGCGCGCCGCTTCGTTCACATCCGCTGCCAGCCCGGCAATTTCGCCGCGCGAAAGCTCGTGCGCGTAGACTTTGCGATGCAGCTCCAGCAGATCGGCGACACCCAGACGCGCCGGAATCCGCGCCGTCAGCGCTGTCGCTTCGCCGCGTCCGTCAAAATCCCGAAAGGCGGCACGGAGCGCTTCGAGGCCGATCCAGTAACCGCTGCCCTCGTCGCCGAGCAGATAGCCCCAGCCGCTCGACCGCGCTTCGCGGCCATCGTCGAGCCGACCATAAGCAATCGAGCCACCGCCGGAAATGACAATCACGCCGGGCTGCGCGATGCTGGCCCCGGCCAGCGCGGTTATCACGTCGTGCAGCGAATCGATCTGCGCCGCCGGGAAAAGCTCCTGGGTGATAATCCGCGCCTGCTCGAACGAGCCAGTCATGCCGAGGCAGCCATGCGTCACGTCGGCAGCGCGACCACCGGCCAGCGCCAGCGCTTCCTGAGCCGAGTAACGCAGCGCGCTTTCGAGGCGCTCCGGCCCGCCCGGCTCGGTGTAATGGTTCGACGGCCCGCCGTGACCTGCCGCTAAACTCGTGCCATCGTAGTCAGCCAGCAGCGCCAGCGTCGAGGTCTGGCCGCCATCGACGGCGAGAACGAGCGGTCGATTGGAACTATTCACCATGCCATGCTTTCGCGCCGAATGGGTCTGGACAGCCTGTCGATAAGTCGTGCTAAAGTCTAGTGACTGTAGCGATGGTGTCAAGGCGGGGACGATGGACGACGAATTTTACGCCGGGACAGCCGAGGTCGAACTGACACCGGCGCTCGGTCTGGCAATGGACGGTTATATGGCGCGGGTCGGCACAAGCGCGGGCGTCCATGACCCGTTGATGGCGCAGGCCCTCGTCCTCGAATTTCAAGGGCGGCGGGCGGCGCTGGTCACGCTCGACGTGATGGCCGTCAGCCGGAATTTTACCGACAGCATCCGCCGCGATCTGGCCGCGCTGCTGGGAACGACAACCGATGCCGTGCTGATCTGCGCGTCACACACCCATTCCGGGCCGATGGGCCTTCAGGATCGAATGCCGATTGGATCGGGCAAGCTCGACGCGGCGTTCGTGGCGCGCGCCGCCGCCCAGAGTCGCCGCGCCGTCCAGCAGGCGCTCGCCGCGCGAAAGCCAGTCGAGCTTCGCGCGGCAGCGGGGGCGGTGTCCGGCATCGGCGGCGACCGCAACCGCCCCGAACGCCCGGTCGATCAGACTGTCTCGGTACTCGATTTCGCGGGCGCGGATGGGCAACCGGCGGCGATTCTGTTCCATTACGCCTGCCATCCAACCGTGTTGAGCGCGGCTAACCTCGATTATTCCGCCGACTTCCCCGGCGCGGCCCGCCGCCGACTCCATGAAAGATTCCCGAACGCGATCTGCCTGTTCGTCAACGGCGCGGCGGGCAATATCAGCACGCGCTTCGAGCGCCACGGGCAGACCTTCGACGAGGTCAGGCGGCTCGGCGGGCGGCTCGGCGACCGGGTCATCGAGCTGGTCGGCGCAGCGCGCGCGGTCACTCCCGCGCTCGCGTCAGCCTGTGCGAGCGTCGATCTGCCGCTGCGCGAGTTTCCAGTCGAGGCGCGGCAGGTCGGGCCATCGGGCAACCGCCGCATCGACACCGTCCGGGCTGAAGGCGCGACGATTGAGGAGCAGCTTCGCGCCGCCTTCAGCGGGCAGACCAGTCGCCCCGGCGAACTCTGCGCACTCCGCGTCGGCGCGACCACGCTGCTCTCCGTCCCCGGCGAAGCCTTCAGCGATCTGGCACAGGCGCTGCGCGAGGCTGCGCCAACCGCGCTGATCGCTGGCTACGCCAATGATTATCTCGGCTACTTCCCGACTCAGGCCGCCATCGACGACGCAAGCTACGAGGCGCTGTCGTCGCCCTACGACGCCCGCGCTCACGCTCTGCTGTACAGCCAGCTTGCCGGGCTGTTCCAGCACGTCAATCCTGAATAGTTGGCAGATGACCGACATTCGATTAGATTTATGGACGGTTGGGGATGGCAGGTGAATGGGCAGAATGAACAGCCTGGTCGAGAGTCTGCGCAGAAAATTGATCGTATCCTGTCAGGCAGCGCCTGAGGAACCGCTCCACGGACCGCTCTATATGGCGGCGATGGCGCGGGCAGCAGCTATCGGCGGCGCGGCGGGCATTCGCGCTAACGGCGTCGAGGACATCGCAGCTATTCACGCCGACGTTAGCCTGCCGATCATCGGCATCAACAAGCGCAAGGTCAGCGGCTTCGAGGTCTTCATCACGCCCGACTTTGAGGACGCCCGGCAGATTGTCGAGGCCGGGGCGCAGTTGGTCGCGCTCGACGGCACGGCGGGGCCACGTCCGGGCGGCGAGTCGCTGGCTGACCTCATCGCTCGCATCCACGCCGAGTTCAATGTGCCGGTCATGGCCGACTGCTCCTCGGTCGAGGATGGCCTCTACGCGGAAGCTGCCGGAGCCGACATCCTCGCCACCACGCTCTCAGGCTACACGTCGCATGGCCGCCCGGCGCTGCCAGGGCCAGACCTCGACTTCATTTCCGAATTGGCCGCGCAAGTTCGCCAGCCGGTGATCGCCGAGGGCCGCTTTTACGAGCCTGCTCAGGTGAGTGAGGCGTTTCGCCGCGGCGCGCTGGCGGTCGTCGTCGGTGGAGCGATCACCCGTCCGCAGGAAATCACGCGGCGGTTTGTCAGCGCGCTGCCCAGAGTCAACCCGGCATAACTCCGGTTAGATCGACGGAATAACTCCGTATGCAGGAATGTCCTTTTACAGCCTGCGTAAGCTGAACTGAAAAAAGGTTTTGCTCAATAACTGCGTTAGACTATCCATCATGGTCGGCTTCAACCGCGTTTTTCCGATCAGCGCGGAAAGATTTCAGCGAACAGATCAGGGAATGGAGCATCAATGACTACGTATTCGTAAGCTCGATCTCAAAGTCTTTGTAATGTTAAGAGTAACAGCATTATCGAGGCAGACCGCGCTAGAATGCCAGCGCTGCACACCGATACTGCCAGAAGTGAGGCATGTCGGCTCTCTTCGTCCAGTCCGTTTTTAAGGAGATTGTTCTATGTCCCACAAGGTTTCAAAGGCCGCCATTCTCGTCGTGGCACTCGCCGCCATCGCCCTGTTGAGCTTCAACGTGATGGCTCAGGACGACCAGGTGACTGTCAAACTGTGGATGCACATCCACCCGCCGCGCGTCGCCCTCGATGAAGAGCTGATCGCCCAGTTCGAGAAGGACAACCCGAACATCAAGGTCGAGTACACCACCGTCCCCGATCAGGAATGGGATACCACCCTCTCGACGGCGCTGGCTTCGGGCGCTGGCCCTGACCTGTTCAATCAGGCGACGTTTGCAATGGGCCAGTTCTACGCTCAGGGCAACATCGTCCCGGTCGATGCCCAGGCCGCCGGGTACAAGGATCAGCAGGATATTTACAATTCGTATGCCTTCGGCAACTCGATGCTGGCGGGCGCGACCTTCGACGGCACGCTCTACGGCCTGCCGACCGAACTGAGCACCTACGCCTGTTACGCCAATGACGATCTGTTCAAGGCGGCTGGCCTCGACCCCGCCACGGACTTCCCCAAGACCTGGGAAGACATGAAGACCGTCGCCGAGAAGATGACGGTGCGCGATTCCAGCGGCGCGCTGACGCAGCGCGGCTTCGACTTCTTCTGGGGCAATTCGATCTTCATGAGCCTGGTGTTCAACGCGATGGTCGAGCAGCTCGGCGGCGAAATGATCGACGAGACGAACTACACCGCCAACATCAACACCCCCGAAGTCAAGCAGGTCATGCAGTACTGGAATGACTGGGCCAACACCTGGAAGCTCGGCGGGCCGCAGTACACGACCGACCGCGATGCCTTCCTGGCCGGTCAGCTCGCCATCGACTGCGACGGCGGCAACTGGTTCGCGCCGCAGGCCGTCGATGCCAAGATCAACTTCAGCATCCATCCCATCCCGCGCTGGACGGACAACAAGGTAGACAGCGGTTTCGCCAACTACGCCTACTTCTTCATGGTGAACTCGCAGGCAGACCCGGCTGTTCAGGCCGCCGCGTGGAAGCTGGCCGGTTACCTGACATCCTTCCCGGATCGCTATCTGGAAACCGCCGGCCTGTTCCAGGCTAAGAAGAGCTTCGTCGAATCGGACGCCTTCAAGTCGAACACGATCATGCCAGTGTTCCTCGAAGAACTGGGCAAGAGCAAGTATCACGCCCGTGTCGCCGGTTTTGCCGAAGTGACCGACGCCCTGATGCGCGCCCGTGATCGTGTGGTCACTGGCGGCGAAGACATCGACACCGTGCTGGCCGACGCGCAGACGGAAGTCCAGGGTATTCTCGACAACGCCAAGGCAAGCGCCGGGACTATCGGCGTCGCTACTGCCGAAGCCACGCCGTAACACCATCCTCAACCGCCGTGATGGCCCGCTCGCCCTGAGTGAGCGGGCCATTCCCTGTTTCGTCCCTCAACATTCGCTCCGTCGGTTCAGGCCCTAAGGAAATGCCCGTTGACCGCTCTTTCCAAACCGATCAAGTCCAACTTTATTCAGCGCCGCCAACGCTGGGGGCTTTTCTTCGTCCTGCCGACCGTCCTCTTTTTCCTGATCTTCTTCCTCTATCCCATCGTCATGGGCGTCTACTACAGCCTGACCGACTTCACCCTGCTCAAGCCGCCGGTCTGGGTCGGTCTGACGAATTACAGCGATCTGCTCCAGGACAGGCTGTTTCTCAAGTCGATTCAGGTGACGCTCGGTTTCGTCGCCGGAAGCACCTTTCCGGTCTGGGTCATTTCGCTGTTCGCAGCCTTTGTTTTCTTTCAGCGCTTTCGTGGGCGCGAATTTCTGAAAACCTTGTTCTTCACGCCGGTGCTGCCGTCACTGGTGGTCGTCGCGCTGCTCTGGCGCATCCTGCTCAATCCGAGCGGCCTGCTGACTCAGGTGCTGCGGCCTTTCACCGGCATGGGCGAGATCAAATGGCTCGACAGCCCGATTTTGTCACCGATTTCGATGATCCTCATCAACGACTGGACGGTGATCCCATTCTTCATGCTGATCTGGCTGGCCGGGTTGAGCGGCATCCCCGAAGAACTGCGCGACGCCGCTCGCGTCGATGGCGCGAATAAGCTTCAGGCGTTTTTCCGCATCGAACTGCCGCTGCTGCGCCCAACGGCGGTCTTCGTCGCGGCGATTTCGATGATTAACGCTTTCCAGTCGTTCACGCTTCAGTACACCATTTCGCCGGGGAAAGGCGGGCCGGTCGATGTCAATACGACGATGGGCCTGCTGATCTGGAAATACGGCTTCCAGTATTACCGGATGGGCGACGCCGCCGCTGTCTCGGTCGTGCTGTTCATCATGATTATGGTCGTCACCGCCATTCAGCTCGCTTTCAGCCGCGGCGACAAATATTCACTGACCTGAGGACGCGAGACAATGACCGACCAAACGCTCTCCAGCACGCCCTTCCCGGCAGCGACTCGCGCTAAGACCGGGGACAATCGCACGCAGCGGCGCATTTCGACCTTTCTCTGGTTCCTTATCGCGCTGGTTCTGGCGATCACGTTCTTTTTCCCGGTCTTCTTCATGTTCACCAGCAGCTTCAAAGCGGAAAACGAAATCTTCGCGCTGCCCTTACACTGGTTTCCGCAGGACTTTCAGGGGCTGGGGCAGTACATCAAAGCCTTCGACACCGCTCCACTGGGTCAATTCTTCTTCAACAGCCTGCTGATGGCCGGAATCGACGTCGTCGTGACGATCATTTTCTCAGCGATGGCCGGTTACGGCTTCGCCAAGTTCAACTTCCGGGGCCGCAGAATTCTGTTCTTCTGCGTGCTGGCGACGATCAGCGTGCCGTTCCAGATTCTGATCGTGCCGCTGTATCTTCAGGTCTATCGCTTCGGCTGGGCGGACAGCTACGCCGGGCTGATTATCCCCGGCATCATGAACGCTTTTGGCGTTTTCATGATGCGCCAGTTCGCCTACTCGATCCCCGACGAACTGCTCGACGCGGCGCGGATCGACGGCTCCGGCGAACTGCGAATCTTCTGGCGCATCGTCCTGCCGCTGCTGGCTCCGGCCTCGGCCAGCCTTGCGATCATCATTTTCCTGTTTAGCTGGAATAACTTCCTCTGGCCGCTGATCGTCATCCGCTCGCAGGAATTGCAAACGCTGCCGGTCGGCATGACGGTCTTCCTGCAACCGCACAACAGCCAGCCTCAATGGGCGGCGGCGATGGCCGTCTCGACGCTGGCGACGCTGCCGGTAGCGCTGCTGTTTATCTTCTTCCAGCGTTATTTCGTACAGGGCATGATGATGTCCGGCCTGAAAGGCTAGCCGGTGACATTTCGAGCAGGCACGATTCAGATTACGATTACGCCGCCCATCGGCGTCGAAATGGCTGGCTATGGGCCGCAGCTTCACCGTCACTCGCAGGACATCCTCGACGACCTGATGGCGCAGGCGCTGGTGCTGGACGACGGCGAGAATCGCTGCGCCATTCTGACCTGCGACCTGATCCTGTTGAGCGAAGGGCTGGTCGGCGACATTCGGGCGCAGGTGGCCGAGCGAACGAACATCCCGGCAGGTCGCGTCATGGTGTCGTGCATTCACAGCCACACCGCGCCGACCGCGCAGCCAATCTTCGACTGGGGGATGCCGGACGCGGAGTACATCAGCATGGTCGCGCGCCTGATGGCAGGCGCGGTCGTCGCGGCAGCGAACCGTCTGCAACCGGCCAGCCTGAAGATCGCGCAGGGCGAAAACAGTTTTCTGCCGTGGAACCGCAGCGGCGGGACGCTGGTCGATCCAACCGTCGATGTGCTGGAAGTCAGCGCCGAAGACGGCAAGACACTGGCGCTGCTGGTACATTACGCCTGTCACCCGGTCATGCTCGGCCCGAAAACCAGCCTGTCCGCCGATTACCCCGGCGCGCTGCGGCGCAGCCTGAGCGCCGACTACCCCGACACAGTCGTGCTTTACGCCAACGGCGCGTGCGGCGACATTGACCCGTGGACGAATGGCCGCGCCTGGGGCAGCGCCAGCTACGCCGAAGTCGAACAGGCGGGCGCGTCGCTGGCTGCCAGCGTGCGCGACGCGCTCAAGAGCGCCGAGCCGGTCGCCCACCCGACTATCGGCGCGAACAGCGGGTCGCTGGTGATGCCGTTCGAGATTCCGAGCCTCGACGTCATCCGCCAGCGGATCAGCGTCTATCAGGCGCAGGCCGACGCGCTGGCCGGACAAGCGGAAGACTTCAAGGCTGTGACCGGCGAAGTGCAGATGCCGAATTTCTGGCTGCGCTTCTATCAGGGACTCGAACAGCGCCTGCTCACGAATCAGCAGCCCGGACAGGCGACCGCCGAAGTGCAACTGCTGACGCTCGGCGATACAATCGCGCTGATCGCCATTCCGGCGGAAGTCTACACCGAGCAGGGCCTCGCCCTACGCGCTGCCTCACCGTACCCGCATACGCTGGTGGTCTGTTACGCCAACGGCGCGTTTGGCTATACGCCGCCGCCGGACGAATTTGCCAGAGGGGCCTACACGGCAGTGCTCGCGCCCGCTGCCGGTGGCTCGCCGCCCTACACCAGCGACGTCGCCGAGCGCGTCGTCGAGGCCGTCAGGCAGCTTTTCCAGTAAATAACCTCATCTCCCTCACCGATAGAGCGGAGTGAGATACCTGGAATTTTTCGCGGCTTAAGCGCGCTGCGCGAACGTCGCGCGGCAGCGGTTTGGAAAAAGGATCAGGAGGACCATCATGGCTAAACTTGCGCTCAACGGCGGCTCGAAGGAAAAGACCAAAGACTTTCCCGAATGGCCGATCTACGACGACAGCGAGCGTCAGGGATTGATCGAGGTGCTCGAAAGTAAAAACTGGTGGCGCGGCGCTGGCGACCGCACCGCCCAGTTCGAGCAGGAATTCGCCGAGTTCCACGGCGCGAAGTACGGCATTGCCGTGACCAACGGCACGCACGCGATTGAAATCTGCATCGCCGCGCTCGGCATCAAGCCCGGCGACGAAGTGATCGTACCGGACTCGACCTTCATCGGCAGCGCCAGCCCGATCCTCGCGGCAGGCGCGCTCCCGGTGCTGGTCGATATCGACCCGAATAGCTACAACGTCGATCCAGCGAAGGTCGAAGCGGCGATCACGCCGAAGACGAAGGCCATCATCGCCGTTCACATGGGTGGCTATCCCGCCGACCTCGACAAACTGGCCGAAATCTCGAAGAAGCACAACATCCCGCTGATCGAGGACTGCGCTCACGCTCATGCATCCGAGTGGCGCGGCAAGCGCGTCGGCACGTTTGGCATCGCCGGGAGCTTCAGCTTTCAAGCCAGCAAGACGATGACGGCGGGCGAAGGCGGGATTATCATCACCGACGACTCGGAGTTCGAGCGCAAGGCTCGCTCGATTCAGGACTGCGGACGGCTGCCCGGCCATCACTTCTACGAACATTTCGACTACGCCTCGAACTACCGCATGAGCGAGTGGCAGAGCGCCGTCCTGAGCGCGCAGCTCAAGCGCCTCGACGAACAGACGAAGAAGCGCGACGTCAACGCCCGCACGCTGGATGACCTGCTCAGCCACATCGAAGGCATCACGCCGCAGCAAGACGCCAGCGACACGCGCGTAACCCGCAACGGCCACTATCTGTATCTGTTCCACTACGACAAATCGTGCTTCAACAATCTACCAACCGAGAAGTTCATTGAGGCGCTGAACGCCGAAGGCATCCCGACTCAGGCGACCTACCCGCCGCTGAGCGCGCTCAATGTCTTCAAGGACGGGACGTACAAGCACCGCCTGCCGGAATCTGAGCAGGGCGACAACGCGCTGCGGAATGCGCCGTTCCCGGCGAGCAAGAAGTTCCTTGAGGAAGTGGTCTGCTTGCCGCAGCGCGTGCTACTCGGCGACGAGGCCGATATGAAAGAGATCGCGGCAGCGGTGGAGAAGATTCAGCACTTCGCCAGCGAACTCAGCTAGGCCGCTGCTCACCGCCTCTCAAAAATGAGAGGCGGTGCTGTTTTGGTGTTCGCTGCGTGATGATGGCCGCAGGGATCGTATTCGCCGCGTAGAAGCCTGACGCAGGCGCGAACCATCGCGCCCCGACGGAAGCCATCATCCTTCTTTCTCCCCTCGCCCTCCGGGAGAGGGGCCGGGGGTGAGGGCTGACGCAGGCGCGAACCATCGCGCCCCGACGGAAAATGATCGATGTTCGTTAAAACCTCGTTTACCCGTTCAGGAACAGATACTGGAGCAAAGCAGGATGGCTCAATTGAAGGCGGGTGTGGGCCGCAGCATTATCACGCCGAAGATCGGCGCGGCGCTGATCGGCTATTTCAATCGACCGCTCTCGAACGTCGTCCACGACGATCTGAACGCCCGCGCGCTGGTGCTCGACAACGGCGCGACGCAGATCGCGCTGTGCAGCATCGAGCTGTGCTGGCTCTCGACCGCCGACGTCGAAGCGATCCGCGCGGCGATCAGCCAGCGGACGCCGCTCAGGCCGGAAAACATTTTCCTCGTCACCACGCACACCCATTCTGGCCCGTCGCCGCAGAACAAGCAGGACTGGGATCGCCCGCTGGAAGACATCGTCGCTGACGCCGTCGCGCAGGCCTATGAAAGCCGCGTCGACGCGAAGCTGGCGTCGGGCTTCGGCCAGTTATTCGGCTACAACATCAACCGGCGCTGGCTCAACCGCCCCGCCGATCCCTCGGTCGGCGTGATCCGCGTTGATCGCGCCGACGGGACGCCGCTGGCCGTCCTCGGCAACTACGCCTGCCACGCCGTCGTCATGGGCTACGACAGCGCCGCCATTTCCGGCGACTGGCCGGGTTACGCCAGTCGCCAGCTTGAAGGGGAGCTAGGTCACGGCTCGGTCGTGCTGTTCAGTCAGGGCGGCGCGGGCGACGTCAACCCGCTGACCGAAGTCGTCCGCCTCAAGCTGGCAGCGGGCTATCCGGTCGTCGGCATCGGCGACCTATCGACTTACTACGGCGATCACGGCGCGCCAGCCACGCCGGAAAGCTACAACATCGGCGACCGAGGCGGCGGGACATTCCTCGAGTGCGACATTCTGGCCCGCGCCTACGTCGCCGAAGTCAAACGCATCTATCACGGCCTGAATCCAAAAGCCGACGTGACGCTGTGGGTTGACCGCGTGCTGGTCGATGGCAACGTCGGCCCCGACGAGCCGAAAGCGCTTGGCTTGAGCGAGGCGCACAAAACGCTGCTTCAGGACTACGTCAACGATGTCAGCGAGGCGCGCAAACGCGCTTACGGGCCGCTGACGGTCGAGATCACGATGCTCGGCATCGGCGACGCGCTGCTGCTCGGTCAACCGGGCGAGGTCTTTTCCGAGAACGCCATCAGCTTCCGCAAGACAGCGCAGCAGAAGGGCTACCAACACCCGCTGCTCCTGAGCTACGCCAACGGCAGCTTCGCCTATCTGCCCCCGGCCAATGCCTTCCTCGAAGGCGGCTACGAAGTCGATTGGGCGCTGCGGCTCGGCCTCTCGCGCTACCTGCAAGATCGCATCGACGCGGCAATTGTCCCGCTGCTGGAAAAACACAGGCCGGGATAACTCGCCCCAACCCTCACAAAAAAACTGCCGCGCTGTTTGAAAACAGCGCGGCAGTTTTCGTCAGGGCATGGAGCTTCATGTCCGTCGCGCTGCCGGAGGCTGAAGCCATCCGGCAAGGAAAAAAGAAGCTGGCTGACGCCAGCTAAAAACGTCAGCGCTCACGCGACTGGTCATGCTGCCGGAGGCTGAAGCCATCCGGCAAGGAAAAGGAAGCTGGCTGACGCCAGCTAAAAATGCGCTCACACGACTGGTCGCGCTGCCGGAGGCTGAAGCCATCCGGCAAGGAAAAAGAAGCTGGCTGACGCCAGCTAAAAATGCGCTCACACGACTGGTCGCGCTGCCGGAGGCTGAAGCCATCCGGCAAGGAAAAAGAAGCTGGCTGACGCCAGCTAAAAA
>CAZZAO010000068.1:0-3371 GCA_964652205.1 uncultured Anaerolineaceae bacterium | reverse complement strand
GAAGCTGGCTGACGCCAGCTAAAAACGTCAGCGCTCACGCGACTGGTCATGCTGCCGGAGGCTGAAGCCATCCGGCAAGGAAAAAGAGGCTGGCTGACGCCAGCTAAAAATGCGCTCAACAGGTACCCGCTCATCAGGAGTTTGAGGCGAGTACGAGGCAGCGCGCCCCGATGAAAGACGTCTCCGGTTAAGTGAGCGTCTTGCTGAAGAGCGCGAACTCGCGGCGGCGCTCAAAGCCCGCGAACGAGTAGAGCCGCGCGGCGTCCTCGCCCGTCCAGAGGAAATAGGCGAAGTAATTCTGGCGCGCGCTCATGGTCGCAAGGCAGCGGAACAGCAGCAGGCGGCCAATGCCGAGGTTACGCCGCGCCGGATCGACGCCGAACGGGCCGAAGCGTTCGAGCCGCTGCTGACAGTAGCCGACGATCTCGCCGTGCTGGCGCGCGACCAGGAAGCAGACGGGGGTCGGGTTCTGGCTGAACAGTTCGAGCAGATATTCCTGCGCGAAGCGGAACCAGTCCCAGCCGAAATGCCGGACGATGAACGGCATCAGCTCCGGCAGATCCGCCGACCTGACCGGGCGAATGGTGACGCCGTCTTCCTGCTCGCGCCGCCGTTCGAGCGCCTGAATTTCTGCCGGAATCTGGTAGCCGCTCAGGTCTGCGCCCATACTGATGGCGTGATCGACCGGCGCGAAACCTTGACGCGCCAGAAAGTCGAGCGCGGCGGGATAGGCCTCGACATCGACGCCGGGAATGAAGTAGTTGGGGACGTAGGGCGCAACCGAGACCGTCCTGCGACCCTGCCCGCGCAGCCGCTCGTCGGCGTAGCGGAACAGCGCCGCGCCGATACCGCGACGGCGGTAGCCCGGCAGGACGCCGAAGGCGGTAATCCACGCCTGATCGGGTTCCAGCCCTTGCAGGAACAGCGGAACCTGCCGCGTCACCATCAGCAAGAATCCGACGACCCGGCCATCCTCGACGGCCACGGGCAGGTTTTCGGCGGCAAAGTTAGCATCGAGCAGCACCTTCACGCGAAACAGCGTCGCGCTCAGGGCGTCGGCGGTCATCGAGGCGTTCCAGACTTCGAGAAGCTGATCTTCGTCAGCCCCGGCATACGGTCGAATCGGCATCGTGCGGCGTCCCTCAGGCACTCAAACATCGCGGCGCAATCGAGCCGCGATTATAGCGCCTGTCAAGCCGACATTCATTGCAGATAGAAGGTCGCGTGGCGGTAGACCGTGTTGGGGTCGTCCTGCCGGTAGAGGCTGACGATCACCTCGTTACCTTCAGGCGGAAGCTGCTGATTCGCCAGGCTGACGACCTGCTGCCATTCCTGACTGTGATCGAGTGACAGCAACTGCCAGCGGGCAACAAGCTGACCGCCGACCGTCATTTCGAGGCGGTAGCTGACTGGCTGCTCTTCCAGATTACGGACGCCAACCAGCAGTGATTTCTGATCGGTCGGGCCTGCCCGCAGCAGCCATAACTGCGTGAAGCCGGGATACGGCTGTTCCAACGCTGCCGCGCGCGTGACCAGATAGGCGCCAGCCAGAATTGCTGCCGCCATCATCAGCACGATGACGCTGCTGGCGGTCAGCGCGTAAGCTCCTTGTGGCTCATGCGGAACATTGAGCGCCGGAATCGGGTCGCGCCAGCGCCGCGCCAGCGCCAGCAGCGCGGCGAGCAGCGTGATCGCGCCGAGCGTGATCGCCCATGAATACGGCTGAAAACCGGCAGGAGTCAGGTTGAGCAGCAGCCCCACAAGGATGGTGACGGAGAGGCTGAGGCCGAGGCTGCACAACAGCCGCATCGGCTGGCCTTGCAGCGAGTCAGGCAGAAAGGCGCTCGTCAGCGCGTAGCCGGGGATGAACAGCACCAGTGACAGGCCAAAGATCAGGCCGGGCAGGTCGCTGCTCAGGCCAGCGAATGCCAGCCCGACGGCGACGATGGCAAAGGCGCTGACGATCAACAGGTCGAGCGATCTACGGAGCATTGGAAATCGACCTCACATCGTAAATCGAGATGTCGCCGCTGTCGAACACGCGGTCAACGTGCGGCAGATAGTCGAACTTATCGAGCGCCTGAAGCGGAATCGGCTCGGTGTGTTCGTTGGCGTTCGGCTCGCCGGACTCGGTATAAACGCCGAACATCGGCAGCGCCGTACTCATCCGCAGATCGACGACCAGATAGCGTACCTGCCCGCGCTGAAGCAGGTACTCGTCGTTCGAGCCGAAGGTCGGCGAGAAATAGACGCCGCCGACAAAGACGCCGTCCATCACGCCGGTCACGATGCGCTGATTACCATACGATCCCATCAGCAGGCCATTGGTACGGTCAGTCGCCATTCGGTTTTCCGGGCCGAGGTGCGTCGCCGCCCAGGTCGCGGCAGTGATGCCCTGCGGCTCGACCGAACGGGCGTCGGCTTCGAGCAGATAAGGGCCGGGCAGACGCGCCCACGACGGCCAGCCCGCAACGAATCCGCCGAGGCAGATGGCGCTGATGCCGACCACACAGAGGGCGCTCCAGATCGCTGTCGTCGTGGGGTTGCGCCAACTGCGGGTGATGCCGATGGCGACGATGAAGGCAATGCCGATGAACAGGAACTCTGAGGCGCGATTGGAGATTTCCCAGCCGCGCGAAGTGAGGCGAAAAGCCAGCGTCACCGGGTAGGCCATCGCTGCCGCCGCCAGCGCAAACGCGAACGGGCTGCTGCGGAAATGGTTCCAGAAACGAATCAGGCCAACCGGGATCAGCAGGACGATCAGGCCAACCGAGGCGATACTGGTGATTTGCTCCCAGCGCGGCGTAACAACCTGCCCGGTGCTGGCGTGAAAGAGCTGCCGCCCTGCTGACTGGCCGCTGATAAACTGCGTCAGTCCGGTCACACCATCGCGGAACACCGGCCCCAGATAGCCGACGGTCGGCGTCGCCACCGTCACCATCCAGACAATCGTCAGGGCCAGGCCGAGGATGGCAATCAGGGCAAAGCCGGGCTGCGGGCCATAGACCGTGACGTTGACCGCGCGCAGCCAGCCGCCGATTGACCGAAACAGCCGGTTCGGCGCTGGCCTGTGAGCGAGAAAGTCACGGGCAAACCAGCGCACGAACGGGCTGAACAGCCGCCAGCCGATCACCAGCAGCGGCCAGATCAGCAGCAGGCCGACGATAGCGAACGAGGTCAGGTGATGGGTGACGGCGACCGCCGCTACGCCGAGCAGCGCGGCGAACGTCAGCCCGGCGAAGTGCGGCTGACCGCGCGCGCGCGACCGGGCGACGACCGCCGCCAGCACAAACACCGCCAGCGGCAGCGAGAGCGACTCGTAGGAAAACTGCGACATAAAAAAGACGAAGTTGGAGTTGCCCATATAGAGC
>CAZZAO010000067.1:23517-29364 GCA_964652205.1 uncultured Anaerolineaceae bacterium | reverse complement strand
TGTTCATGTCCCCAATCTATCTCTTTACCTTACGATTTGCAAACACGCTCTCAGCGCTCATTATGCTGAGTGTACACGGATTCCGACGCCGCCATTGTTCACACGCGGCCCGCCAGCCGCCATATAACAGTGACCTGTCGGTTCGGTGAGTCGGAGTTTCAAATGGAATCAGCCGCTATCCTGCCTGCCCCATTCGCCTGGATCGTTATTCCCGGCAAAGCCTACAGAATCAGCAAGTACCCGATCACGAACGCCCAGTACGCAGCGTTCGTCGAGGCAGGCGGCTACGGGCAGCGCGAGTGGTGGACAGACGCGGGCTGGGACGCGCGGCTCAGAGGGCTGACGCTCGATTACACGCAGGGCATCGGCGTGCCGACCGAGTATCCGTGGACGGAACCGCGCTTCTGGCACGATGAGCTGTTCAACAGCCCGGAGCAGCCGGTCGTCGGCGTCTCCTGGTATGAGGCGCTCGCCTTCTGCCGCTGGCTGAGCGCTGCGACAGGCGAAGCGATCACGCTGCCGACCGAGACCCAGTGGCAGTATGCCGCGCAGGGCGACGATGGTCGGCTCTATCCGTGGGGCAGCGAGTGGGACTGCGCTCGCTGTAACAACTCAGTCAAGCCGTGCCAGAGCGACCGGACGACGCCGGTTCGCCAGTATGAGGGGGTCGGCGACAGCCCGTTCGGCGCGGTCGATATGGCGGGCAACGTCTGGGAATGGTGCCTGAGCGACTTCAACGACGCCTCGAACGCCCTCGATGGCGACCGTCCGCGCGTCATTCGCGGCGGTGGATGGTTCTTCTTCACCAGAGCGGACTGCCGCAATAACTTCCGCTACGGCGACGTGCCGTTCGCCTGGTACAACTTTCGCGGCTTCCGCATCACGCAGGCATAAAAATGACCGGCGCTTACAAAACAAAATGGGCGAACCGTGTCGGCTCGCCCATTTTGATGAACGTGGCAGCGCTTTAGCCGCGCGGCAGGCCGCCGAAGGTGTTGGTCACGGCGCCATCATCGGCCTGAGCCGCCGTGCGCGCGTACTTGGCGAAGACGCCGCTCTTATAGCGCGGAGTCGGCGGCTGCCACTGGCGGCGGCGCTCGGCCAGCTCCTCGTCGCTCAACTCGACGTTGAGCGCGCGGGTGTCGATGTCGATGGTGATGGTGTCGCCCTCGCGCAGCAGGCCAATCGGCCCGCCGACTGCCGCCTCAGGGGCGACGTGACCGATCATCACGCCGCGCGTCGCGCCGGAGAAACGGCCATCGGTAATCAGCGCCACGTCCGCGCCGAGTCCCTGACCGACCAGCGCCGCTGTGACCTGAAGCATTTCCTGCATCCCAGGGCCGCCGACCGGGCCTTCGTGACGGATCACGACGATGTCCCCCGGCCTGATTTCCTGACGCTTGATCGCCTCAAATGAGGCCGTTTCGCTATCGAAAACGCGAGCCGGGCCGCTGAAGTGGCGCGGTTCCGTCCCCTTGAGCTTGACCACACTGCCGTTCGGCGCGAGGTTGCCCTTGAGGATATGCAGGCCCCCTTCGGCGCTGATGGCCCTGTCCCAGTTGCGAATGACCTGCTGGCCGGGCGTCTCACGAGCCGTTGCGGCTTCCTCGGCCAGCGTCCTGCCGGTCGCGGTCGGCGTGCTGCCATCGGCGTAACCGCCTTCGATCAGACGCTGCGAGAGCAGGCGCACGCCGCCTGCGCGGTACATATCGGTGGCGACGTACTTGCCGGTCGGCTTGAGGTCGCAGATCAGCGGCGTATGCTTGCTGATCGCTTCGATGTCGTCGATGGTGAAGTCGATCCCGGCTTCACGGGCGAAAGCCAGCGTATGCAGCACGGCATTGGTCGAACCGCCGCTGGCAGCCGTCGCGGCGATGCTGTTTTCCAGCGCCTTGCGCGTGACCAGCTTGCTCGGACGGATATCCTGCTCGATCATCTGAAGGATCAGCTTGCCCGCATCGACCGAGACGCGGTCCTTGTCGTCGTCCATCGCCGGGATGTCGGCCATGCCCATCGGGCAGATGCCGATAATTTCGGCGATCATCGCCATCGTGTTAGCCGTGAACTGGCCGCCGCACGCGCCGGGGCCAGGGCAGGCGACGTTCTCAATTTCCTGAAGGTCTGTGAGCGAGATTTTCCCGGCGGTGTAGGCGCCAATGGCCTCGTAGACATCGCCCACCGTCACGTCCTTGCCGTGATAGTGACCTGCCGCAATCGAGCCGCCGTAGAGCATGATGCCGGGAATGTCGAGGCGGATCATCGCCATGATCGTGCCGGGCATTGTCTTGTCGCAGGCAGCCAGCGTAATGATGCCGTCGAAGAAGTTGCCGCGCGCCACCAGCTCAATCGAGTCGGCGATCATCTCGCGGCTCATGAGCGAGGCTTTCATGCCCTCGGTTCCCATCGTGATGCCGTCGGAGATCGAGACGGTGTTGAATTCGAGCGGCGTCCCGCCCGCCGAACGGATGCCTTCCTTGAGCTTGGCCGACAGACGGCGCAGGTGGAAGTTACAGGGGCCGATCTCCGTCCAGGTGTTGGCGATGCCGATAATCGGCTTATTCAGGTCTTCGTCAGTCAGGCCAATAGCCTTGAGCATCGACCGCGCGCCCGCGCGATCCGTGCCGTCGAGCAGCGTCCGACTGCGCGCGTTGAGCGCAGCCACTCGGTCGCGGACTTCAGGGGAGTCACTCATGAAAGCCAGTCCTTTAACTTCCTACACGAATTAAGCTGAGGACTGGCATTGTAACGCAAACCGGCGGGCGACCAAAGCAGGCCAGGATGACCAATGATTGCAGACGCTCAAGCTGTCGATTGAAGCGGGAGCTTATCCGGTCGTTGGACGTCAGCCTGTTGGCCGCTACGGCTGGATCGACGCGACGAAGGTCGAGGCATCCGTGATCGACAGGGTGATGTCCCGGTCATGATCGAGGGCGCGGACGTGGAGTGTCTCTGGCTCAGCGCCGGACGCCAGCGTGAGGTAGGCGACGTGACTGGCGTCATGAACCCAACGGTAGCCGATATTTACATCGATATCCGCGCCGTCCAGGCGCGCAATTTCCCGATTCTGCGCCAGATCAAAGACCGACCAGACGCGCGAGTCGGCCTGCTGCGCCAGCAGGCGCGATCCGTCGGGCGACCAGAGCAATCGGGGCAGTCGGGCCAGATTGAGCGGCAGGCGCACCGGCTGATCGGAATCGAGCGCGATGCGATTGAGACCCCCCGGCGCGCCATCGAAGAACGTCCCGAAAAAGACCAGCCCGCTCCGGGGAGAATACGTCCAGTTAGGGTTCAGCAGGTCGTTAAGCGGGAACAGCTCGCGCGCAGCCGCTGGCAGCTCAACCAGCCAGTGACCGGACGACAGGGAGAAATAAACAGCAGACGGATAGACGGCGGCTGTCTGACGTAAATTGTCCTGAAGTGGGCAGCGCAGCAGCAGCTCATCGGTGTTTTGATGAGCCGATCACAGAGAAACGGCCAGTCGATCAAGGCTGCCCGTTCCAGTCCGGCGCTCAGATCGAGAAGCTGCCTGCCGACCAGCGCTTCAAGGCCCAGGCCGCGAACATCGCGGGTGTAGCTCACGAGCAGCCCGCTGCCCGCAGGCAGCCACGTCAGCCGGATGTTTTCTGTCCCGCGCGGCCTGACGGCCAGAAACTCGACTGGACGCCAGTGAATGGCCTCACTGACGCCAATCCTCATCGGCGGATAGTCGCCGCGCCGGTAAGCAATCAGGCCAGCGGCGGAAAAGACCGGCCATGCCCAGTTCAGCGCTTCGCCGGGCCGGTTATAACCCAGCACCGAGACCATCCGCCCCGCCGAGACATCCCAGAGGCTCACCTGCCCCTGACGAGTATCTCGATCCCGAAGGTTAAGGATGACCGGGCTGAAACGAGTCTGCCGAGCGAGCCATAAACCGGCGACGATCAGCAGGATCGTCGCCGGGAAAACGAGGAGCAGCAGTCGGGCGAGGCACTGTTTCATTCACCCTCGTCAGCGGCTGTCAGGGAGTCGCGGCGCTGGCCTCAGCCTCGACACGCTCGATGACCTGCGCGAAAACTTCGTTGGGCTGCGCGCCCATCACCAGATAGCGCCCGCCAAAGACCAGCGCCGGGACACCGGTCATGTTGTAGCGCGCGGCCTGCTCGACGTCGGCATCGACCTCAGCTTCGTAGACCGGGTCATTCAGCGCGGCCAGAAACGCCTGCCCATCGAGGCCAACCGACTCGGCAATCGCCCTGAGTTCATCGCGGTTCGAGATGTCGCGCCCCTGCTCCCAGTATGCCTTGAGCACCGCGCGATGATAGGCCTGCCCGACAGCTTCCCCCTGCGCTGCCGCGTACTTGTCGCCGATCAGTGCCGGTCGGCTGTTCGTATCGACCGGGCCGAAGACGACATCGACGTTATAGCGCTCTTTCATCATCTGCATAAGCTGCGGACGACCCGCAATGATCCGCTGCCTATACGCTTCCGGCATCGGCGGCGAGCCTGCCGGACGCAGCTCGTAGGCGTGCCAGACGATCTCGAAATCATGCGTCGGGCGGAGCTGATCGAGTCCGCAGACGGCAGCATAGCAAAAAGGGCAAACAAAATCCGACCAGACATCCACCTGGACAGCCATACGCTTTAGGTCCTACCTTCAGGCCACTGAGACGAACGATCAACAATTCAGCAATCTCTACTCAGACGCGGCGGAAGGCCAAGACTTTACTGCCCGCTAGATGACCTCAAAATCGTTGTAGGACGGTGTCGGCGGGAACGGCGCGTGCGGCTCAGTCTGATACCAGAACGAGGTTGAGGCGATGTCGTCCTGAAGGGCGAGATAGCGCATCTTGCCTTCAAGCACCGAGCGCCAGCCAAGCGCCTGAATCGTCACGCGCAGGTCGCGCTCGAAGCGAATCGGATCCATAACGTGCCAGCGATAAAGGCCGAAGCGCGTCTGGCTGTTCCAGCCGCCGTCCGGCTGAACCCACTGGTGGAAACCGAGGAAGGCGGTGCTGTAGGTCTTGTAGGTTTTCGGGTCTTTGCTCAGGTCTTCGACGAAGCACCATGCGCCGCCAAAGTAATCTTCCGTCCCCGTCCCACAGATTGTCGGCCAGTCGCTATCGCCATCCAGATAGAACTTGATTTCACCTTCGCCCCACCAGCCGTTGTTGTTGGCTCCCCAGGCGAGATAAGTGCCGACGTACTGGCCTTCACCCTTCACGCCGTCGAGCAGCGTATGGACTTCCCGGTAGGGTACGGGATTGCTGCGCCGCCACTGGGCATGGAAGTAGGCACAGTCGTCGGGAACTTCGGTCAGCGTGTAGCTGATCTGGAAAAAGAACAACTCGCACTTGTCCGGGCTGAGGTTCTCGACCGTGATGCGCGCGCGCTGGCGGAACGGCATTTCCCAGTAGCTGTTAAACGCACCCGCCGGGTTGACGGCAACCGGCTGCGAATCGACGTAGGAATGGACGCCCCAGCCGTTGCAGAAAAAGTCGCCGAGCGGGACTTCGACCGAGGGCGTCTCTTCGCCATCCCAGTAAAAACGGAGCAGCAGCGAGCGCCAGTATCTGGGAAAGGTCGTCATCCAGATATGCTGGATCGCGCCGGGGCCGTCAATCTCAGCCAGCGTGGCTGTCGCGCCGCCGTCGATGGCGATGCACGGGTTGATTTTCCAGCCTTGCCCCAGCTCGCGGGCGGCGAAGGCGCTGATGCCGTCAGTCGCCATGCCGCCTGCGCCCTTCGCGCCGTTCAGGTTCTCGGCGCTGATCGAGCGCGTTCTGGCATTCGATAACCGCGAGAGATTGCCGAGGTTCATGCCCAGCCCATTAAATTCGCGTTTCATCGTCCAAAAACTCCTGTTTTGCT
>CAZZAO010000067.1:0-23507 GCA_964652205.1 uncultured Anaerolineaceae bacterium | reverse complement strand
CCGTAATTAGACATTAATCGAATTTACCACTGGAAACTGTTCATGGAAGCTCAGGCACAGAAGGAACTCCTTCAGATGCTCAAGGTGTTGGCCGATGACAGCCGCCTGAAAATCGTCCAACTGCTGAACGAGCGCGAGCACACGGTCGGCGATCTGGCGCAGCGCGTCGAACTGACCGACCCGACCGTGTCGCATCATCTCTCGCGGCTGCGCGAAACAGGGCTGGTGACGCTGCGGACGGCGGGCAATCAGCGTTTCTATCGCGCCAACGCCAGCGGTCTGGCGCGCTTCAAGCAGTTGGCGGCCAATATCGAAGCGGTCGGCAGCAGCCCCGCGCCGATCACCGACGACAACGCCTGGATCGGGGCGCTCGGTTGGGATGAAAAAGCGCAGAAAGTCCTGCGCGAACATACGATCAGCGGTCGGCTGGTGAAAATCCCGGCCAAGCAGAAAAAGCTGGTCGTGGTGCTGCGCTGGCTGGCAACGAAATTCGAGGCCGGACGGATGTACAGCGAGCCGGATGTCAACGCGGTTCTTAAAGCCGTTGACGATGAGGACTACGTGCTGCTGCGGCGCGAACTGGTTGACTTCGGCTATCTGCGCCGGGAGCGCGGCGGCGGCAAATACTGGCTCGCCCCGGCGGAAGACACGTCGAAGAACGGCGACGACGATTAATGTCGCCCTCACCCCCGGCCCCTGGTGATGGCCTGTTCGCCCTGCGGGTCGAGACGCCGCTTCGCGGCGCGAACGAGGCCATACCATGACCCGGATCATTAGCCCGCTTTCGGCCTGACCCGGTAGCCAGAGGGCTTCCAGCCTCTGGCGGTAAATTTCGCTGCCATCACTTCTTCGGCTCGGCGGCCAGCACCTGAATTTGCTCGCCGAGGGTGTAGCCAGAGTCGCCCGCCGGTTTGCCGTTGATGGTCATCGGCACGCGCTGGCCGGTGACGACGTTGTAGAAGCCGACGACTATCGTATAGCCTTCACCGACCGGAACCGGGGTCTCCGGCAGGCGCAGCACGCGCGTATCACTCAGGTATTCCTTCGGCTGCCAGACAAGCGTCGAATAATAGCGCCTACCGTCCTTCGACAACGCCAGCGGGCCGTCCCACGCGGCCTGAAGCTGACCGTCCTTATCCATCAGGTGGATGAAAATGGTGTAGTCCTCAGACGCGGGGCCGAGCGCTTTCCAGATCAGGTGGAGCGTAATCTTGCGTCCCGGCCAGAAATCTGAGCCGCCGATGTCGTGGCCGAGCAACTGCGCGAAGCCGCCAAAGACGATCTCGCCGGTCGTCGCCACGTTGACGTAGGGCTTCTCGAAACGGTCGGCCAGATGCAGCTCGTAGACCTGATACCGAAAGGTGCCATCGTCCTTGCCCCATGCCAGCCGCATCACGTCGGGGCGATTGAGCGCGCCGATGACCTGATTGTGAATCATCGGCACGTCTTCGTAAGCGCCGGAGCCTTCGGGCGAACTGTCGATGAAGTAGGCCGCGCCGCGCAGGTCGTCGAGCCGAATCGGCGCGTCGTCGATGCGGATATCCTGCGTCGGGAAGAAGAACGGCAACCGCCGGACTCCCGGCGCGGTCACGGTGAGCGTCTGGCCGGGATGCTCGCCCATCCAGATCATCAGGCCGTTGACGACGTCCATCAGCGCGGCGTTACCTGAGGTATAGCGGGCGCTGTCGTCAGGCAGTTTATCCGTCCACAGCCAGTCCCAACCAGCGTTGACGTCATAGAGCGCGTTGACGACCGACGGCAGCGCCAGCGCGACGATCACGACCGCGCAGGCTGCGCGCGCCGGGACGCGCCAGGCGGCGATCCGCTGAGGCGTAAACCAGCGCGCCAGAATCACGGCGGACGGCAGCAGCAGCAGCGGGACGATGGCGAATGACAGCCGATAGTGATAGCTGTAGGAATAGAACCATGTCAGGAAGTACGGCAGCGCCAGCGCCAGCGCCCAGCCGATCAGCGCAGCATCGCGCCGCGCCGGAAGCTCGACGTAGTGACGCGCAAAACGCCAGAACGCCAGCGCGATCAGCGCCACGCCGACAATCAGGGCCAGCCATTCGAGCAGGCCAATTCGATGCGGATCGAAGATCGACGGCAGCAGGCCGCCAAGCACCAGCGCCAGCCCGCTAAATGCCAGCTTCGGATCGGGTTTCGCGCCGCGCCGACCAAGATAGACAGAACCGAACAGCAGCAGCAGCGCCAGCAGCGGCCAGCCAAACTCAAGGCCGCTGCGCGCCGCCAGCGTCAGCCAGAAGGCGGGCGGCAGGTCGATGGCGGCATGACCGAGCAGCAGATTGCGGATATACCAGACTGCGCCGAGCGGAACGCAGGCTATCCCGGTGATGAGGGCAATTTCGAGCCGTGGACGCCACGCGCGCCAGTCGAAGCGGACGCGCCACAGGTCGAGCGCCAGCAGCAGCAGCACGCCCCAGATGAAGGCTCCGGCAGTCGGCTTCGTCCACATCGCCGCGCCGAACAGCAGCCCGGCGATCATCGCGTAGCGCCGTCGCGGCTCCTGCCCGATCCACGCCATCAGGAAGAAGGCCGCCGACGCCGTGAACAGGAACGTCACTGGAATTTCGAGGTCGCCGAAACGCGACCAGTCACCGACGTGCGGATAGAGCGCCCACAGACTCATGGCGATCAGGCCGACGCGCCGATTGAACAGCCGCGATCCGAGAACGTAAACGGCCAGCGCCGCGCCGATCTGAATGAAAAGCATCCCCGCGCGGGCAGCGTGATCGTCGATGCCGCCGACGGCCAACTGCGCGTAAGTGAACTGGAGCGGGAGAAACTGCGGGTAGTAACCAATCGTCGTCGGGATGTGGCCGAGCGCGCTGTAGAGTCGGGCTTCATAGCCGTAGACCCAGAGCGCGTCGTAGGCCGTAAACGGCCAGTAGGCGATTCCGAGCCAGCGGACGACGAACGCCGCTGCGATCAGGAGCATGAGCAGCTTTTCGTCAAAGGCCGCCCTCACCCCCCGCCCCTCTCCCAGGGGGAGAGGGGAGAAAGATAGGCTGGCGGATGCGGCTGCAAGCCTCTTTCGCCACGCGAGGAAAGCGCCCAGAAATGCCAGCACGACCGTGCCGATGAACACAGGAGCAAAGGTCAGCGCCGAGCCGAACGTGCCGAGCAGAAACATCCACGCCGTCAGCAGCGCGGGGCCGCAGGCGAAGCTCAGGCAGGCGACCAGCGGACGGTCAGACCAGTCCCTGCGCGGCAGTAAGGCCAGCGCCCACGGCAGCCCGAGGCCGAAGAATATCCACAGGAAGGCCGGGGTGGCGGCGAGTGTCGAAGTGATCCAGTACGGCAGTTGCAGCATAAGGGATAAAGTCAGCCGTTAACCTGCGACGGCGCTTTGGCTCCTCGCCTTGAGGGAGAGGGGTGAGGGGTGAGGGCATGGATAATCGCCGCCAGCCCGAAAGCGGCGAACAGTCCCACGACGGGAAAAACGGGCAGATAGTAGCGTTGCCATTCAATCGGCGTCAAGAGCCAGGCCGTCAGCACGGTGACGAGCGCCCACAGGCCGACCAGCCAGCGCGTGGAAGCTGGAAGGTCATGATCGCGGATGAACGCCGCGCCGCCGATCAGCGCCAGCGCCGCCATGACGACCGCGCCGATCAGCGACCCGCCGAGCGCAAGGCCGCGCCACGGCGAGGCTGCGTAAGCCGCAATCTGCCCGGCGAGGTGCTCGCTCCAGCCCGGAGCCTCGAAATACTGCGGCTGGACGATGAAGGTCTGATGCAGGAATCCGGCCAGTTGGTCGAGCCGCGAGAGATAGCCGCCGAAGGCCGCCGACTGGCTGTTGAGCAGGTCGGTGCGTTCTTTGAGCAGCGCGCCGACCTGATCGAACAGCGGCGCGCCCCACCAGACCGGGTTAAGCGCGTAGAAGATCAGCAAGGCGAGGACGGCGGCAAGCACGAGGCCGACAATCAATCCGCGAATTGAGACGTTCAAGCGGCGCGCGGCAGCAGCGGTGAGGCAGCCGACGCAGGCCGCGTAGACCGGCGCGACTGTGAACAGCGCCGGATGCTTGCTGGCGACGGCTAACCCGGTCGCCGCGCCGAGCAGCAGCCCGGTCGGCAGGCCGGGGCGGCGCAGAAACAGGACTCCGGCCAGCACCGTCAGCAGGGTAAAGCAGTACAGGCTGCCTTCCATCATCGCGCGGCGGCCATTGATGAGCGCGGCGGGATTGAGGGCGAAGTACAGACAGGCGAGATAGGCAACGGGCCGCCCGCCGAGACGTTGCGCCAGCAGAAACAGGATGACGACGCTGGCGGCCAGCAGCAGCGCCGACGGCCAGCGCGCCGTCAGCAGCAGCTCCGGCGACGGCGCGTGATTGAAGTCAAGGTTGTACTGCCAACCGCCGTTCCAGTCCCACTGCTCGTTAACCTGACCGACGCTGAAGCCGCCGAGATGCCACGCCAGCCCGATCAGATACTTGTTGACGCTGCCGTTGATGAGCCGGAGAAACTGCCGCTGTGGGCCTGGTGGGTCGGCCTGATAGCGGACGAGATCGAGATCGCGCCGCTGAAACTGGTCAGCATAATCGCGGCTCATGTAAATCTGCGTCGATTCGTCGCCGTGAAAGGGAACCAGCGGCGTCCCGGCCAGCACATAGGCGACCAGCGCGGCGAGAAATAGGACGTCGAGGAAGAATTGAGGATTGAGGACTGAGGACTGAGTCAATGGCCTGGCGGTCAAGAGTGAGCTGTTCTCATCGCTAAAAGACCCTAAGGTTGCCGACAATGACCGCTAGCATTCAAGCTTCACCAGCGCGCGTGAGCAAGTCAACAAAATCAACCAGTAATTCGCGCCGTTTAGGGTCATTCTGAATGGCGCGCAGGCGTTCACTCAAATGCTGCTCCGCCTCTGAAAGCCGAATCGAGGGGATGCCGCGCCTCATCCCCTCGATGTCCAGCCCCTCGTCGAGGTCAGGCCAGAATACACTGAGCGCGTCAAACTCGACCTTAGCCCGCTGTTCGAGTGTCGCGCGTTCAAGCCAGGGATGCCATGATAACGGGTTACGCAGAATCTCACCGTCTGCCAGCGTTACAACGATGTCGTCGGCTTCGTAACCCACGGCAACAGGGGCGTCAGACTTATCGATTCGCCGTTTCTGTTTCGTCATCGTTCCTCTGAGTGAATCTCACCCCATGCTGTCAGCAGCATATCACGGTGTTGCTCGACCAATGTCAGAATTACGCGCAGTTGCCTTCCATTGTACCCGTAGTTGTCCCAAAGCTCGACGCGGTTCAACAGGACACGGGCAACATTTCCTGCCGAACGCACATGGACATGCGCGAGTGGATGGTCATTGGGAAAGATGACCAGATGATAGCCTCGCTCAAAAATAATTGTCGGAGACATGACGTTAATGGATGTTGTCCGGTATAACGCACTCTAAAAGGAGAGGCTACAATAGGCGTTTATGCAGCGCCTTTCTACGACCCTGTATCCTTTGTATCATCATCCCGTCTCTTTTGCCCGGTTGTTGAGAAAACTCACTGAGGTCATCTCATGGACAATTCTACCGAATTATCATCGGCACAAACCCTCTTCCCTGCGCGTAAACTGATCGACCTGTCACAGCCGCTGGCCGAGGAATTACCGACGACCTGGCCGGGTCACATGCCTTACCAGCACCGGCTCTGGAACTGGTACACGCCGCTCGAAGGCTTTGCCGGGCAGAAAATCTTCAGCGTCTCGCCCTACCGCACCAACTATATCATCATCGACGAGCACACCGGGACACACTACGACGCGCCGGTGCATTTCATCCCGCCTCCGGACTCCGGGCTGCAAGCGGCTGGCCCGCTCGGCACGATGACCGGCGAACAGGTTCCGCTCGAATGGCTGCAAGGGCCAGCCGTCGTCATCGACGTGACCGGAATCCCCAACGAGCAGAACGGCATCAGTCCGTGGATCACCGATCAGCATATCCGCGACTGGGAAGCGCAGCATGGCGCGCTGAACGCGGGCGAAGTCGTGCTGCTGCGGACGGGATGGGATCGCTACTACACGACCGGGGCGGAAGGCGAGAAGTACACCCAGCGCGCCGTGGTGCATCAGAGTTTTCCCGGCTGGCCTGCGCCGTCGGCCAGTCTGGCGAACTACGTTGCCAGCAAGGGGATTCACTGCCTCGGCATGGACGCGCCAAGCATCGGCGCGGTGCAGGACGGCGTTTCGGCGCATCAGGCCGGGCTGTCAAAGGGGCTGCTATACGTCGAGAGCCTGACAAAGCTCGATCAACTGCCGGTACGGGGGAGCTTCTTCATTTTCCTGCCGGTGAAGATTGCCAATTCGTCCGGCGGGCCGGGCCGCGCCATCGCTTACGTGTAACGTCAGTGCTGGTTGAGGAATCGGGGTAGAGAATTTATCTTCCGTAAGGGCGCGAAAAATCGCGCCCGCGAACCGAGAATCTTCGCTCAAAACGGTGATTCATCCCGGACGTTACGTGTCGGTATCGTCGGACGGTAGGATTCGTTCCAACGCACGAGTGAGCGGAGGTAAATCATGTGTGATCGTTTTCCAGATCACATCCTCATCGACCTCAGCATAATTGTGAACGATTCGATGACGAATCCCCATGATCTGCTTCCACGGCACACCCGGATATCTGGCCTGCATAATTGGGCTGACGTTACGCGCGGCTTCGCCAATCGTCTGGACAAGGTGAATAAGCGCGATCCGAAGTACTTCATCGCCATCATAGTCCTGACGAGTTTTGTCTTTTAGAAATAATTGGGCTTTCTGTGCCGCTTCGAACATATGGCGTAAATACAGCAGGTCATTATGCTGCGTCATAGATGACCTGAGCTTCATTGACAACGTGCTGACGGATGCTGTGGTGAATAAACTTGGGGGTGAGCAGATCGACACGCCGACCAAACAGGGCTTCCAGTTCATCCTGCATCGTTATCAGGCCGATCAGTCCCGGTGTATCTTGGGGAGCAAACTCCACCAGGACATCAATATCACTGTCGGGCGTAAAATCCTCACGCAAAACCGAGCCAAAGAGCGATAGTCGCCGGATATGATGACGACGACAAAACGCTGCGATCTGTTCTTCTGGCACAGGAACTGGCAGTATATCAGACATGGTTTACGCCTCGGCAGTTCGTGCGTGAGCGATCTCATGGTCATGAATGCAGCGAATCTGAGTTTGCTCGACCGTCAGAACAGCAATCACTTCGCCGCTCAGAGTCACAGACTCGACCCATAGCTACAGCAGTCATCATGGACGAGTATAACGGCCCCAATATCGCCAGTCTTCAAACCGTACTCATCAAGCTCGACAGCCAGAAGAACGGTTTCAAGTTCTTCACTCATAAAGCTATGCGCTGCTCGTCTCGACACTTGCAACATCGTTCTCGGCGGCATGAGCGGCCAAAGCGAACGCTATGACATCCCATGCGTCCAGTGTAAAGCCAAACCTGAGAAAAAAGACAGCTTTGCTTCGCCCCAGTGGATGCGTGAGGTCGAGAAGATACCGAACGATTTTTGCTTCTGGCACAACCGCGTGTTCGTAGTTGGGCCGCTTCAAGAGCAACCTTCTAAACGATAGTGACCAGCGGCTTGCCCTGTTCGACACTCTTGCCCGCTTCGGCGCTGATACGCTGGACGACGCCATCGCGCGGGGCCTTCAGCTCGTTCTGCATCTTCATCGATTCGAGGATGACGACCGTCTGCCCGGCCCTGACTTCCTGGCCTTCGGAGACCGGAATGGCGACGACCAGCCCCGGCATCGGCGCGCGGATCGAGATTTCACCGCTGTCGACGGCAGCAGCGCCCCGGCGCGAAGCGAGCAACTGCGCCCGCTCGTCGAGTACGTCGGCCTCGAACAGCCGACCGTGCGAGAGGACCTCGAACTTGCCGCCGCGCTCCTCGACCAGCAGTTCGTGCGACTCATTGTTGATGATGATCGAATAGAGCGCCGATTCACCGAGCGGCAGAAAGTCGATGTCGCGGGTCTCGCCGTTGACGAGCAGCGTGCCATCGCTCCTGATCTCGATATCGAAGCGAACACCGTTCACAGACGTAACGTATTTCATGGCAATCTCCGAAGTGCTGAGCAACGAGTGCTGAGTGCCGAGTAAGAGAGCAGAGAAAGTAAGTGAGAGCAGCGACTCCTTGTCTTTGACTCAGCGCTCATTGCTCAACACTCGGCACTTTCTTAGTGATTCATGCGCTCCCAGCGGCTGACCCATTTCCAGTTGCTGGCATCGCGCTCGCTGCGCTGGACGAACTGCCCGGCCATCTGGCGCTTGCGGTGCGCGACCAGCGTCGCGGCAATCGCCGCCAGCTCCAGCTCATCCTGCTGCGGCTTATCCTCGTAAGTCGTCATGCTGAAGCGTTCCTCGACAAAGTTGGTGTCGAAGTTACCGGCGAGGAAGCTGAAGCTCTCCAGCAGGTTCTGGTGGAAGGGGATGTTGTGCTTGATGCCGGTGATCCGGTATTCCTCAAGCGCGCGGCGCATACGGAGCATCGCCTCGGCGCGGTTCTCGCCCCAGCAGATCAGCTTGGCGAGCATACTGTCGTAGTAAGGCGTGATCTCGTAACCGGGGAACATGCCGCTGTCAACGCGGACGCCGGGGCCAGTCGGCAGAATCAGCGTGTCAATCGTCCCGACCGAAGGCAGGAAGTTGTTGTACGGGTCTTCGGCATTGATGCGGCATTCCATCGCCCAGCCCTGCGGATTGAGCAGGTTTTCAGTCGGCCCCATGCGGCGACCACGGGCGATTCGAATCTGTTCCTTGACCAGATCGAGGCCGGAGACAATCTCCGTCACCGGATGCTCAACCTGAAGGCGAGTGTTCATTTCGAGGAAGTAGAAATTCTTGTCCTTATCGACCAGGCATTCAATCGTCCCGGCGTTGACGTAGCCGACGGCCTGAGCGGCTTTGACCGCCATCTCGCCCATCCGGCGGCGCAGGTCTTCATCGACAAACGGACTCGGCGATTCTTCCACCAGCTTCTGATGGCGGCGCTGGATCGAGCAGTCGCGCTCGCCCAGATGCACCGTGTTGCCGTGGGTATCGGCCAGAATCTGGAACTCGATGTGGCGCGCGCCCTCGATCATATGCTCCAGATAGACCGTGCCGTCGCCGAAGGCGCTCTCGGCTTCGCGCCGCGCCATCGCAATCGCGTTGGGCAGGTCGTCAAAGTTATGGACGACGCGCATCCCTTTGCCGCCGCCGCCCGCCGCCGCCTTGACCATCAGCGGCAGGCCGACCTGCTCGGCGACGGCCATCATCTCGTCGTCGCGCATCCCCGGCTCAGTGCCGGGGACGACCGGGACACCGGCCTTCTTGACGGTCGCGCGCGCCATCTGCTTATCGCCCATTGTGGCAATTGCATACGGCGACGGGCCGATGAAAATGCGTCCGTCGTCGGCGACGGCCTGGGCGAAGGCTTCACGCTCGGACAGGAAACCGTAGCCCGGATGAATGGCGTCTGCGCCGGTCTTGCGGGCTGCGGCTAGAATCGCGTCGATGCTCAGGTAGCTTTCGCGGACCGACGGCGGGCCGATCCGTACCGCTTCGTCGGCGTAACGGGTGTGCAGCGCTGTCCGGTCGGCGTCGGAGTAGACAGCGACCGTGCGGATGCCCAGCTCGCGGCAGGCGCGAATGATGCGGACGGCGATTTCGCCACGATTAGCGATCAGCACCTTCTTGATATTGAGTGTTTGCTCGGACATAGTCTGCCTTTCCCTCACCCCCATCCCCTCTCCCGGTGGGAGAGGGGTGAAAATCCTGCTGTCGGACGCGCTATCGAGTAGAAGGGTGCGCGAAAATCCTTTCAAAAACCTCGCTCATCGAAGGCGGTTAACAACTTCCTCACACGCCTGCTCCCCCTCCCCCTCTGGAAGAGAGGTTAGGGGTGAGGGTTATCTTGCAATCACGTCGTGGACGCCGTTTTCGCGCGTGACGTTCGGCGAGATGTCGATGAACTCGGCCTCTGTCACGCCGTCGAGCGAAGCGCAGCCGACGTAGCTCAGGCCGGAGCGCAGGCCGCGGCAAAACGAGTGAATGACCTGCCGGGTCGCGCCCTTGTAGGCGATCAGCGCGTCGGCCCCTTCTTCGTAAACCGACTGTTCCTCGCGGGCTGTCAGCGAGATCGCCACTTCCTTCGACGCCATGCCGCGATACTTCTTGAACAGGTTGCCCTGAATCTCGATCAGGCTGCCGGGCGTATCGTCGGTTCCGGCCAGCATATTGCCGAGCATGACCAGCGCCGCGCCCGCCACCAGCGCCTTCATCGCGTCGCCGGAATTGCGGATGCCGCCATCGGCGACGACGCTGCCGGGGGCGATGCGCGAGCAGTTCATGACCGCGTCGAGCTGCGGGACGCCGACGCCGGTGACGATGCGCGTCGTGCAGACCGACCCCGCGCCGATGCCGACGCGGACGATGTCCGCGCCCCATTCGAGCGTATCATAAGTCGCTTCCTCGGTGGCAATCGAGCCGATCATGATGGCGTTGTCAGGGTAATGATCGACCAGCCATTCAATCGTCCGTTTCGCCTTAATCGAGTGCGCGTGGGCGATGTCGATGGAAATGATGACGTTCGGCCCCGGCGCGAACTTGCGTACCTGATCGACGTAGTCGTTGACGCTGATCGACATGACAACTGGATAATGATCGGGAATCCCCGACTCGTCGAGCATCTGCCGCTGCTGCTCGGCGCTACAGTTGCGGTGCAGCACCGGCAGGCCGCCGCATTCGTAGAGCGTGCGGCAGAGCGCCGGGCTGGAAACGGTGTCCATCGCCGCGTTACAGAGCGGAATGCCAAGCTCCAGCCTGCGGCCCAACCGGCGCAGCCTGACTTCGGTTTTCAGGCTGACGTCGTCGCGCGATTCGATCTCCGAATAGCGCGGTTTGATGAGGACGTCGTCGAAGGTACGCATGGTCTTTCTCTTTCGAGCTAGAGCGGGATATTCCCGTGCTTGCGTGCGGGATTCGAGTCGCGTTTGTTCTGGAACGCCTCGATCCCGTTAATGAGCCGGGCGCGCGTGTCGCGCGGCTCGATAATGTCGTCGATGTAGCCACGCGCGGCGGCGACATACGGCGTAGCGAACTTGTCACGATAATCGGCCACCAGCTCAGCTTTACGCGCGACCGGGTCGGCGGCCTCGGCCAGCTCGCGGCGGAAGATGATATTAACGGCGGCATCCGGCCCCATGACGGCAATTTCGGCGGTCGGCCAGGCGAAATTCAGATCGCCGCGAATGTGCTTGCTGCTCATGACGTCATAGGCTCCGCCATACGCCTTGCGCGTGATGACGGTGAATTTCGGCACGGTACATTCGCAGTAAGCGTAAAGCAGCTTGGCTCCGGCGCGGATGATGCCGCCATGTTCCTGCTGCGTGCCGGGCATGAAACCGGGGACATCGACGAACGTCACAACCGGGAGATTGAAGGAGTCGCAGAAGCGGATGAAGCGCGCCGCCTTATCACTGGCGTCGATGTCGAGCACGCCAGCCAGCACGGACGGCTGATTGGCGATGATGCCAACGCTGTGTCCGCCGAGGCGCGCAAACCCGACGATGATATTCGGCGCGAAATGCTCGTGAATCTCGAAGAAGCGGCCTTCGTCAACGATCCGATGAATGACGTCCTTCATATCATAGGGCTTGTTGGCGTTGTCCGGCACGATGCTGTCCAACTCGACGTCAGCGCGCAGCGGGTCATCGGTTGTGGCGGCGTAGGGCGGGTCTTCCATGTTGTTCTGCGGGATATAGGACAGCATCTCGCGCGCCAGCAGCAGCGAATCGGTTTCGTTTTCGCCGACAACGTGACAGACGCCGCTCCGGGCCGCATGGACGCTGGCGCCGCCCAGTTCCTCGAAGGTCACGTCCTCATGCGTCACGCTCTTGACCACGTCCGGCCCGGTGACGAACATGTGGCTGGTATCCTTGACCATCAGGATGAAGTCGGTCAGCGCCGGGCTGTAAACCGCCCCGCCCGCGCACGGCCCCATGATGACGCTCAACTGCGGGATGACGCCGCTCGCCATCGTGTTACGCAGGAAAATGTCGGCATAACCGCCGAGGCTGGCGACGCCTTCCTGAATGCGCGCGCCGCCGCTGTCATTCAGGCCGATGACCGGCGCCCCAGTCTTGAGCGCCATGTCCATGACCTTGCAAATCTTGGCGGCGTGGACTTCGCTCAGGCTGCCGCCGATGACGGTGAAGTCCTGCGAAAAGACGTAGACCAGCCGGCCATCAATCGTGCCGTAGCCGGTCACGACGCTGTCGCCGAGGTGCTGGGTCTTATCGACGCCGAAATCGCGGGCGCGATGGGTGACGAAAGCATCCAGTTCTTTAAAGCTGCCGGGATCGAGCAGGATATCGAGCCGCTCGCGCGCGGTATTGCGCCCGGCGTCATGCTGGCGCTTGATGCGCTCCTCGCCGCCGCCGAGGCGACCAAGCTCGCGCTTCTGACGCAGCTCGTCAATTTTAAGGTTGTCGGTCATCGAACATCATCTCCCTCTTGCGAAGTTCCGCCCGCCCCGGGCCAGGCAGTAAAATAAGCGGAACGATAGCGGCGATCAGCGCGCCGACGATCAGCAGCGGCAAACGCTGACGGTCGTAATCCGCTCGGACAAAGGCAATCCAGCGCACGACGTTATAGACCAGAAACACGACCAGCGACCAGACGGCGGCGCGCACCGCCGAAGGCTGGCGGCGCAGCACCGGGACGGCCAGGATCAGGAACAGCGCTGCCCAGACGAGAGCGCCGACCAGGTCAAGCGTCCGTAAAGCCCCGACTGCCGCCGCGACGTCGTCCGGCATCCGCCAGGCAGCAACCAGCGCGCCGACCTCGATCAGCGCGAGGATCAGGCCGAGCCGCGCCAGTTGAAAGGCGCAGCCCTGAGCAGAATGGGAGTCATGCGACATGCTTGATAACACCGACAGGCTCGAATCGTCGTGTCACCCGACAAATTCGGCAGGGCGGACAGCAATTTAGTATGACCGCATGGCGCTTAAACTTCAATGCCGGTTATTGTGCCACATTGGATACTGGATACACAACGGCTTAAAAACGCCGTCCTCAAGCTGGAACAGGTCGGCGGTGTTATAAAGGGCGTACTCTCATGCCGCGTATCCCTCATGGCACGCGAGGCAGATCGAATTGAGGGAAGTCTGAGCGGTCATTCGTGACTTTTCCAACGCCGTCGGCCCTGGCTGGCGTGCGCGTACTCGATTTTACGCGCGTGCTGGCCGGGCCATTCTGCACGATGATGCTGGCCGATCTCGGCGCGGATGTGGTCAAGATCGAAGACCCGGCACGCGGTGACGAGACGCGCCAGTGGGGGCCGCCGTGGGCCGGGGCTGGCGACGACGCTCTGAGCGCCTACTACCTGAGCGTCAATCGCAACAAGCGCAGCCTGACGCTCAACCTCAAGTCGGCGGAAGGCCAGCAGATCGCGCGCAAGCTGGCAGCCGAAAGCGCGGTCGTGGTCGAGAACTTCAGGCCGGGGCAAATGGCGCGCTTCGGCCTCGGCTACGCGGAGCTGTCGACGCTCAATCCGGCGCTGGTTTATTGCAGCCTGACTGGCTATGGACAGGACGGCCCTTACGCCGACCGCCCCGGCTACGACTTCGTCATTCAGGGGATGAGCGGGCTGATGGCGATCACCGGGCCGGTCGAGGGCGGGCCGTACAAGGTCGGCGTCGCGCTCGCGGACGTGATCGCCGGGTTGAACGCAGCCAGCTCGATTCTGGCGGCGCTGCGTCACGCCGAGCGCAGCGGACAGGGCCAGCAGCTCGACGTGGCGCTGTTCGATACCGCGCTGGCGGCGATGGTCAACGTCGCCGAAAGCTATCTGGTTTCCGGCCAGTCGTCGAAGCGCTACGGCAACGCCCACGCCAGCATCGTCCCCTATCAGAGCTTTCGCGCCGCCGATGGCGAATTGACCGTCGCCTGCGGCAACGACCGTCAGTTCGCCCAGTTGTGCGCGCTGATAGGCCGCGACGATCTGAGCGCCGATCCGCGCTACGCGACTAACCCGGCGCGAGTCACGCACCGCGCGAGCTTGATTCCGCTGCTGCAAGCCGCCTTCGAGAGACGCCCGGCGGCGGCATGGGTCGAAGAACTGCTGGCGCTCGGCATCCCTGCCGGGCCGATTGACGACGTGGCGACGGCGCTCGAAGGCGAGCAGGCACAGGAGCGCGGGCTGGTGCAGTCGGTGACGCTGCCGAACGGCCAGACGACGCGGCTGGTCGGGCCGCCGGTCGGCTTCTCGGCCACGCCGCCGACGGTTCGGACTCCCCCGCCGACACTCGGCCAGCACAGCGACGACATCCTGCGCGCGCTCGGCCTCGACGCCGCGACGATTGCCGACCTTAAGCATAAATGTGTAATATAGGTCGAAAAAGGGAGACAGATCATGAAGCGTATTTATGTTACTCATTGCTCGAGAAGTAAGGATGATAAATTCCAATTTACTAATGCAACAACCACACCGGACGTTCTATATACTTCGTCTAAAACTCAAGCATTCACACGAGAATGTAAAACCAAAAGGGTTCAATGGGCCATTTTCTCCGATAAGTATGGTATCTGGTTTCCCTCTGAAAAACACGGATGGTATGAAAAAGACCCAAACACAGTTACTGAGAGCGAATTCAAGCAACTATTACGAGATTTTGACGCAAAGCTAGCAGTCTATGATGAAATTTGGTTTTACCATAACCCTGGTCGCTTTCACCATCTGTACAAACGTCTGCTAGACCTCAGCACACTATATTCAAAGATACATCTGTTCACGCGAGTTGCTGAAATTAAGTAGGAGATTCTGATGTCAGCTTTATGCCAATGGTTACATGAGCAGCTAGATGAATTACCTTTGGTGGCATTTCCCTTTAACCTCAATACTTTGCCGCCAAACGGGATCTACTTTTTCTATGAGCAAAACGAACTTCTGGCACACTCGCCCTTTAATCAACGAATTGTTCGAATCGGCACACACCGAAATGGCAATTTCAGAAGTCGCATATCGCAACATTTTTTGTTAGATAACAGGAAAATGCACTTTAATGAAAACGGTGCTGCTCCAAAAGATCGAAGTATTTTCCGTAAAAATATAGGCCGAGCACTCTTAAATCAGCAACATAATCCTTATCTTCCCATTTGGGATATAGATTTTACTACGCTAAAGGCACGAGCCAAATCGAGTCATCTACGCAATATTTCGTATGAAGCAGAGCTTGAAATTAAAATCACAAGCTTATTGAGGAAGGATTTTAAGTTCCGATACATCATCGTTGAGGATGATACCAAGCGTATCGGTTCACAAGGATTAGAAAACGCTCTGATAGGAACAGTTGCAGGGTGCGATTTATGCAAACCTTCTACAGGGTGGCTAGGGAATAACTCGCCTGTCCACGCAATTGTGAGTTCTGGTCTGTGGCAAACGCAGCATGTTACACATTCACCGCTAAGTGAATCTGATAGAAAAACAGTTGAAGCAGGAATCGCGGAGACAAAATTGTGGATACAAACCAAAACTAGGTGAAAGGAACTTCTGTAGTCCACTATAATCGCTTCGGCATCATAAAAATGAGCGACATGAGATGATACAGAATAGTCTCGATCCCCAACTACGAGCCGACATTGATCGTGGTATTTACGGTCAAATCATTGCGCGACACGTGTCCGCTGAAGACTACATGGCCGAGTTTGCGGCTGACTTCCGTGAATGGGTTGACGGTTTTGTCATCGACATCAAATATGTAACGATTCAGCATCAGGAAACGCTCAACTATGTGCGCAATCTGGTCGAAATTTATCTCGACTTCAATCCGATTGGCTGCACCCTCGGTTTCCCATTCGTTTTACAGCTCGACAAAACCAATTCACGACGCGAACCGGATTTTCAGGTGCTTCTCGAAGCCGTTCCCGGCGCATATAATGACAGGCGGAAGTCAAGCAAACTGAACGATGACGACGAAATTTACCAAACAACCGGCGGCATACTCACGAACACCGCTATGATTGGCTCCGCCGATATTTGCGTCGAGATTGTGACCGACGAGAGTTTGGCCCGCGATTACAGCCTCAAATATCATGAGTATGCGGCAGCGGGTGTCAAAGAATACTGGTGTATCGATCCCGTGCGAAAAAATGCGCTGCTGTATCGGCTCAATAACACGGGCAGTTACACCCAGCAAACGCCCGACTCTGGAGGGTTTTACCGGACACCGCTGCTGCCTGATTTTCGCCTGCACGTCCCTACTATGTGGGTAAACCCATTACCCAACATCTTTGAGCGCCTCCAGATGGTCGAGGCCATGATGAAGAAGCCGAGCGAATGACCCGACTGCGCGATTTCGGCGTGACTCCCGGCGGGCTGCCGACCGGGCCGCTCAACGCCATCACCGATGTCCCCGGCGTGCGCGTCGGCCACGTCACCCTGATCAGCGGCGCGGGCAAACTGCGCGAGGGCGAAGGGCCGATCCGTACCGGCGTGACGGCCATCCTGCCTCACGGCGGCAACCTGTTCCGCGAGAAGGTCAGCGCCGGATTCCGCGCCATCAACGGCTTCGGCAAAATCGCCGGGTCGCAGCAGATTATCGAGCGCGGCGTGATCGAGACGCCGATTCTGCTGACGAGCACGCTCAACGTCGGGCGGGTGATGGACGCCGTCACGGCCTATATGCTGCGCGACAATCCCGACATCGCGCTGACGACCGGCACGGTCAACGCGACGGTCGGCGAGTGCTTCGATGGCTTCCTCAACGACGCGCGCGGTCGCCACGTGCACGAAGAACACGTCTGGCAGGCCATCGAGTCGGCTCAAACGGGGCCAGTCGAAGAAGGCAATGTCGGCGCAGGAACCGGGGATGCCTGCTACCAGGTCAAGGGCGGCAGCGGCACAGCCTCACGGCAGGTCTTTGGCGGACGATTCACGGTTGGCGCGCTGGTGCAGACCAATATGGGCCTGCGCCGCGAGCTGCGCGTGCTCGGCGCGCCGGTTGGCCTGCATCTGCTCGAATCCTATCTGCCAGAACCCGGCCCCGGCTCGATCATCATGGTTGTGGCAACCGATGTGCCGCTCGATTCACGCCAACTGACGCGCGTCGCCACCCGCGCGGGCTTCGGGCTGGCGCGGACTGGCTCGGTCAGCCAGGACGCCAGCGGCGATTTCGCCCTCGCTTTCTCGACCGCCGACCGCTGGCAGCACTATCCCGACAGCGAAACGGTCGCAGCGCAGCGCTTCACCGAATGGGGGCCAGCGTTCGACGAACTCTTTACGGCGACGGTCGAGGTAGTCGAAGAATCGATCCTCAACGCGCTGGTCGCGGCCAGAACCATGAGCGGACGCGACGGCAACACGCTCCACGCGCTGCCGCACGACAGGCTGGCCGAGCTGCTGGCCTATCACCGCCTGACGAACGGGTAGCCATGCTGTCCGGTTCAACGGCTGCCCCTGCTGACGCTTGCCAGAGGCTGGAAGCCCTCCGGCAAGCAAAAAGAAGTCCCCTGAAGGGGACTAAAACCTCGACTCTCGACCGGCAATCCTCGCGTCGATTCGATCTGTCAGCCGATCTCAATGACCTTCGATATCCTCCCAGCCAGCTTCTAGCTGGCTTCATTTCCTTTGCCGGGGGGCTTCCAGCCCCCGGCAGCCGCCGAACAATCAGCGATTCCCGACCCCATCCAGCGCATGGATTGACGCCAGCGCTGACGGTCTGGCTCGTCTGCGGGCTGACCCTGCTGGCGCTGGCGCTGCGGCTGCGCTTCATGGACGTGCCGATGCGCGGCGACGAAGCGTGGACATTCACGGCGTTCGCCTCGAAGCCGCTGACCGTCGGCCTGTCAACCTACTGGACGACCAACAACCATCTGCTGAATACGCTGCTGATGCATCTGAGCTTCGTCACGCTCGGCAACCAGCCGGTCTGGCTGCGGCTCCCGGCGCTGTTCGCAGGCGTGCTGATCGTCCCGGCAAGCTTCGCGGCGGGGCGCGCCCACTACGGCGCGCTGACCGGGCTGCTGGCGGCGGCGCTGGTCGCCCCGTCGTCGCTGCTGGTCGAGTATTCGGTCAACGCGCGCGGCTACACGCTGCTGATCGTCTGCTTTCTGCTGCTGCTGGTCGTGGCGCGGCGGCTGCTCGACGCCCCGCGAACCGGCGGCTGGGCCGCGTTCATCGGCCTGTCGGCGCTCGGCTTCTACGCCGTCCCGACGATGCTCTATCCGTTCGCGCTGGTCGTCGTCTGGCTCGGCCTGTCAACACTGATCGCGCGGCGCTGGCAGCGGCTCGGCGCGCTGGGGATCGCCTGCGTCGCTGCGGGCATCCTGACGCTGATCCTCTACGCGCCCGCGCTGCTCTATCTGTCACGGCTCGATGCCAGCGCCGTGACTGATTTCAGCGCGCTGACGACAGCCGCCGCCGGCTTTTATGACCGGCTCGGACAGAATCTCGTCACGACGTGGGCCGACGGCTGGCTGCGCGACTGGCCGGGACTCATCCGCATCGTCGTGACGGTCGGCTTCGCGCTCGGTCTGGCGCTCCATCGGCGGATGACCCGCGATGCCGTGCCGCTGGCGCTGGCCGCAGTCGTCAGCCTCGCGCCGTTGATCCTGATTCAGCGGATGCCGCTTTACGCCCGTGTCTGGCTGTTTCTGCTGCCGCTGATGCTGATCGTCGCGGCGGCGGGCCTCGTCGGGGCAATGCGGCTGATCGTCCGCCGTCCGCGCTGGATCGCCGCCGCGACCGTGCTGATCGCCGCCGTCACCGCGCTCGGTCTGGGCTGGGTCACGACCCATAAGACCTCGATCTATGGCGACCGCGATACCGGCTACGACATGCAGCATCCCGCCCGGACGCTCGATTATCTGCGCCAACAGGTCAAGCCGGGCGACAGCGTGATTGTCTGCCCGACCTGCCTCGACGTGTTCAATTACTACGCCGACCGGGCCGGTCAGCCGCTCGACGCGACTCGCTACCTGACGTGGGTTGGCGACTGGCGACCGCATACGCTGCCCGAACCAGCCCCGGCCCGGCTGCTGCTCGTGACCGCCTACCCGATGACGCCGGAACAGGTGGCGCGGGAAATGATCGCGCCCTTCGGCCTCGATCCATCCGCTTACCGCGCGCCAGAACTTCTCAAGACGTTCGACAGCAATCAGGTCTACCTGGCGAGGCGCGCGCGATGACCGCCGAGGCGACCGCACCCGGAACGCCCCGCGAGCGCGTCTGGCTGGTCGGGCTGGCGCTGATCGTGCTGATCGGCGCGGTCGTCCGGCTGATCTACCTCAACCAGCCGATGCGCGCCGATGAGGCCGGGACATATATCGACTTCCTGCGCCGCCCGCTGCTGACGGCGATCTCGTGGTATCCCTACCCGAACAATCACCTGTTCTACACGCTGCTCGAATGGTTCGCGCTGCGACTGTTGGGGAACGCGCCGTGGGTGATTCGGCTGGTGGCGTTCGGCGCGGGTGTCGCGCTGATTCCGGCCAGCTACGCGGTCGGGCGGGCGCTCTACAGCGCGCCGGTTGGCCTGCTGGCGGCGGCGCTGGTCGCGGCGTCCGAGCACCTGATCGAGTATTCGACCAACGGACGCGGCTACACGCTGCTCGCGCTGGAGACGCTGGCGCTGGTCTGGCTGGCGAACCGGCTCCGGCAGCGGCGCAGCGCGCGCGCCAGCCTGCTGTACGCGCTGACCGGCGCGCTCGGCTTCTACACCATCCCGATCATGCTCTATCCGTTCGGCGCGATCACGCTCTGGCTCGGCCTATCGCTGCTGGCGGAGCAGCGCGGCAGCCTGCGCTGGAAGGCTATCGGCGATCTTGTCCTCAGCGTCGCGCTGGCCGGGGGGCTGACGCTGCTGCTCTACCTGCCGGTGTTCCTCGGCTCCGGCGTGGCCGCAGTCACGTCGAACAGCACGCTGACGCGGCTTCCGTTCGAGACATTCGCCGCCAACGGCTTCGAGCTGCTGCGGATCACCTGGTCACTGTGGATACGGGACATTCCGCCCCCACTGTTGTGGCTGCTGATCGGCGGCGCAATCGTCAGCCTCGTCGCCTATCCACGTCTGTCGCGCGGGCTGATTCCGCTTCAGGTCGCGCTGATCGTCTGGATCGAGGCCGTTTACCTCATTCAGAGCGCCGCCGCCTACGCCCGCGTGTTCCTGTTCGCGCTGCCGCTGGCGCTGATCTTCGCCTGCGCCGGGCTGGTTTACCTGCTTCGGCTGATCGGCGGACAGCGCTGGCGCGGCTGGCGGCTGGCGACGGTCGCCGCTGCGGTCGTTCTGGCAATCGGACTTTCCGCCGCCGTCATACAGAGCGGCGCGGTGTGGGTTTCAGCGCAGACCGGCGTCGCGCCGGACAGCCCCGATCTCGCTGATCTGCTCGGCCCCCGGCTTCGACCGGGCGATGTGCTGCTGGTCAGCGACCGGCCTACCAACATCCTGCGCTACTATTTCCTGCGCGGCGGTTATGCGGCAGACGCCATCACGCTCCAGCCAGACGGATCGCCGAGCCGCGTTTATATCATGGTCAACTTCAGCTATGACAGCCTCGAAGCGCTGCTCCGTCAGGGCGGCCTCAACCCGACCGAGTACGCCGGCCAGGTCATTCATCGCTTTCAGTTTTCACAGCTTTATCAGCTCGACCGCCGAAATGGAAATTAACCGCGCGCCGTTCGGCAGGAAATTTACCCGGCTCGCGGCGCTGGCTTCAGCCGCAGCCCGCGAGGAAGGTTTTCCAGTCGAGCGCCATGATCTGATCGGCGATGGCGAGGCGCAGCAGGCCGTCGTCGCCGAGCTGATGCCACGGACGCGCGAAATCGTCACCGTAGACGCGGGCCGAGGCGCAGCCCTGCCCGGTCGCGGCGCGAAGGGCGATGATGTCGCCGTGCGCGCCGGTCAGCAGCAGGATGTCACCGTACAGGTCGAGGGTCGTCCTGCCGGTCACGTTCGGCAGCGCGACCTGCCAGGCCGCCGAGCCGGTCGCGTCATAAGCGCCGAGCGTCGCGCCGTCGAAGACGAAGTAGCCGCCCCCGCCGCGCGCCACCGCCGAGCCGGAGCCGCTGCTGGCAGGGATGCCCGGCAGCGCCAGCGACCAGATGCCCTCGGCGCTGATCGTCCACAGGCCGCCTTCCGAGTAACTGAGCAGCCCGCCGCCGATGCCAGTCGCCAGCGCCGCGCCGTTCCGCAGTCGCGCCCGACCGAGCAGCCTGCCATCGGGCGAAATCGTCAGCAGCTCGCCCCGGCTGATGACGCCGATCAGCCCGCCGCTGAACCACCACTGATCCGGCAGCGGCATCCCGCTGATCGGCAGCGTCCACCGGAGCGCCTGCGCCGCCGGATCGACCGCCGCCAGACTGCCATCAGCGGTATGAAAGACCAGCAGCGCCCCCGCCGATAAGGGCGCGCTGTCCGGCTGGAAAGCGACAGACCACGCCTTGCCCGGCGTGCCTTCACGGTTGAACGCCTGCGCGCTGCCGTCAGCGAAAAAGACGAGTACGCTGCGCTCCTGCGAGGCCAGACCCACAGCGGGTTTATCGAGCGCGGTACGCCACAACGAGCGGCCATCGGCGGTCAGCCGCCCCAGACGCCCGCCGTCGATGAAAATGGTGCTGTGGTCGTCGAGCGTCAGCGGCGTCACGGCGGGGCCATCCGGCGCGCTCAATCCGAAATGCCACTTTTCAGCGGGCAGCAGCCACGTCTGCCAGTTGCGGACGACGCGCGAAGGCTGGAGCCAGCCATCGAGCGTCGGGGCCTGCCAGTCATAGCCGGGGCCGGGGATGTCCGGCCTGCTGCTCCGAATCTCGAAGTGGACGTGCGGCGCGGGGCGAACGTCGGCAATCGCGCCGATCACGTCCCCGCCCTTGACGCAGGTCAGCGGCGTCGGAAAGGGCGTATCGGGCGCGGCGACGAGGTGGCCGTACATGCTGTAAAGGGTCGCGCCGTCGGGCAGCTTATGCTCGATGATGACGACTCCGGCGTCGCGGCCCCAGCCATTTTCGCTGGCGTAAGTCACGCGCCCGCTGGCAATCGCGCGCACCGGCTCGCCGAGCGTGTGGCCGCGCGGGCCAGTCCAATCCTCGCCGGTGTGATACTCGCCTTCGTGGCGCGGGCTGGACGCGCCGAAATCCTGCGCGATGCGAAAGAAGGTTGGATCGACCGGAAAGGTGATCGACTGGACGGAGCCACACTGAGCCTGCGCGGCCACAAGCGACGGCGCGAGAAAGGTCAATAGGAGCAAAAGCAGGATTGAGGACTGAGGGCTGAGGGCTGAGGGCCGACAAGAACCGAGAAAAGGATGTGAGAACAAGCCCATTGCGGTGTTTTGATCGACGTGCTTGCCCGACGCAGCTAGATTTCCCACCAACCTCACCGTCCTTACTCAGTCCTTCGCCCTCAGTCCTGTTTTTAGAGCAGCGTCTTGAGCCGCTCGACGTCGATGTTGCCGCCGCTGAGGATGCAGACGACCGTCCCGGTTTGCGGTAGATTGGCGCGGCCCGACAGCAGCGCGGCGACGGTCGAAGCGGCGGACGGCTCCGGCACGACCTTGCAGCGCTCCATAATCAACTTCATGGCGGTGACGATCTCGTCGTCGGAGACCACGACCAGATCATCGGCGTACTTCCGCACCATCGGGAAGGTGTATTCGCCGACGAAGGCTGCCGCCAGACCATCGGCGACCGTGTTCAGGTGGTCGAGCCAGACCATTTTGCCCGCCTGGACGCTCTGCGTCATGGCCGACGCGCCGCTCGGCTCGACGCCGATAATTTTGACGTCCGGGTGCTGCGACTTGATCGCCACCGAGACGCCGCTGATTAGCCCGCCGCCGCCGATGCCGGAGATGACCGCCGAGACATCGGGGACATCTTCGGCGATTTCCAGCCCGACTGTCCCCTGTCCGGCGATAATGTACGGATCGTCGAACGGGTGGACGAGCGTCAGGTTGCGCTCGCGCTGGATTTGCAGCGCCTGATCGAGCAGGTTGCCCTCGACAAAAATCACTTCGCCGCCGTAGCCCTCGGTCGCTGCCGCCTTGCTCCTGACCGCGCCGACCGGCATGACGATCACCGACTTAATTCCTTCGGCGGACGCGGCCCAGGCGACACCCTGCGCGTGGTTGCCCGCCGAAAAGGCCAGCACGCCTTTCGCTTTCTCCTCAGGCGTCAGGTGCGCGATTTTGTTGAGCGCCCCGCGTGACTTGAACGATCCTGTTTTCTGGAACAGCTCCAGCTTGAGCGCGACAGCGACGCCTGCCCGCTCGCTCAGGTAGGTTGAGCGCATGATGGGCGTGCGGTGGAGCTTGCCTTGAATCACGGCGCGCGCGGCAAGAATGTCGTCCAACTGAACCTGCGTGGCTCTGTCAATCATGAGCGTCTCCTGACTGGCACGAATAATTCGCGTGATCGGTTGGACACAGTTGTACCCGATTCAGTCGGCGGAACAAAACCAACCCTCATTCCACACAGGGCAAACGCATCAAATTTGATCGGAGTTTCAAGAAAGCTCATATCGGTTT
>CAZZAO010000066.1:9561-29379 GCA_964652205.1 uncultured Anaerolineaceae bacterium | reverse complement strand
GTCGGGCTGATCGTCGTGCTGGTCGTGCTGGCCTTTATCGTCCCCAGATAGCCCGCGCTCAACCGGGGTCAGGGCAGGCCCGCCGTATTCCGGCGGGCTTTTGATTCTCCGGGGCAGGGCGAGCGGTGAAGCGCATCATCACTTCCTGAATGAAGTCATTGTATTCATAATTTCTGGTTTATGAGTAACGCATGATATTTGGATGAGACAGCCATGATTTCACCCCATCCATACATCCGCCCCGGCGGTCGAATGCGTTAATGAGATACTGCACACCCCGGCAGCAAAACTTAGCAAGGAGGTCGCACGGACAGGCATGACAGCGGGCAGTCCGATTGCTGATCGACACGTTGCGTTAAGGTTCAGGGCGCAATATGACGATTGTCTAAGGGCTGCGAAGGTCGATTGAGTCTTTGCAAATCCGGCTCGTACATCGTATTTCATTCGCTCGTACCAGGCATATAAGGAATTCAGAAGATGAATAACATGATCTCCCGTCGCTCAATGCTCAAGGCTTCCTCGCTCGTCGCCGCTGGTTCGGCCATCGGTTTCTCTGGCCTGTTTGGCCTGCGTCCGCTGTTCGCCGCCGATGACGATGTCGCCACGATTGTCAACGTCGCCGCGACCGCCGAAACTTTCGCCACCACCCACTACTACCGCGCGTTGATGGAAGCCAGCCTCAAGCCGAGCGACGATGTCAGGAAATACCTCGCCGCTGCCATGTACGCCGAACTGGTTCACAAGCAGTTCCTCGAGTCGAATGGCGGCAAGTCGCTGGCTGACCAGTTCTACTTCCCGGTCGGCACTTTCAAGGACGTTCCGACCTTCGGCGCAATCACCGCAGTCGCTGAGACGGTTTTCGTCGGCGCGTACATTGCCGCCGCGCATCGCTTCGCCGAACTCGGCAACGCTGATCTGGCCGCCATCGCCGCGCAGGTCGGCATTGTCGAAGGTCAGCATCTGCTGTTCGTCCGCCAGATCGCGGGTGAGAAGCTGCCGAACAATCAGGTGCTGGCGGGTGCGATCTTCCAGAACGTCTCGGACGCCGTCCCGGTCGTCACGCCGCTGCTCGATGGCAAGGAGCCGGCCAGTGGCCCGCTGGCGGTTGACTTTGAAACCGATGCCTATGCCTACCCCGGTGACGACAAGGTGCTGGAAGCCGTCAAGGCCAACCTCGACATGTCGCTGCTCGACTCGACGGTTGCGCCCTTCAAGAAGATGTAGTCGCTTTCCCTTCTCTGCCTGAGCGCTGGCCTGTCCCCGTGACCTCGTGAACGAGGCCAGCGCCGCAGCCTTGAAACCCTCGGTTCGCCCGGATCGCTTGCTCGGACGACCGGGGGTTTCGTCATGAATCGCCCCCGAATTGCCGTCCGCTGCCATCCAATCCTGTCCGACTCTCAGCCGCTCCAGATGGTATAATCCAGTCTTGTTGCTCATCCGTGTTTGTGCTTAAATCGGGTGCGCAGCATCAGCCATCACCAGACTGCCGAGCCAGAGACTTTCGCCTCATGACCGTCGATTGGGATCACATCACCTACTTTTCCGGCATTGCTCCCGCGACTCTGGAGCGAATCGAACAGGCCGCGCACCGCCGCCGCTTCTCTGCCGGTTCGGTCATCTTTGCGGAAGGTGAAGACTGCGCCGGGTTCCACATCGTCGCTGAAGGGATGGTGCGTATCTACCGCGTCAACCCTGAAGGGCGGCTGCATACCCTCAGTCTGCTGACAGCGGGATCGACCTTCAACGAAGTGGCGGCGGTCGATGGCGGGCCGAATCCCTTCAATGCCGTCGCCGTGACCAATGCTGAAGCGCTCATCATCGGCCATCAGACGCTGATTAACCTGATGTCGAGCGAACGCGCGCTCCTGAGCAACACGGTACAGGCGCTGGCGCATCTCAACCGCGACTATATCGAGCGGCTCGAAGACATGACGTTCCGTTCGATCCCCTCACGTCTGGCAAAACTGTTTCTGCATGAATCGACCTATGGCGATCAGATTTGCGAGATGCCATCGCAGCTCACGCAGGAAGAAATCGCGGCTATTCTCGGCACGACGCGCGAAGTCGTCGGCAGGGCACTGCGTGGATTGATGAATGCGGGATTGCTGCGGAAACGGGGTCGGCAGGTCTACGTTCTCGACCGCGCCGGGCTGGAGCATCTGGCCGAAACCAATATGATGCCGCAGCGCGTCCCCGATAAAGGTTGACCCATTTAATCGGGATGCCCTGCGCCTTCGCTGAGGAGCTGCGTGACGCGGTCGCGCAGGGTGAGGACGGTCATGCCGTGGGCCGGAGCGAGGTAAATCAGCCAGCGGCTATCTGGCCCACGGCTGGCTTCCCAGGTCGCTACCCCCTCGGCTTTAACCACAAGGTCACGAACATGCTGATCGTCGGTGGTGACGGCCAGGATGCGTCCGTCGATTCCGCTGCCGGACGACGTATTCGGCTGCCCTCGTAAGAGGTCGATGACTTCTAGCGAGTACATTACTATGTAGCTCCCCGAATAACATTCATCATAGCCCCATTCGGGCTGACGATGCAAGTCGGTATTTTGAATAATTTATGGGGTAAATTTAACCCGCATTAAATCTATTATGAATAATCGGGAAACTCGTTGCACCTTGAGTTAAAACCGGTTTTCAAATCCAACAAAAGTTCCAGAAATACCCCTGAGAAGCCGCTATAGTGGGGTCATACTGACGAAAAGCGATTGAGGAGTATTTCCATGACTCACATTATCACCAGCCTGTGCCTGCGCGACGGCGCGTGCGTCGATGTTTGCCCGGTTGAGTGCATTGTTCCCGGTCAGCCTGAAAATGAGTGGCCGTGGTACTTCATCGACCCCGATACCTGCATCGACTGTGGGGCGTGCATCCCTGAATGCCCGTTTGAAGCCATCTTCATCGAGGAAGAAGTCCCTGCGGCCTACGAGATGGCTGCCGCGCAGAAGCGTGTACCTTTCGACAGCAAACAGGAAGTCGAAGCGGCAGGCGGCGAAGTCGTCGATCTGACCATTGATATTCAGCCCAACTACGACTTCTACGCCAAAGGCCCCGGCTACGACGCCCTGAGCTAGGCCGAGTTCGTAAGTCGAATCAAAAATCCCCCGGCAGTCTGCCGGGGGATTTTTATTGGCTGCGAGCTATCGATCATCGGCTTGAGCGGGGTTGTCGGCTGGCAGGCATTTTGCCCCTCTCCCGTCGGGAGAGGGGTCGGGGTGCGGGACATTAACCCTGAGCGATGCCAAACTGACCGTAGACGCCGCTGCTGTAAACGTAGACGTAGGTTGTCGGCTCACCCTTGTCGTCCGGCGGGTTCTTGCCCGTCCAGTCGTAGATGTAACGAGCGTCGCTGATACTCAGGTTAACACAGCCGTGACTGCGGCGGTAGCCAAAACCGTCATGCCAGTAAGTGCCGTGCAGGCTGATGCCGTCATTGAAATACTGTACCCAGGGGACGCTCTGGAGCGCGTAGGCGGCTGGCGAGCCTGCCGCGCCGCTCATCGGGTCGGAGATAGCGCGCGCCCAGACCTTGAAAACACCCTGCGGCGTGTCATAGTTGGGCAGGCCGGTGGCGACCAGCGTGGCGAATACTGGCGTGTCGTCCTCGTAGGCGATGAGTGTCTGCTCGTAGAGGTCAATGGCGACCCAGCGACCTTTGACTTCCGCCGGACGCGCGACCTGCTTGGCGACGGCGACCCAGCGCTGCTCGACCCATTGATTCGGGCCGATCATGTACCAGACCAGACCATCGAGGGTGACGTTGGCGAAGACGTTGAAACGCTGGAAACGCAGATAGAGTGGGTTGGTCTTGTAATCCTGCTTGCCGCCGGGCGCTGCCGCCGGGTAGAGGTTGAACATCATCCAGCCGAAGGGTTGATCGAGCCGGTTGAGGAGCTGGACGCCGGTAAAGTACGACGGCGGCGTTAGCTTGAGGTCGCTGGCATTCATCCAGCCGCCGCCCTGAATGCCGATCCAGCCCGGCGCGCTGTTGACATCGGTGGCAATGACGAAGTTGAAGCCCGGCTCGATCTGGCGGATAACGCCGCCGTTCGGCGCGTCATAGACATTCGCGGCATCCGGCGTGATGACGTGATAATAGGTGTACTGGCTGAGGGTATATTTATCCTCAGGAATCGGCGTCACCGCAGGCGCGACTTTTGTTTCCATGAAGCTGATGCAGGCGTTGGTCGGGTTCGGGTTGGCAACAGTGATTCCGGCGCAGGCGCTGGCGACATCGTTCGCGCTGACCGGCGCTGCCACGGTGAGCGCGCCTGCGATCAGGGCGCAGACAATGAGAAAAGCAGGACGCAAAAACCGAAGCTTCATCAGGACAATCTCCAGCAACCGGGCGTTCGCAGCTCGTCGGTCGGCATGACTTTCGACGACTTTCGCAGCCAATATAGCATAATTTGCCGGGCTTGAGCAGACCTCTAATCTGACGCTTGGTCTACGTTGGTCTGCGGTTCTCGCCCGGTCCGGTTGGGAAATCGGCGGGTTTTCGGGTAGGCTGTGCGCGTGCATGAAAAGGAGCGGGTCGTGAGCGAGGTCAGCCGCCGGTCACTGTCGGGGACGCTGTTCGTCGTGCCGACGCCGATTGGCAATCTGGAAGATATCACGCTGCGGGCGCTGCGAATCCTGCGGGAAGTCGCGCTGATTGCCGCTGAAGACACGCGGACGACGCGCGTGCTGCTCCAGCATTTCCAGATCACGACGCCGCTGACCAGCTATCACGAGCATAACAAGCTGACCAAACTCGACGCGATTTTCGACGCGCTGGCGCAGGGGAGCGTTGCGCTCGTCTCCGATGCCGGGACGCCGGGAATCTCCGATCCGGGTTACGAGCTGATCCGCGAAGCAATTGCGCGCGGCGTCCGCGTCGAGCCGCTGCCGGGGCCGAGCGCTGTGATTGCCGCGCTGGTCGCGTCCGGCCTGCCGACCGACGGTTTCGTCTATCTCGGCTTCGCGCCGCGCAAGGCCAGAGCGCGGCGCGACTTCTTCGCCGCGCTGGCCGGGGAACGGCGCACGCTGGTCATCTATGAAAGTCCCAATCGCCTGACGGACACGCTGCAAGCGCTCCTCGACGCGCTCGGCGACCGCCCGATCTGCGTCGCCCGCGAGCTGACGAAGGTTTACGAGGAATTTCAGCGTGGGCCGGTCACGGCGGTGCTGGCGCATTACGTCGATCAGCCGCCGCGCGGAGAGATCGTCGTCGTTATCGGCGGCGCGGTCGAAGTTGCGGAACCCGCATGGGACGAAGACCGCGTCCGCGCCGCGCTGCGTCGCCAGCTTGGAGCCGGGGAGCCGTTGAGCCAGATTGCCCGCTCGATTGCCGCTGCCGCCGGTTGGGATCGCCACGACGTCTACGCGCTGGGGATCGAGGAAAAAAGGACTGAGGACTGAGCGCCGAGGACTGAGTCAGGAGAGTCGCTGCGCTGAGATTGAGTCCGGTATCTGGCATTTTTCTCAGTCCTCAGTCCTCGGCCCTCAGTCCTTCACTTTTGCCTGAAAACTTACCCTAGAAATCCTTCTGGCTTTCGCTACAATAAGCCACTAATTCAAGAAGCGATGAATACCGCGCCGCTTGCGGCAGGGTCTTAAGAGAACGAGGTTTTCCAGGTATGGCATCTTATCACGGGCCAAAAGCAAGAGTGCAGCGCCGCTTCGGCGAGGTGTTGATCCCGCGCGCGAAGTACCAGAAGATTCTGGAAAAGCGTCCGTATCCACCCGGAGACCACGGTAAGGAAAAGCAGTACCGCTCCGGTCGCCGCAGCGACTACGGGCTTCAGTTGAACGAGAAGCAGAAGCTCTCGTTCATCTATAACGTGCGCGAGACGCAGCTTCGCCGCTATTTCCTCAGGGCGCGCCGCATCCCCGGCGCGACCGGTGAAAACCTGCTGTCGCTGCTGGAGCGCCGTCTCGACAATCTGGTTTATCGGGCCGGGTTCGCGCCGACGATCTGGGCGGCGCGTCAACTGGTCAAGCACGGTCACGTCACCGTCGATGGCGGCAAGCTCGACCTGCCTTCCTACTCGGTCAAGGCCGGGCAGATAATCGCGGTCAGCGAGAAGATGCGCAAGAACGTTCACGTCCTCGAAGCCATCGAGGGCGTCGCCCATAATCTGACTTATCTCGACGTCGACCGCAACGCTTTCAGCGCGCGCCTGACGGGCGTCCCGACCCGCGAGGAAATCCCTGTGCCGGTCGCCGAGCAGCTCGTCGTCGAGTTCTACACTCGCCTCACCTGATCCGGCGGCATCGGCTATCGACATCCAGAGGACGGTACCGATCTCGGTATCGTCCTTTTTATTTACTCCGCCTGCGCTACGATGACGTGATCCTCGACCAGCAGGAAGGCCAGCAGCGCGCTCAACCACGCCAGCACCGCGCAGGCGAGCATACTCGTCTGGTAGGCGTCGATGAACGACAGCTTGACCGCCTGCTGTACCTGTGACTTCTGCGCGTCCGGCAGGCTGGCAGGGGGCTGCGCGGCGGCGAGTTTCGGAGCTTCATCGCGCATCAGCGTCGTTTGCGCGTCCGCCGGAAGGCTCATGCTGTCGGTGCGTGTTTGCAGCGAGCCGGTGAAGATGATGAGCGCGACGCCGCCGAGGATGGCGACCGCCAGCGCGCCGCCGATCCGCGAGACAGCATTATTGATACCCGACGCAATCCCGCTGGCTTCCGACGGCGCGGAACTCATGACGGCGGTCGTCAGCGGCGCGACGGTGATGCCCATGCCGAGGCCGATCAGCAGCGCGCCCGGAAAGAACGTCAGCCAGTAATCGCCCGGCCCGCGCGTCAGCCCGATCAGCGCGAACACCAGCAGGCCGACGCCGACAATCGCCGGGCCAACCGTCAGCATAATGCGCGGCCCGATTCGAGCGACCAGCTTGCCTGCCTGCCGTGACAGCAGGATCAACAGAATTGTGAACGGCAGCATCGCCAGCCCGACGAGGTCTTCGCTATAACCCTGCACCTGCGCCAGATTGAGCGGCAGAAAGAATGAGAAGGCGGCCAGCGCGGCGTAGAGCAGAATCGTCAGGGCGTTGGTGCCGCTGAACGTCCGCGATTTGAACAGGCCGAGCGGGACCATCGGATGTGGGCTGCGCGCCTCGACGACCACGAAGGCGATCAGCGCGATCACGCCGCCTGCCAGCGCGGCGACGATCTGCGGCTGACCGTAGCCATCCGTCGAGCCTTGAATGAAGCCGAACGTCAGCCCGGCCAGCCCGACCGTCACCAGAATCGTCCCCGGCCAGTCGAGTCGCTTCGAGGCGTGCTCGTCGCGCGTTTCCGGCACGAAGCGCAGCGCATACAGGGCGACCAGCGCCAGCGGCAGGTTGATGAAAAAGACCGCTCGCCATAGCCCTTGATTCGCCAGCCAGCCGCCAAGCACCGGGCCGAGCAGACTCGCCGCCGTCGTGAACGTCGACCAGGTGCCGATGGCGACGCCGCGCCGCTCGACGGGGAAGAGAGCCGCGATGATCGCCAGACTGCCGGGAATCATCAGCGCGCCGCCGACACCCTGCACCGCGCGGGCGAGAATCAGCAGGTCGGCGCTCGGCGACAGGCCGCAGACGACCGACGCCGCCGTGAACAGCAGGATGCCGTAGCGGTATATGCGGCTGCGCCCGTAATGGTCGCCGAGCGAGCCGCCGACGATTATCAGCGCTGCCAGAAACAGGTTATAGATGCTGACGATCCAGAAAACCTGCGTCCCGGTCGCGTCGAAGGCTGTTTGCAGGCGCGGCAGGACGACATTGAGCGCCGAGCCGTCGATGAAGGCCATGCTCGATGCGAGAATGGTGGCGATCAGCACCCAGCGCTCGAAAGCGCGTGAGTCACCGGATGCGGCGGCAGTCGAAGTCATCGCGGTTGTCCTTCAGGTGGGCCAGAGGCTGCTTTGATGATATAAGGCTTTGCTCTGACAGGATAGCGCGCCCGAATCTTCCGGCAGCGATTCGCAGCCTGATCGATTTGAGAGGAAAGGCGTGAGCAATCACTCTCAGATCACGGACTATCTAACCGCCGACTGTCCAACGCTCACCGAGCGCTTATTGAACCGGCGTCCCCTTTCAGCGATAATGAAGATCAGTATTATCGCGCCACGCAAAGGAACGCCGATGAAAAAGTCCACCCCTTTTCCTCTCGCGCTGGTCATGATCGCGGCAGTGGCGGCCCTGTTCGCCCTCACGCCGCTCGCGCACGGCAGCCCGTCCAGCCAGCAAATCGACGCCACCGCGCTGCAAGGCACGGTTGATGCGCTCGTCCAGCAGCGCTTTCAGCAGACTCAACAGGCGATGGGGGCATCTCTGACCGCTACCGCCATCATTCAGGGCGCGACACAGACCGCCCAGGCCGCCGTTGAAGCTACCAACGCCGCGACCGCCAACGCGCAGTCCACGCTCGACTTTCAGGCGACGGTCAATGCCGCTTTCGATCAGGCGATGACTGCCACCGCGCTTGGCCCGCAGCCGAGCGCGACCGCTACCCCCGCGCCGATCACCGGCGTGCAGGTCGTCTATCAGGCGGGCAGCAAGACGGACAAGGATGATCTCGAAGATGCCGCCGACATCATCAAGAATCGCCTCAAGGGGCAGAGCATCAGCGGGACGTCGGTCAAGGTCGATAGTAAGAAGCGCACGATCACCGTCACGCTCCCGCCCATGAGCAATCAGGCCGACATCATCGCCAGCCTGCGCCAGACCGGTGAAGTTGAGTTCGTCGATTTTCAGGGGCTGCTCGACCAGTTGAATAACTTCGTCGGCAAGCCGATCAACACGACGCAGGGCGATGACCGCGACTGGGCCGATGAGGCGCAGGCCGCCGCCGCGCTCGACAACCCCAAGACCAGCGAGGAATTTCAGACGGTCGTCAGCGGCGACCGCATCGACAATGCTAAGGCCATCGTCTCGCCGAACAACCCCAACGAGTGGGTCGTCCAGTTCACCTTCGACGACAAAGGCGCGGACATCATGATGGACTACAGCGCCAGTCACATCGGTCAGCCGATGGCGATTGTCCTCGATGGTGTCGTCGTCTCGATCCCGGTCATTCAAGCCCCGTTCGGCAAGGATGGCGGCTTGATTCAGGGCAACTTCACCGAGGCTGAGGCGCGGCGGCTGGCGCTCCAGCTTGACTTTGGCGCGCTGCCGATTGTGCTTAAGGTCGGCAGCATTTCCCCGCTCGATAACGGCGGCGAAGCGCAGCTTGCGCCGACCGCCACCATCACGCCGGGGCCGTCGCCGACCATCGACCCGCGCCCGACCGAAACGGTCGGCAAGATTCAGGTCGCTGAGGAAGTCTTCGAGCATGGCCGGATGTTCTGGGTGTCGCCGACCAAACAGTTCTGGGTCATGGTCACTACCGGCGCCGGCCACGGGACATGGTCGATTTTCGACGATACCTTCGTCGATGGCGAGCCGGAAATCGACCCCAGTATCGTCGCGCCGGATGGCAAATATCAGCCCGTGCGCGGTTTCGGCAAGCTCTGGCGCGAAAACCAGACCGTCCGCGATGAACTAGGCTGGGGGACGACGCAGGAGTTCGGCTACGACAGCGAGTATCCCTACTATCCCGGCGGCTCGGTGCAGAACGGCCAGTACGTGCCGGGGCCGGGCTATCATGTCCTGTTCACGCTCGACGGCGAAGCGATCCGCTTCAACGAGGACGACATGACCTGGGAGCTGTACAAAGGAGACAACTAACCTGAGCTTCTCGCCTGACTGACCTGCGAAACCGGGACGGTCGGGCGGCACAATCACCGAGATCGGGGGCGACGGCGCAGCAATCCCCATGGATCGCCCCCTTCACGGAACTTTGAGCCTCATTCCGCCGTCCTCACTATAGATCTCAGGCCGGATTGAAACACAAATAGAGCGTGGGGCGAAGACATGATGGTGGAGAGAACCGGGAATCAGCAGGACATCGCGGGCTTTATCGCAGGCGTGTTCGCTCACCAGATCGGCTTCGATCAGTCGGTGATGATTAACGGAGCGGATGACGAGGCCGACTGGAGTTACACGCTTTCGCACCGCGCCGCGCTCGGCCTGTGGTACGACCTGACGCGCCTGTTGTTCCCGGAAAAGTCCGATCAGGTCATTGCCCAGGTATCGACGCTGCGACCCCTGCCGCGTACTGACGCTGATGACCTTGAACTGACTGCCGTGGTTTTTGTGACGGCGCTCGCTGAAGGAGAGTGCCAGCTTGAAGGCTGGACAGGCGCGTCAAGCTGGCAGCTTCGCCTCAACACCTATGCAATTTATCGCTTCTGGGCCGCGCTCGATGCTGCGCTCTACCCGTCAGGCTGGTAATCGCTCACAGGCTTCAGCCGCACACGCAAACAGCGCCGGACGACTCACCGTCGTCCGGCGCTATTTTCTCCGCCTCTTAGCCAGAGCCGGAGATCAGGGCCTAGCGCCCGTCCTCAACAAAGACGTCAGTCGGGTAGTGGCGCGTCCCGGCCAGCCCGCCGAGGATCGCCGCCAGCGCGCTGAGGCCGAGCGCAACCAGCGTCCACCACGCGGCTCTCGCCACATCATCCGCCGTCTGCTGAATCTGCTGCGGCGGGATGTTGTTCAGGCTGGTCTGCGCGCTCTGAACCGCGTTGACCGCCTGTGTCGCCAGCGCCTGCGCCTGATCTGACACCTGGGTAGCCGCGGCCTGCACGCCGCCGTTGGCCTCAACAGTCGCTTGCGCGTCGGCAACCGCGCCCTGAACGGCGTTCTGAACGGCGGGTTGTTGGGCTGCCGCCTGAACAGCGGTATTGGCGACTGCGCCAGCCGCCTGTACCGCCGTGCCGACCGCGCCCGTGGCGGTGTTCACCAGCGAGCCGATCCCCGTGCCGAGGACGTTGACGAGCAGTACCAGCACGACGATCCAGACCATCGCGCCGTTGAGCAGCGCATTCCCGCGACCGGCCACCGCGCTCGTCCGTGCGGCGATGAAGCCGCCGAGGAAGAATGAGATCAGCGCGCTGACCGCGCCGTAGACTCCCGCCCCGATCCCGAAGTTGCGCGCCGGTTCGCCCGGCGTGAAAGCCGAGAAGCCGACCGCGATGCCGAGAACGGCGAAGAAGGCCAGCGCGGCCAGTACCGTGAACAGCCCCGCCAGGACAGCGGCCCAGCGCACCCGGTCAATCGGCATTCCGACCGAGACGCTGCCGGTTTCCAGGTCTTCACGGGTGACGGATGGCGCGAAGTTGCTCGCGTTGACGACGGTACGTTGACTTGCCATGATAACAGCCGCTCCTCGATTAGTTAATTACAATATTAATTTTAGATTGCGATGTAAATGCGAGATGATATTCAGGTGAAAGGCCGGTGAGTCGGATTCGTCACGACTTTTTCATAATTGGTCAATGCCGATGCGGTTGCCCTGCCTTATAATGAGATCAGTGCCACTCAAGGGGGATATCCATGACCAGAGATGAGGTACCGCCTCGTCCAACAACACACCTGCGCGGCCTGGTGGCGTCATCACCCGTGCCCGCCGTCTCCCAACCACCGACCGGCGCGCTCGATACCAGTCTCCCCTGGGTGCTGGAGCTTCGGATCGTCGGGACGGCGACGACGATTCAGGTCAGGCTCGGCGCGTCGCTGCTGCTGGGCCGCGATGACCCGGAGCATGATTTCCATCCTGAGATCGACCTGACGGCCTACGACGCGCTGATGGCGGGCGTCTCGCGCAAACACGCCATTATCCTGTCGCAGGAAGGGCGCGTCAGCATCAAGGATTTGAACAGCGCCAACGGAACCCGACTCAACGGCTTCCAGCTTGTCGCAGGCATGGAGTATAAGCTTGAGGACGGCGACGAGCTGATGCTTGGCGAGCTGGGCTTTCAGGTGCGGTTCGCGGTTAGCTCGCAGGACAGGAGCGCTAAATCGGCCACCCAGACGGTTCCCGCCTCGCCAGTCGGCAGCGGTCAGCGCGTGCTGATTGTCGAGGACGACACCGACGTGAGCACGGTCTTTCGTCTCGGTCTGGAGAAGGTCGGCTACACGGTGATGCTGGCGGCTAATGCGACGGTGGCGCTGGCGGCGCTCGCCAGCGCGCCGCCTGATCTGATCGTGACTGATCTGGATTTACCCGACCTCAACGGCCTCGACCTGATCCAGTACGTTCGCCGTCAGGAAGAGGGCGGACATATCCCGATGATCGTCGTCTCGGCTTCGACTGGCGGCTTTCAGAGCGCGAAGGCGCTCGAAGCAGGCGCAGACGTCTTTCTCGGCAAGCCGCTGATGATCGAGGAATTGATTAAAGCGGTCGATGGCGCGCTTAAAGTTTAAGCGTTCGTGATCGGGTCTGGCGAGGGGCGTTTCCAGCGGCGGAAACGTCCTTTTGATTCTCGTGATCGGTCGAGCTTGCTTCAGGTTCATCAACCGGGTTGCGCGTCCGCGCCTTGCTTCCTCATTAATCTCTCTGCCGGGGCAGTCAGCGCAGAAACTGGCCGGGCAGCGATCCGCCGGGCTGGCCGAAAAGTGGAAGGCCGCCGACAATGAGATTGGCTTCGCAGTCACGGAAAGGCATGACGTGGGAGTATTCTGGGGCTTACTTTCGGCGCTCGGCTTCGGCACGGCAGACTTTATTGCGCGGGATGTCAGCGTTCGGCTGCACGCCTATCGCGCGCTGTTTTACATCCATCTGGTCAGCGGCGCGCTGTTTCTCGCCGTCGTGCTGGCGACCGGGATTCCGGCGACAGCAACCCTGAATGCGCTGGCGCTGGCAGCGCTGCTCGGCGCAGCCAACACGGTCGGCACGCTGCTGCTCTATCGCGCGCTGTCGATTGGTAAAATCTCGATTGTCTCGCCTGTGACATCAGCCTATGCCGGGATCGCGCTGGCGCTCTCACTGCTGGCTGGCGACTTTATCCCGGCGGCGAGTCTCATCAGCCTGCTCGCGCTGCTGTTCGGCGTCATCGTCGTGTCGAGCGGCGCTTCCGGTCAGGCTGTGGAGCGGGTCGCGCTGCGAGGGCTGCCCGAAGCGAGCATCGCGGCGCTGGCGCTGGGGTTCAATTTCTGGGGCTTACAATTTGTGGTCGCGCCGCTGGGGCCATACATCCCGACGATGATCGGGCGCTTTGTCACTCTCGTCCTGCTGGCGCTGCTCGTCAGGCCGCTCCGCCAGTCGATTGCGCTGCCGCCGCGCGATCTGTGGCTGAAAATCGGCGCTGCCGCGTCGATCACCACGTTCGGCGAAATCGCCTATAACATCGGCGTGCAGGGGACGACTCCCGGCATTGTCGCGGTGCTGAGTTCGCTCTTTAGCCCCGTGACGGTGCTGCTGGCGCTGATCTTCCTGCGCGAGCGGTTGATTCGCCGTCAGTGGGTCGGCGTCGGCCTGATTTTCATCGCCACCTTTCTGATCGGCGTGTTTCAGCATTTCAGCCTGCCCTAACGGGGCGATATTGACGGGCGCTGCGCTTCCTTATAAGGGGCAGCGCGCGCGATTGACACGATAAATTGCCTGAGTTGGCTCGCCGGCTGCCGGAGATGCAAATTCTTCAATCAGCGTCAGCCTGTTTGCCTGCCAATCCTGGCTGCGCGCCTTCAGGTAGTCGTCGATGATAACGGGCCAGTCCGTGACGTAGTCAATCTGGGCAGCACAAATGTAATCCCACATCGCCTGACGCTCCATGGCGATCCGCGCGTCTGAATTCACCTTGCCATCGAGATTGACGATGGGGACGGTGCTGTAATAGCCGAGAATCCCCGACTGGAACGCGCCGACGCGCGTTTGGGCTGGCAACTGGTTGTTGAGCCAGGTTGCAACTTCAAACAGCGGCGCTGAGGCGGGCGTCCCCTTAAAAATCCACTGGTAAGTTTTAGACTGATAATCCCGAATGACCATGACGCTCGCCAGTACAATCACAATGGCGAGCGCTGCTCGAATCACGTAAAGGTTACTGCGCTTGAGCAGGGCGTCCGCCCACCATGCCAGGACGAGAACCGCGCTCACCTGAGCGACCGGGAGAACGTAACGATTGAAATACCAGGACTCGCGCAGGACAACAGTATAGGCGATGGTCAGGCCGATGAGCCAGAGGGCGAGCGTGCCTTTCATCGCTTGCTGCCCGCGCAGTCCGCGCAAAAAGAAAACCGAGCCGACCGCGAGGATGGCAAGGATGGGCAGGCCGACGTCCAGCCACTTCAGAGCATAGAACTGCGCGTCAAGCTGTCTGAAAAATGCCATCAGCTCGACCGGGAGCGAAATGTTGACGAACCCGGCATCCCCAAGATAAAGCGCAAGATTCCGTACCGCCAGCCCGCTTTCTGGCAGGGGAGATTTCCCCATCTGGAGTGAGAGGATGATCCACGGCAGCGTCGGCAGCAGAGCGCAGGCGCCTGTCATAAAGATCGTTTGCCAGCGTTTGCCGGCTACGGGTGGGATGAGCAGCAGGGCGACGAAAATCGCTGCGGCAAGAAAGCCGAGATCAACGCGAGCAAGCACGGCGACCCCCAGCCCCAGACCAAGCGCTGCCGACCAGCGCAGCGACGGCGTCCTGTACAGGCGCTGAAGCAGGGCGAAACAGCCCAGAGCCGCGACTGTCGCGGCAATCGTCTCCATTCCGCTGATCGTTTGCTGGATGGTCGTCGGCAAAAGCCACCACAGGCTGGCACTCACCAGCGCGATGAGCCTGTGACCCGTGATTTGCGTGGTGATGACGAACACCAGCAGATAACCGACGATGCCGATCAGCACGCCGAGTCCCTGCGAGATCGGAATGCCGCGGTGAACGTCGAGGGCAAACGCTGCGGTCACGAGGCCGCCCCAGAGCGGTTGAAAGCCGGTGGTCAGGTTGATGCTGTCGCTTCTCACGCCCATGCCGGAGACGACGTGTCTGGCGAGCGAGAAATAGTAAAACGAGTCATCTCCCAGAGGACGCTCGGCCCCGCGGGTTATATCGGTATGGGCAATCCCTTCGGCTCTGACTTCCAGCCCGGCAATCAGGACAACAAGCAACAGGACGAACACCCAGCGACGCCGCATCCTTCACCACCCGATGATGATCTGTCTCTGCTGTCATTAGACTACAGAACTCGTGCCAGAAGCGTTTGGGAGCTTGCGAGCAGGAATGGCGGCGGCCCGCGAACTGAGGCGCGCGCCAGACTATCTTAAAGCCCGCCTGACCCGCCTGAAAACAATGATCGAAACTCATAGCACTGCTGCGGCAGGCGAGCCTTGACTCACCTCTGTCGGGGTGCTATTATGCACAGGCTTATGTGGGCGGCGCACAACCTCGATTGAGGCAATGGCGCGTCGAATCGACTGATGGATGGCGAAAGCGCCCTGCGTTGCAAGGTAGCTCGCCATGGGTAAGAGCATAGGGGCGTCCTGCATGAGAGTACGCCTTTTTGCTTGCCTGTAGCAAGGTGCTTAGGAACGAGGTCACAGATATGCCAACCATTAATCAGTTGGTACGCAAGGGTCGCAAAGCCAAGAAATCCAAGAGCAAAGCGCCCGCGCTCCAGTTCACGCTCAACGTGTACGAGCAGAAGCGTACCCGCTCGCGCAAAGGGTCGCCCCAGAAGCGCGGCGTTTGCACTCAGGTCAAGACCATGACACCGAAGAAACCGAACTCGGCGCTGCGTAAAGTGGCGCGCGTTCGCCTTTCTAACGGCATCGAAGTCACGGCCTATATTCCCGGTGAAGGTCACAGCCTTCAGGAACACAGCGTCGTCCTCGTTCGTGGCGGTCGTGTCAAGGACCTGCCAGGCGTTCGTTATCACATCGTGCGTGGCACGCTGGATACCGACGGCGTGAAAAATCGTGAGCAGGGTCGCAGCAAGTACGGCACCAAGCGACCGAAGCCGGGCGCGCCTGCTGCTAAGGGAAAGAAGTAAAAGGGTTCTGACCGATGCCAAGAAGAAAAAGTCCTGCCAAACGTCCCGTTGTACCGGATAGCAAGTTTAACAACATCCATATTGCGATGTTTATCAACCGCATGATGTACGGCGGCAAGAAAAGCACCGCTCAAGGGCTGATGTACGGAGCTTTTGACCTGATCGAGGAGCGCGCCAAGCGTAACCCGGTCGATGTGTTCGAGCAGGGGCTGCGGAACGTCACCCCCGCCATCGAAGTCAAGCCGATGCGCGTCGGCGGCGCGACCTATCAGGTTCCCGTCGAAGTGCCTTACGACCGTGCCGTTTCGCTGGCGATGCGCTGGTTGCTGGAAAACGCGCGCAAGCGCGGGGGCCGTAATATGGCCGAAAAGCTGGCTGGCGAACTGATGGACGCCGCCAACGGTCAGGGAGCCTCAGTCAAGCGTAAGGACGACACTCACCGTATGGCCGAAGCCAACCGAGCTTTCGCTCACTTCCGTTAGGAACGCAGCGACAATCCAGTTCGGATTGAAGAGATAAAGAGAGAGAATGACGAAAAAGGCTGAAACCCACTTCGATATCAATAAGGTGCGCAATGTCGGTATCATCGCGCATATCGATGCGGGCAAGACGACGACGACCGAGCGCGTGCTGTACTACACCGGTATGGTGCATAAAATCGGCGAAGTCCATGACGGTGCTGCAACGACCGACTACATGGAACAGGAACGCGAGCGCGGCATCACCATCACCGCCTCTGCGGTCACTGCCAGTTGGAAGGGCTATCAGATCAACGTGATCGACACGCCAGGTCACGTCGACTTCACGGTTGAAGTCCAGCGCAGTCTGCGCGTGCTTGACGGCGGCGTGGTCATCTTCGACGGCGTTGCCGGAGTCGAGCCACAGTCGGAAACGGTCTGGCGTCAGGCCAATAACTACGACGTGCCGCGCTTGTGCTTCGTCAACAAGATGGATCGCACCGGCGCGAACTTCCGCCGCTGTGTCGATATGGTGGTTGAGCGTCTGCATGGCAACCCCGTGCTGCTCCAGCTTCCTTACGGGGAAGGCGCAGAGTTCACGGGCATCATCGACCTGCTGAAGATGGAACTGGTCAGCTATGGTGACGACCTGGGGACGGCGATTGAACATCACACCATCCCCGAAAGCTACCGCGAACAGGCCGAAACCGAGCGCGCCCGCACCATCGAGAAGATCGTCGAGAATGACGATTACCTGACCGAGAAATACCTTCTGGGTGAAGACATCACCGATGAGGAAATCATGGGGGCGCTGCGCGCTGCCACGATTGCCGGTAAGGTTCATCCGGTGCTGTGCGGCTCGTCGCTCAAGAACAAGGGCGTCCAGCTCATGCTCGATAAGATCGTCGAGCTGCTGCCGTCGCCGTCCGATATTCCCCCGGTCACGGGCCATAACCCCAAAACTGATGAGGAAATCATCCGCGTCGCTGCTGACGATGAGCCGGTTGCCGCGCTGGTCTTCAAGATTCTGACCGATCCGTATGTCGGTCGTCTGGCGTTCATCCGCGTCTATTCGGGCGTCGTTCGCACTGGCACGACGCTGGCGAACACCAGCAAAAGCACGAAAGAGCGTATCGGGCGTATCGTCCGCATGTTCGCCGATGACCGTCAGGACGTCGAAGAAGTTCATGCCGGTGACGTCGCCGCGATCCTCGGCCTGAAGGACAGCTTCACGGGCGATACGTTGAGCGACCCGGACAAGCCGGTGCTGCTTGAGCGCATTGCCTTCCCTGAGCCGGTCATCGAAGTCGCCATCGAGCCGAACAGCAAGGCCGACCAGGACAAGATGGGCATCGCCCTTCGCCGCCTGGCCGAAGAAGACCCGACCTTCAAGATCGAGGTTGACGACAAGCTCAGCCAGACCAAGATCAAGGGCATGGGCGAGCTGCACCTTGAAGTGCTGGTTGACCGGATGATGCGCGAATTTGGCGTGCAGGCGACGGTCGGTCGTCCGCGTGTGGCCTATCGTGAAACCATCACTCGCGCCTCGCGCGTCGATACGACCTTCAAGCGCCAGACCGGCGGTTCGGGTCAGTATGCCCGCGTCGTCATCGAGTTCGAGCCGATGACCGACGAGGAAATCACCAAAGAAGGTGACTTCATGTTCGTCGATGGCACGAAGGGCGGCTCGGTTCCGCGTGAATTCATCCGCCCGACTGAGCAGGGCGTCCGCGAGGCCACCCAGGGCGGCGTACTCGCCGGTTATCCGGTCGTTGGCGTCAAGGCCACGCTGGTTGACGGCGCGTACCATGAAGTCGACTCGAGCGACATCGCCTTCAAGATCGCTGGCTCGATGTGCCTCAAGGAAGGCGTGCAGAAGGGGAAGCCCGTCCTGCTTGAGCCGACCATGAGGGTTGAAGTCTACGTCCCGGACGAATATACCGGAACCATCGTCGGCGACCTGTCCTCACGCCGTGGAGTCATCGGCGGCATGGAACCGCGCGCTGGCGCAACCGCTGTTCGGGCCAACGTCCCGCTGGCAGAGATGTTCGGCTACGCAACCCAGGTCCGTAACATGACTCAGGGACGCGGCAGCTTCACGATGGAGTTCGAGAAGTACAGCGTCGCGCCGAACAACATCGCCGAAGAAGTTATCAAAGGCAGCCAGTAAGCTGCTCAACCATCACTAAACCGATCCCGGAACGCTGCTTCGGCAGCGGTAATGCAGTGGGATAGCTAGACAAGCAAAGGCACAAGGAAAGAAAGATGGCTAAGGAAAAATTCTCGCGTTCCAAACCACATGTCAACATCGGCACGATTGGTCATGTCGATCACGGCAAAACAACTCTGACGGCTGCCATCACCCAGGTGTTGGCGCTCAAGGGCCGGGCGCACAAAATGGCCTACGCGGAGATCGATAACGCCCCTGAAGAGAAGGCGCGCGGCATCACGATCAACATCCGTCACGTCGAGTACGAGACCGACAAGCGCCACTACGCTCACGTCGACTGCCCAGGCCACCGTGACTACATCAAGAACATGATTACCGGCGCGGCGCAGATGGACGGCGCAATCCTCGTCGTCTCCGCCCCCGATGGCCCGATGCCCCAGACCCGCGAGCACGTGCTGCTCGCCCGTCAGGTGGAAGTTCCGGCGATGGTCGTCTTCCTGAACAAGATCGACCAGCTCGATGACCCTGAACTGCTCGAACTGGTTGAACTCGAACTGGGCGAACTGCTCGGCAGCTACGGCTTCGACGGCACGCCGATTGTCCGTGGCTCGGCGCTCGCCGTCACCGAGTCGACCAGCACCGACATCAACGCGCCGGAGTACGAGCCGATCCTCAAACTGATGGATACGGTTGACGAGTGGATTCCGACGCCCGTCCGTGACGTCGATAAGCCGTTCCTGATGCCGGTCGAAGACGTCTTCACGATCAAGGGTCGTGGAACCGTCGTCACCGGTCGCGTCGAGCGTGGCTCGATGAAGAAGGGCGACGAAATCTCGATCATCGGCCTGCGTGACGAAGTCCAGAAGACCATCGTCACCGGTATCGAGATGTTCCATAAGGAACTCGACAACGCCGTGGCTGGCGACAACGCCGGTATTCTCCTGCGCGGCATCGAGCGCGACGACGTCGAGCGCGGTATGGTGCTTGCCAAGCCCGGCAGCATCACCCCGCACAAGAAGTTCCTGAGCGAAGTCTACATCCTCAAGCGCGAAGAGGGTGGCCGTCACAAGGCGTTCTTCACCGGCTACCGCCCGCAGTTCTACATCCGCACGATGGACGTGACCGGAACCGTCGAGCTGCCGGAAGGCGTCGAGATGGTCATGCCGGGCGATAACGTCAACCTCAAGGTTGAGCTGATTACGCCCGTGGCGCTCGAAAAAGGCTCCAAGTTTGCCATCCGCGAGGGTGGTCTGACTGTGGGTGCTGGTTTCATCACCGAAGTACTCACCTAGGCTCACCGGAATTCCATACAGCCGCAGGATGCGAGATGCCGGGTGGCAGAATATCGC
>CAZZAO010000066.1:0-9551 GCA_964652205.1 uncultured Anaerolineaceae bacterium | reverse complement strand
TTAGAGGACGCACGATGTTCAAAAACAAAATTCGCATTCGGCTCAAAGGGTACGATCACCGCGTGCTCGACCAGTCGGCGCAGCGCATTGTCGAGACTGCCGAGCGCACTGGCGCGCGCGTCGTCGGGCCTGTGCCGCTGCCGACGCGCATCGAGCGCTTCACGGTCATGCGCTCGCCCTTCATCGACAAGGACTCGCAGGAACACTTCGAGATCCGCACGCACAAGCGCCTGATTGACGTGCTCGACCCCGACAGCAAGACGATTGATACGCTCATGCGCCTGAACCTGCCCGCAGGCGTGGACATTGAGATCAAGATTTAGCACACGTATGCGGGCATATGCCGCCCGCCAATGCGCGATGAGACGGGGGCGTGCGGTCGAGGCAGTCGGTACCGCGACGCTCTGGAGGCAACGATGATTAAAGGCATCATTGGAAAGAAAGTCGGCATGACCCAGGTCTTCGACGAGAACGGGAACGCGGTTCCTGTCACCGTCATCGAAGCCGGGCCGTGCTATGTGACTCAGGTACGAAGTGCGGAGAGCGACGGTTATACGGCGGTCCAGATGGGCTTTGGTGAGACTAAGCCTCAGCGCCTGACCAAAGGCCAGCTCGGCCACCTGCGCCGCAACAACCTGGCGGCGCTGCGTCACCTGCGCGAGTTTCGCGTCAAGGATGTTGACGTGACCGAAGGACAGGAAATTAAGGCCGACGTGTTCGCCAAAGGCGAGCGTGTCGACGTCATCGGCACTAGCAAGGGTCGTGGCTTCGCCGGTACGATCAAGCGCCACAACTTCAATCGCCAGCCCAAGACTCACGGTCAGAGCGACCGCGAGCGCGCCCCCGGTTCGGTCGGTCAGACGACCTTCCCCGGACGCACGCTGCCCGGTCAGCGGATGGCCGGTCGCATGGGCAATGCCCGTGTGACGGCGCAGAACGTCGAAGTCGTGGTGGTTGACGCGGATCGCAACCTGATTGCGGTGCGCGGTTCTATCCCCGGCGCGAACGGTGGCATCGTCCTCATCAAGCCCGCCCGCGTGCGTCGCTAGGGGAGAGGTTTCCTAAATCATGCAAGCACCAGTTCTCGACATCAACGGCAAGCAGGTTCAGACTATCGACCTGCCGTCCGACATCTTTGAAGCCAATATCAACAAGGGCCTGATGCATCAGGCGTTCGTCCGCCAGATGGCGAATGCGCGGCTCGGCACGCACAAGGTTCAGCGCCGTATCGAGCTGCGGATGACGACCGCCAAGATGTACAAGCAGAAGGGGACGGGCCGCGCGCGCCATGGCAACATGGGCGCGACCCAGTTCGTCGGCGGTGGCCGCCCGATGGGGCCGCAGCCGCACAAGTACACCAAAGACATGCCCAAGAGTATGCGCCGCGCTGCCATCCGCAGCGCCCTGAGCGCGCTGGCGCGTGACGGCCAGTTGATCTTCGTTGACCGGATCGCCCTCGACGCGCCGAAGACGAAGGAAATGGCCCGCATCCTCAACACGCTGGCTGGCGACGGCAAGGCGCTCGTGCTGATGGGCGAGCGCAACGTCAACGTGCAGCGCAGTGTCGATAACCTCGAACGGGCCAATACACTGTTCGCCAGCTACCTCAATATCCGCGATCTGCTTCAGGCGGACAAGGTCATCGTCCCGCTCGAAGCGCTCGACGTGATCAAATTGATCTGGGGTAAGGAGAGTTAACATGACCCTGCACCTTTATGACGTCATCCGCCGCCCCATCATCAGTGAGAAAAGCACCCACCTGTCCGAGGTTCGGAACCAGTACGTGTTCGAAGTCGCGCAGGAAGCCAACAAGACTCAGATCAAGGAAGCAATCGAGGTTATCTTCGATAAGAAGGTGAAGAAGGTCAACACCGTCATCCTTCCGGCGAAACGTGGCCGTCGCGGGCGCAAGTATTACATGCGCTCGCAGCAGTACAAGAAGGCTATCGTCACGCTCTTCCCTGGCGACACCATCGAATTGTTCAACGTGTAGGGATAAGAACAATGCCGGTTAAAGTTTACAAGCCTACCTCGGAAGGCCGCCGAGGAATGACGGGCCACACGTTCGAGGAAATCACCAAGTCCAGGCCAGAGCGTTCGCTCACCGAAGCCCTGCGTAAGCGCGGTGGACGTAATAACACGGGGCGCATCACCGTCCGCCATCGCGGCGGCGGCCAGCGCCGCCGCTACCGCATTATTGACTTCCGCCGCGACAAGCTCGACGTCATGGCCGAAGTGATTGCGATTGAGTATGACCCCAACCGCTCGGCGCGGATTGCGCTGCTTCAGTACATCGACGGCGAGAAGCGCTACATCATCGCCCCGCTCGGCGTCAAGGTCGGCGACAAGCTCTCCAACGGCGAGCGCGCCGAGCTTCGCCCCGGCAACGCGCTCTACATCCGCGACATCCCGGTTGGCACGCAGATTCATAATATCGAACTGCTGCCCGGCGCGGGTGGGCAGCTTGCCCGTTCAGCAGGCGTCTCGGCGCAGCTTCTGGCGAAGGAAGGCACTTACTGTCAGGTTCGCCTGCCCAGTGGCGAAGTCCGGCTCGTGCATGAGCGCTGCATGGCGACCATCGGCCAGGTCGGCAACACCGATCACGGCAACATCAAGCTCGGCAAGGCGGGGCGTAACCGTTGGAAGGGCTGGCGTCCTTCCGTTCGCGGTATCGCCATGGACCCGTCTGCTCACCCGCACGGCGGTGGTGAAGGGCGTTCGGGAATCGGCCTGCCCGGCCCGAAGACGCCGTGGGGCAAGCCTGCGCTCGGCAAGCGCACCCGCCGGAACAAACGCACGTCGCAGTTTATCGTTCGCCGGCGTGGCAAGCGTCGTTAAATCCAGCCAGCGGCGCTGAAGAACAGAGGAAATAACCATGTCGCGTTCATTGAAGAAGGGGCCTTTCGTAGACCCTAAGCTTCTGAGCAAGGTCGAGAAGCTCAACAGCGAGAATAAAAAGACTGTCATCCGCACCTGGAGTCGGGCCAGCACCGTGTTCCCGCAGATGGTCGGTCACACGCTGGCGATCCACGATGGTCGCCGCCATGTGCCGATCTACATCACCGAAAATATGGTCGGCCATAAGCTCGGCGAGTTCGCGCCCACGCGCACTTACCGCGGCCACATGGTCGAGAAGAAAAAGAAATAAGGGGGCATGATGGCAGAGGTACGCGCATACGTCAGTAACATCTCCATCTCCCCGCAGAAGCTGCGTCTGGTCTGCGACCAGGTGCGCGGGCTGGATGCGCCGCAGGCGCTTGCCGTCCTCAAGTTCATTCCGAACAAGGGCGCGGGCTTCATCACCAAAGCGGTCAACTCGGCGATGGCGAATGCCGAGAATAATCTCGATCTCGATCCGACCGGTATGTACGTGCAGACGATTTTCGCGGACGGTGGCCCCATGCTCAAGCGCTTCAAGGCGGGCGCGCGTGGTCGTTACAAGCCGCGCAAACGCCGCACTTCGCACCTGACGGTCATCCTGGCAGAGCGAAAAGAGGCGTAAATGGGTCGTAAAGTCAATCCGATTGGTTTCCGCCTCGACATCACCCGTGAGCATGACGCCCGCTGGTATGCCGAGAAGGAACGCTACAAGGAACTTCTACAGGAAGATTTCACCATCCGCCGCTACGTCAAGAAAGAGGCGGAGCGCGCCGGAGTCTCCCGGCTGGAAATCGAGCGTTACCCCAACCAGGTTCAGGTCACGATCCATACTGCCCGCCCCGGCATCCTGATCGGACGCAAGGGCGAAGCGGTCAAGAAGATGCGCACCGGCCTGGAAGAGTTGACCGGCAAGAAGGTCAAGGTCGAGGTCAACGAAATTGACAAGCCGGACACCGACGCGACCCTGATCGCTGAGAACGTCGCCGGACAGCTCCAGCGCCGGATCGGCCACAGCCGCGCCATGAAGCGCGCCGTCAGTCAGGCGATCCGCCAGGGCGCGCAGGGGATCCGCATCGAAGTCGCTGGCCGTCTGGCCGGGGCCGACATGGCTCGCCGTGAGTGGACGAGTGAAGGCCGTATCCCGCGCGCGACGCTGCGCGCCAATATCGACTACGGGACGGCGGAAGCGCTCACAACCTTTGGCCGTATCGGCATTAAGGTCTGGGTCTACAAGGGTGAGGTTCTGCGCGGCGAAGAGAAGAAACAGCCGTCTGAGCCGAAGAACGACGTCTACGTGACGCCGTAACGTGGACGGAATTGAGGAGTAACCAGTCATGTTAATGCCAAAACGAGTCAAGTACCGCAAGCAGCAGCGCGGTCGGATGACCGGCAAATCCTATCGCGGCTCGACGGTCACGTTTGGCGAGTTCGGGTTGCAGGCGCTGGAGCCGTACTGGATCACCAGCCGCCAGATCGAAGCGGCGCGCCGCACGATGGTGCGTTACGTGCGCCGCCGTGGCAAAATCTGGATTCGCATCTTCCCGGACAAGCCGTTTACCAAGCGCGCCGCCGAAACCCGAATGGGTAAGGGTAAAGGCGCGGTCGAACACTGGGTGGCGGTGGTTCGCCCAGGGCGTGTCCTGTTTGAGATGGGCGGCATCACCGAAGAGGAAGCGCGCGAAGCGCTCCGCCTCGCCGGACACAAGCTGCCGATCAAGACCAAATTCGTCAAGCGCATCGATCCGATTTCAGGCGTGGAGACAGTTTAATCATGTACGCGAGTGAGATTCGGGACATGTCGGACGAGCAAATCCTCGACGCCATCGAAGACAACAAGGAAGCGTTGTTCAACCTGCGCTTTCAGGCGGCTTCCGGGCAGCTTGAGGACCCTAACGCCCTCCAGCGCTCCAGGCGCGATCTCGCGCGGCTGAACACTATCCTGCGTGAGCGCCAGTTGGCCGCGCAGGCCGTGAACAAGGAGGGGAAGTAAATGGCAAATGATCGCAAGCGGCTCGTGGGCCGCGTCGTGAGCAACAAGATGGAGAAGACCGTCACGGTCGCCATCGAGCGCCGTAAGGTGCATCCGATCTACAAGAAGGTCGTCCTCGTCACCAAGAAAGTCATGGCGCACGACGAGAGCAACCAGATTGCCGAAGGCGCGATTGTCCGCGTCGTCGAAAGTAAGCCCTTGAGCAAGCGCAAGCGCTGGGTCGTCGAAGCGGTGCTTCAGAACCCCGGCGAAGCGCTGGTGACTGACCTGGCCGACGAAACCGCCCTCACTGGCGGTGAGGAAGCTGCGTCATGATCCAGACCGAATCGCGTATCAAGGTCGCTGATAACACGGGCGCGCAGGAACTGCTCATCATCCGTGTCCTCGGTGGCTCGCGCCGCCGTTACGCCAGCATTGGCGATATTGTCGTGGCGACCGTCAAATCGGCGACTCCGCAAGGAACCGTCAAGAAAAGCGACGTCGTCAAAGCTGTCATCGTCCGCGTGGCAAAAGAATATCGCCGCAACGACGGTTCCTACATTAAGTTTGACGACAACGCTGCCGTCATTCTGAGCGATGACTTGCAGAACCCGCGTGGAACGCGCGTTTTCGGGCCGGTGGCGCGCGAACTGCGCGACAAGGGCTACCTGAAAATCGTCTCGCTCGCGCCGGAAACCCTGTAGCGTTACGAGAGGGTTGCGAACATGCAGAGGATTAAGAAGGGCGACACCGTCGAGGTGATTGCCGGAAAAGACCTGGGCGAGCGCGGCGAAGTTCTCGCGGTGCTGCCGAAAGAAGACCGGGTCGTTGTCCAGGGCGTGAACATCCTGAAGCGCCATAACAAGGCGCGTCAGGCAGGCAACCAGCAGATTCCGGCGCAGATTGTCGAGTTTGAAGGCAAAATGCACCTGTCGAATGTCATGCTGGTCTGCCCGACGTGCGCGAAGGCATCGCGCGTCGGCTTCCGCGTCCGCGACGACGGCTACAAAGTGCGCGTGTGCAAAAACTGCCAGGCAGAGATCGAGTAGGCGGGGCGAAAATGGCGACACAAACCTATTCCATCATCACCCGCTACAAAGACCAGATCGTGCCTGCGTTGATGGACGAATTTAACTACAGCAACGTCATGCAGGTTCCGCGCATCAGCAAAGTCGTAATCAACATCGGCGTCGGCGAAGCCGTCGATACGCCCAAGTCGCTCGATGGCGCGGTTGATGACCTGCGCCGGATCAGCGGCCAGCAGCCGGTGGTGACTAAGGCCAAAACCAGCATCGCTAACTTCAAGCTGCGTGAAGGCCGCGCTATCGGCGCGAAAGTCACCCTGCGCGGCGAGCGGATGTGGGCCTTGCTCGACCGGCTCATCAACATCGCGCTGCCGCGTATCCGCGACTTCCGTGGCGTTTCGCCGGACACCTTCGATGGCCGTGGCAATTACACGATTGGCCTGCGCGAACAGTTGGTGTTTCCTGAAATTCAGTACGACAAAATCGACAAGGTTCGCGGCATGGAGATCACCATCGTCACGACCGCTCAAACTGACGAGGAAGGCCGCCGCTTGCTCAAGCTGCTCGGTATGCCTTTCCGCGACAAATAGAGGATAAGGACATGGCGAAACGATCAGCAACCGCCCGCGAGGGCAATCGCAAGTATAAAGTGCGTGTCCGTAACCGCTGCCAGTTTGTCGATCCCCACTCCGGCAAGATTTGCGGTCGTCCGCGCAGTTACATCGGTCGCTTTGGTCTCTGCCGCATCCACTTCCGTGAGATGGCGTTGCAGGGCAAGATCCCTGGCGTGGTTAAGGCTAGCTGGTAGTTTAAGGGCGAAGGCAATGACGAACGATCCAATTGCGGACATGCTAACGCGCGTTCGGAATGCGCTCATGGTCGGGAAACCGACCGTCGAAATTCCGATGTCGAAGATCAAGATCGAGATTGCCCGCATCCTCAAGGAAGAGGGCTATATCGAAGAATACACCATCGTGGATGCGCAGCCCGTAAACTTGATCAGTCTCCAACTCAAGTATTACGGCTCGCGGCGCGAGCGGAAGCCCGTTATCACCAACATCGAGCGCATCAGCAAGCCTGGACGCCGCGTTTATCGTGGCCGCAAAGACCTGCCGCGTGTGATGAGCGGGATCGGGATTGCGATTGTCACCACGCCGAAGGGTGTGATGACGGCGCAGCAGGCTCGCCGGGAACGGACCGGCGGCGAAGTGCTCTGCTACGTCTGGTGAGACCGTGTTAAGGGACTGTGCCTCTTGCGCAGCCACCTGAGAGTCTCTGAAAAGGAAAGAACAGATGTCTCGTATTGGTAAGAAACCGATTCCTGTGCCGGGCAAAGTCTCGGTTAGCGTCAACAAGCAGGCCGTCACGGTCAAAGGGCCGAAGGGCGAGCTGCAAATCGACGCTCATCCCAACATGAAGGTCAAGGTCGAGGATGGCAACGTCATTGTCGAGCGTCCGAACGACGACCGCCAGAATCGCGCCCTGCATGGTCTGACGCGCGCGCTGATCGCCAACATGGTCGAGGGCGTCTCGGCGGGCTTCCGCAAGACTCTGAACGTCGAAGGCGTCGGCTACACCAGCGACCTTCGCGGCAGCGATCTTGTGCTTAAACTGGGCTTCTCGCACGAAATTGTCGTCAACCCGCCGCCTCACATCACCTTCACGCTCGAAGACCGTGGCCGTGTGATCCATATCGAGGGGATTGACAAGCAGGTGGTCGGCCAGGTAGCGGCCAATATCCGCGAGCTGCGTCCGCCGGAGCCTTACCTGGGTAAGGGTGTGCGTTACTCTGACGAAGTCATCCGCCGTAAAGCGGGCAAGACGGGCAAGTAAGGGGATATCATGGCGAACGCACTTAAGAAGAAACACCAGAACCGCGAGCGTCGTCACCGCCGCGTGCGCGCTCGTGTCACTGGCACGACCGCCCGCCCGCGCCTGAACGTCTTCCGCAGCCTGGTCGGCATTTACGCTCAGGTGATTGATGACAGCGTCGGCCATACGCTGGTTTCCGCGTCGACCAATGACAAGGAGATCGCCGCGCAGGTCGATGGCAAAAGCAAGACCGAAGCGTCCAAGATCGTCGGCAAGGTGCTGGGCGAGCGGGCGAAGCAGCAGGGGATCGACCGCGTGGTCTTTGACCGCGGTGGCTACCGCTATACTGGTCGCGTCGCGGCTCTGGCCGAAGGCGCTCGTGAAGCCGGGCTAGAGTTTTAAGGACAGCAGATGCCGAAACAACCACAACAACAGCGTGATCAGCGCGATAACCGCGAGTCTCGTGAGCCGCGCGAGGATCGTGAAGAGCTTGACGAGCGCGTCGTCGATATCAAGCGCGTCGCCAAAGTCGCCGCTGGCGGTCGCCGCTTCTCCTTCCGTACTGTCGTCGTCGTCGGCGATGGTCACGGGCGGATTGGCGTCGGCGTCGGCAAGGCGCGCGGCGTGCCGGACAGCATTCGTAAGGGAACCGATCACGCGCGGCGTGATATGCATCAGGTTTCCCTGGCGGGGACGACCATTCCTTACCAGGTGATCGGCGAGTGGGGCGGCGCGAAGGTGCTGCTGAAACCCGCCTCTCCTGGAACCGGTGTTATCGCTGGCGGCGGCGTTCGTGCCGTCCTCGAATCCGCCGGTGTTCGTGACATCCTGACCAAGAGCCAGGGCAGCAATAACCTGCTCAACGTCGCTATGGCGACGCTCCAGGCGCTCCAGCAGCTTCGCTCGTCGGAAGAGATCGCCCAGATTCGCGGCAAGAGCGTCAACAGCGTTCGCCCCTTCTGGGAGCGCAAGCGCATCGTGACGATTGAGGGGCCGAATAATGACGAAGCGTAAAGCTAAAGAAGTCGCTCAGGTTACAGTTACGCTCGTCAGAAGCCCGATTGGCTACGAAAAAAGCCAGGGCGAAACGGCGCGCGCGCTCGGCCTGACCAGAATCAACAAGTCCGTCACTGTGCCTGATAGTCCATCAGTGCGCGGGATGATTTACAAAATCCGTCACCTCGTACAGGTGAGCGAGACGGGGGAGTCGGCAACATGAAACTGCATGAACTACAACCCGATCCGGGTTCTCGGAAGAAGCGCGAGCGTAAAGGCCGTGGTATGGCGTCCGGCAGCGGCAAGACTGCTGGCCGTGGAACCAAAGGTCAGGGCGCGCGCGGCGGCAAGAGCAAGGGCCCTCGTTTCGAGGGCGGTCAGCTCCCGCTGATGCGTCGCCTGCCATTCAAGCGTGGCTTCAACAACATCTTCAAGATTTACTACCAGCCTGTGAACCTCGACTTCCTGAGCGAGTTCGAGGCCGGTACGGAAGTCACACCCGCGTTGCTCAAACAGCATGGCTACATCGGCGATGCTGCTAAGCCGGTCGTCGTGCTTGGCGGCGGTGAGCTGAAGGTGGCTCTCAAAGTCAGCGCGCACCGCTTCAGCAAGAGCGCGGTTGAGAAGATCGCTGCTGCCGGTGGCTCGACTACTATCATCGAGATGAAGGTCAAGGGCGCTCTGGCGACCGTCAAGCTGCTCTCTCGGAGCAAGCTTGCCAGGCTCTACAGCAATCAATAGTACCGAGCGCCGAGTACCGAGTTCCGAGTCATAAGAAAGACCGCCTGCCGGGACGGTGTCTGCCAGCTCCTCAGAACTCCAGCCTAGGGACGATCGTTTGGTGATCTGCGACTCAGCAAGTATGATTG
>CAZZAO010000065.1:1895-29603 GCA_964652205.1 uncultured Anaerolineaceae bacterium | reverse complement strand
GCGCGAACGAGGCCATACCACTTCGTCTCCCGGCGGGAGAGGGGAGAAAGATAAAGACATCGTTTGCTAGCTGGAACATTCAGGAAATTACAGTCAATCACAAACACCCAGACCCACATTCTTGCGCCTCTCGCCTCGAGGGAGACGAAGTGGTTACGGCCTCGCTCGTGCCGCGCAGCGGCACATCAACCCGCGGGGCAAACGGGCCTAACCAGGAGTTGAGGGTGAGGGCATTACCCGTACTGCGTCTGATAGAGGCGGTCGACGTCAGCGCGATAGCCCATCGCCGGGACGACGCCAAGTTTCGTACAGGCCAGCGCGCCAGCGCAGCAGCCATAACGCACTGCGTCGATCAGGCTTCGGCCTTCGGCCAGCGCGACCGCCAGCCCGGAATTGAACGAGTCCCCTGCGCCGGTCGTATCGACCACCTCAACCTTGAACGACGGCACATGGGTAATGCCGTCATCGCCGAAGATCAGCGCGCCGTCGCTGCCCTGCGTCACGACGAGGGTCTGCACGCCGCGCGCCTTGAGCCGTGCCGCCAGTTCAGCGTTCGGCGTCGGGTCGTCCGGCGGCAGCCCCATGATGATCCGTAATTCAGTTTCATTCGGCGTCAGGATATCGACGTAGCGAAAAATCTCGTCCGGCAGCGCGGCTGCCGGAGCGGGATTCAGGATCGTGCGAACACCGTGCTTTCTGCCTAGCTCCATCGCGCGCGCCGCCGCCTCGACCGGCACTTCAAGGACTGCCATCACGGCGTCACTGCGGGCAATCTGCGCCTCGGCGCGGTCGACGTAAGCCGGATCGACCAGCGTATTCGCCGCCATGTCGAGGATGATGAAGTTGTTTCCCTCGGTGTTGAGGATGATGAAGCCGACGCCGGTCGCCTTCTCGCTCGTCTTGCTCAGGTAGGTCGTATCGACGCCTTCAACGGCGTACAGATCGGTCGCAATCTCGCCGAGCTTGTCCTCGCCGATGATGCCGACGAACGACGAGACCGCGCCCAGCCGCGCCGTGCCGACCGCCTGATTCGAGCCTTTGCCGCCCGGCCCCATATCGAAGTCCGAGCCGAGTAGCGTCTGGCCGAAAATCGGCAGCAGCGGCGTGCGGATCGTCAGGCCGACGGCAAAACTACCTACAACGGTGATAATCGGTTGTGTCATCGTATTCGTTTCCTGAAATTAGCTGCCGCGCTGGCCGCGCCAGACGCTGAAAGACAAGGCGCGTTCGGTATGCCGAAGAAGGTGAGTCCCCTGAAGGACTTTGCTTTATTATTTCGGCCAGGTTGCCGGAGGCTGGAAGCCATCCGGCAAGCAAATTGAAGCTGGCTGAAGCCAGCTAAAAACCGCAGGAATAGTACCCGGTTTTAATTTGCAAAGACCATAAGGGGCCGTGAGTTTCGGTCGTCCCATTCGGACGTAAGCTCCCTCAAGCTGTGATGACATGCACCGCCTGCCCCATCGCGCAGGCGAGGATGGCTTCTTCACTGGCATCGGCCTGCGTGAACTGGCCGGTGACGCGCCCCTGATACATGACGAAAATTCGGTCACACTGGCTAATCAGCTCCGGCAGTTCAGATGAGACAATCAGGATGGTCACGCCGTCGCGGGCCAGTTCCTGAAGGATGGCGTAAATCTCGGCCTTCGCGCCGACATCAATACCGCGCGTCGGCTCGTGCAGCAGCAGAATCGACGGTCTGGTTGCCAGCCCGCGACCGAGGATAACTTTCTGCTGGTTGCCGCCGCTGAGAGTCCGCATCTTCTGCTTCAGGCTGGAAATGCGCGTATCGAGCCGCTCGACGTACTGCGCGCTGACGCGGTGAATCTCGCGCTGCCGCAGCAGCCCGCCCCGGCTGACCGACTTCAGCGTTGAAACGACCGTGTTATTCTCGACGCTCATGACCAGCAGCGCGCCGGAGCCACGCCGATCTGCCGGGATCAGCGCCATGCCGCTGCGAATGGCATCGACCGGCGACTTGATCGTGACCGCTGTGCCGTTGAGCCGGATCGAGCCTTCATAGGGACGCAGGCCAAAGACGCACGACACCAGCTCGTCCTTGCCGGAATCGGGCAGGCCAGCGATGCCAACGATCTGCCCTTTCTGGGCCTGAAGCGTCACGTCCTGAAGGGCGCTGCCGCTGCGTAAATGCTCAACTTCAAACGTCGTCGCAGCCGTTTCGGTCGTCGCTGGCGCGGGAGATCTGCGGAAAAAGTCGATGCTGCGCCCGACCATTCTGGCGATCAGGCTCTCGACCGTCACGCTGCCGTCATTATCGAGCGTGTCAATGTGCCGTCCGTCACGCATGACGGTGATACGGTCGGCGATGCGGACGACTTCTTCGAGCCGGTGCGAGACATAGATGATGGCAACGCCATCCGCCTGAAGCTGGCGCAAGACGGTGAACAGATGCTCGGTTTCTTCGATGGTCAGCGCGGAATTTGGCTCGTCGAGGATCAGGACTTCGGCACGAGTCGAAAGCGCTTTGGCGATCTCGACCATCTGCTGCTGCGCGCCCGAGAGCCTGCCGCCGCCCTGGCGTGGATTCATCGACTCCATGCCAAGCCGGGCCAGCACTTCGCGCGCGTAGGCGTCGAACTGGCGGCGGCGGACAAACGAGAGTGGAGAACGATTGGCGGCGCGGCTCATCGAGATGTTTTCGGCCACGGTCAGGTTGTGGCAGAGCGCCAGTTCCTGATAGACAACACTGATGCCGAGCCGCTGCGCCACCAGCGGGTTGGAAATCGTCTGGAGCCTGCCCTTGTAGAGGATACGCCCCGAATCCGGCTGTAAATCTCCGGCGAGGACGTTCATCAGCGTGCTTTTGCCAGCGCCATTCTCGCCGAGGACGGCGTGAACCTCGCCGGGGTAAACCGTCACGCCGACGTCGTCCAGCGCCAGCACGCCGGGGAAACGTTTGGTGATGCCTTGAAGCTCGATAACTGGCGGGGCTGCCCGCGTCATAGCGACCTCTGCTCTGCTCACCTGCCGCTCGACGGCGCTCACGCCAGCAGCTCGCGCACTCTGGCGGCGACCGCTTCGCCGAGCTTGCGATGCTCCGGGATGTCGAGATGGATGCCGTCAACGTCGCTGGCGCGGATGACCTGTCCAGCGTCGAGGAAGCCCGCGCCGAGCAGCTCCGCCCGCATCCGATAATAACCGGGCAGCAGGCGGCATTTTTCGCCTGCGCCGACGAACAATTCGGCGAAAATCGTCAGCTTCGCCAGCGGCGGCGGACAGATAATCAGCAGCTTCGGAGCGCGACCGTCAGGGCCGAAGGCGCTGTTGAGGATCATCCCCGCCAGCGCAGACATCCCCCAGGCGATATCGAAAGCCGGGGCAGCAAAGCGTGATTTAAGATCATTCGTGCCAAGCATCAGCGTGACGAGATCGACCGGCGCAGCCGTTTCGAGGCACGGCAGCAGGTAGGTTTGTCCATTCTTGTGGACGCCCTCAACCGGATCGCTGAAGACGGTCGTGCGCCCGCTCAACCCTTCCTCGATCAGCCGGAAACCTGATCCAAGCGCCGCCAGCATCACGCCGGGCCAGCGCTCGTCCGGGCTATATCGGCGGATATGATCTCTTAGACTGTTGATCGGGGGATGACCCCAGGTATCCCAGTCCCCGTAACAGAGAATTGTTTTCATCTACTTTTCCTGCGGCCAGCACTGAAACGGGAGTCCTGCGGCGAACCGACTGTCTGCTCTGATGAGGCTTATCGTACAGCCGGTTCGCGCAGCGCGCTAAAATTCGAGTCTAGGGCGTCGCTTCAGCCGTCGGCTCGGCGGTGGCGTTCATCTTCTCGGCGATGTTATCGGGCGTGTAAATGCCCACGCCGGTGTCGATGCCGGTGATCGGCGTCCCCTTGAGCAAGGCGGCCAGCAGCTTGACGGCATAGTAGCCCTGCATGTCGGGGGCCTGGTCGATGGTATCGACAATCGCGCCCGCCTCAACCAGCTCGACCGTGCGCGGCACGAGGTCGAAGCCGACGACCTTGACCTTGCCGATCAGGTCATTACGCTGGACGTACTCGCCTGCCGCCGGAGTCGAGCAGCATTCCAGCGAGAGGATGCCGCTGACATCGGGATTCGCCAGCATGGCATTCTCGATGGTCGAGTAGATCGTCTGCGGCTCGGTCGTGGTGTTGATGGTGTTGACGATGGTGATGCCGGGGAAGGCGGCGAGGCCCTCGCGCGCGCCCTTTTCGCGGTCGAGCGACCACTGAGCCGCCGCGTCAACGGTGGTGATGATGACCTTACCCGTGCCGTTGAGCGCTTCGCCCATCAGCTTACCGGCCACACGGCCCGACTCGACCAGGTCCTGACCGGCGAAGGCCAGACGGTGGCTGGCCGGATTGTCGGTGTTGAAGGTGACGACCGGGATGCCAGCGTCAAGCGCCTTGTCGATGATCGGGGCGAGCGCGTCAGTGCTGACCGAGGAAATTGCCAGACCGTCGGCCTTTTCGAGCAGCGTTTCCAACTCGTTGACCTGACCATCAGCGTCGTTGCCGACCGGCCCGACGAAATCGACCTTCACGCCCAATTCGGCAGCGGCCTTTTCCATGCCTTTGCGAATATCGGGGGCGAACTCATTAGAGACGTCCTGATACGACAGATAGAACTGGAGCGTCTCGCCCTTGTCGAGCTTATCCTGAATGCGCGGCGCGAGCTTGAAATCGGCCAGACTGACGGGCGCAGGCGTCGCTTCGGGCGTTGCGTCCTGCGCGCTGACGACGGCCCCGGTGAGCAGAGCGACTGTCAGAACGGTGATCCAAAGCAGCAAACGACGATAAAACTGCATTTTCATTCTCCCTTTATTATCCCGTGGGTCAAGTTGCAAAAGATGCGCCTGGGCGCATCGAAGTGCCTAGCCTGAACGGCGACTGGCCGTCCACTTGTCGATGGCGACGGCGATGATAATGACCAGACCAATGATGGTCGTCTGCCAGAAGGGCGAAATACCGAGCAGCACCAGACCATTCCGCAGCACGCCGATAATCAGCACGCCGAGGACTGTGCCGAGGATCGTACCTTCACCGCCCGCCAGCGACGCGCCGCCGATGATGGCAGCGGCGATGACATCCAGCTCAAGGCCGACGCCGGTACGCCCCGCCTGCCCGCTCGGCAGGAAGGCCAGACTGAGAATGCCCGCGAGGCCGCTGAGGACGCCCATCAGGATAAAGGCCCAGATTTTGACCGAGAACACGCGAATGCCGGAGACGCGCGCCGCTTTCAGGCCGCCGCCAACCGCATAGACGCGAAAGCCATAGGTCGTCAGCGAGAGCAGCACCCAACCGAGGATGGCGACGACGATGAAAAAAACAAGCTGCATCGGGATTTTGTCGAACAGGTTGCCCTGACCGAGAAAATAGAACTGCTGCACTGTCGCGGCTGGCACACCGGCCTTCTCATTGACCGTGACCGATTGGCCGTCAGTCAGGAGCAGAATCACACCGCGCACGACGCTCATCATGCCGAGCGTGGTGATGAACGACGGCAGCTTGCCATACGTGGAGAGCAGGCCATTGATGAGGCCAGTGAGGCCACCGAGAATCAGGCCAGCGAGCAGCGCCGGGATCAGCGCCCACTGCTGCACCAGCAGCACGCCCGTAACCAGACCGGACAGCGCGTAAATCGAGCCGACCGAGAGATCGACTTCGCCAACAATCAGCACAAAGGTCATGCCGACGGCCATGATACCGAGCAGCGAAATCTGCCGCCCGACGTTGAGCAGGTTGCGCTCACTGAGGAAGCCTGCCGTCGAGACGGATAGAAAGGCGCACATCAGGATCAGAGCGACGAAAACGCCGGTTTCGCGCGCTGCCAGCACGCGCTTGAGGCGCGTCAGCAGCGACTGCCGTTCTGCCGGGGCGGAGAGGGCTGCATCAGCCATAGCTTTATTCTCCACAACAATCTTCAGGTCAGCGTGATGCTCGCCGACCGGGGGACAGGCGTGTTAGCTGCTCGACGGGGAATGGGCAAGTTGTTCCGCCCTGGCAATCACGGCGTTGGTGATGGCATAAATCTGCTGCCGGTCTTCCTCAGTCGCATCGGCGACGACGGCATTGACCAGCGCATCGCAGCGCTCGTGCAGCGCTTCCCGATCCGGCAGATCAGGGTAACGGTCGCGCAGTTCCTTGAGCCACTTGCTGCCGTAATGCGCGTGAATCGTTTCATCGGCCCAGTCGAACTCCATGTCGTGCTGGCTGACGTCGTCGTTATACGACTCGAAGGCGGCGGCGCGGTCGTTCTTCTTACCGATGTTCTTGGTTTCAAAGTAATGCAGCATCCCCAGCCTCGTAATCGGCGGCTCACCGCGCGCGCTGTCGAAAATGTAAGTGCCGAGCGGCAGTTCAGACGGCTGGAAGCCCCAGTTGGTCAGCCGGTCGAGGCCCATGCGCGTGTGCCGCGCTTCGTCATACGTCCAGCGCGCGGCATCGACAATGAACTCCCACTCCAACTGATCGGCAAAAGCATTGAGGATCGCCCCGCCGGTCTCGATGGCCCAGACTTCGTTCAGGTGGCTGACAGCGCTGCGAAGCTGGAGCAGCATTCCGTCGCCATAGGCAAAATTCGGGTCGATCACGTTCGGCCAGTAATAGCGGCATAACTGAAACTGCGGATCGCGCGCCGGGACTTCGGCAAAGACGAATGGCCTGCTTAAACCTGCCGTGTCGGGCGTATCAGGGCCGTTGGGCGCTTCGATGCCGAGGCCGCCGACGCGGTCGATGCTGCGCTGAAGGGCGTCGATCCAGCCATACGCCTGCTGACGCTCGTCGTCGGTCGCAGCAGCCAGCATTTCGCTGGCGAAGCGGCTGAGTTCCGTCACCTGCGCTTCCTTATCCGTGACGGCCATTTGCAGGAAGCGGACGCTCGGCCCGTCGGCGATGGCGTCGGCCATCAGCAGGTAATCCTTGTAGGCCAGCAGCAGCGCGGGCTTGTAGACTCGCGCCAGCGCCAGCACAAAGGCGACCGCGCTCGGCGCATTGATAGCCGCCTGAAAGACCGAGACAATCGGCGCGTCGGTGCTGATTTCGAGCCAGCGGCTTGGGTAGCGCAGCTCAAACACGCGCGTCCGCAGATGATCCGCCGTCAGTGAGTCTTCCCAGAAATGACGCGGCAGCGCGATTTTGACCTCAATCGGCGCGATCCCGGCGATCCACCCGGCCTGCGCGACGATCAGGGCGCGCTCGCAGAAGTGAAAGCGCTTGAGCACCTGAGCGACGTCAAGACGCATGTAACGAGCGCGACCACGCGCACCGGGAAGGAATTTTTCCGCCTGACTCATAAGTCGTCCCGCTCCTGTCTAAGGTCGTGAATACTGTTCAGTAGGTCATTCGGAAACGAAAACCTGAGTCTCGCTCAATACGAGCGCAAAGACCCGGGTAAGGATCAGTACAACGGTGTACGAATGTGTACGTCTATGAACATGTTGGCAAATATAGCCTGAGTTTAAGGGCATGTCAAGATGATTAACAGCCGAAGCAATGGGCTGGAAGATCGTATTTAACGACTGTTAAACCCACTTCATCTCCCGGCCCTTCAAGGTCGCCTCTCCGCTGCGGCGGCTGCCGAACGAAAGACGATGCGGCAATCCGATTTGCGCTGATTGCTGTTCGGAGACAGCGGCAGCACTTGAGCATCGGACTGAGCAGGGGTTGACGATGGTCGGAGAGATGGGGTAACACTGTGCGGACTGCACTGTCTACTGGCGCTTTCCTTCAAGCTGGAATCGGAACCTGATGATGACGATCTATCCCTACGAACGGCTGCTCGTGGCAGAATTTGAAGCGCGGCTCAAGGAACGACCGCTGCTGGTCATTCCGTTTGGCACGCTCGAATGGCACAGCTATCACCTGCCGCTCGGCCTTGATGGGCTGGTCGCCGAGAATATCGCCGGACAGATCGCTGACCTGTCCGACGCGGTGCTTGCGCCCGTCTCCTACTGGGCGGTCGGCGGGCTGGCGTTTCCGTACACGCTCAAGCTGCCGGTCGAAGTCATCGAGCCGCTGCTGACGACTGTGCTGGAGCAGTTCGCAGAAATGGGCTTCCGCGCGATAGTCCTATTCACCGGTCACTTCGGCGTTGAGCAACTGCTGGCGCTCAGGCGCGCCGCCGTCACCGTCATGCGGCGGACGCCGACGACAATTCTTCCGCTCGCGCCTTACGACCTTGTCACCGACGTCTGGACAGGCGATCACGCAGGGGTTGGCGAGACATCGCTGCTGTGGTCGTTCGAGCCTGACTTGATTCACCTTGAGCGGCTGCCGGAGAACGTCAATCTGCACGGCATCGTCGGCAAAGACCCGCGCGAACAGGCCAGCGCCGACCGTGGCCGCGCGCTGCGCGAGCTGATTGCGGCGCGGTCGGCGCAGGTCGCAGCGCGGCTGCTGGACGAAACCGGCGCGGTCGAGCGCAATCACTACGTCGAACTGCTGCAATCGACCGTCCGCGTGCTTGAGGAAATGGCCCGACTGCGCGCCTCGGCTCCACGCGGGGTCATTCCCTCGCTGACCACGCCGGACTATCTGGCGGCGTGCGCGGCGCTGTTCAGCGGCGATTATCGACAGGGGAAGGCGCAGGCCGATCACAAGCTGGCCGACCTGCTCCGGTTCGACATCGGCGCGACGTAAGGCCGCCGTGAACTGAACTACAAGGCGGCTCCGCAATCACATCTGTTGTGGATCGCCGCTTGAGCGGAGATTCCCGATTCGCGGGCGCGAACAATCGCGCCCTGACTGAAGATAAAGGCAATCGGTTGGGATCGAAAAGAGAGACTTGTGAACGTGACTAATCGCAGACCGGGATTGACTGTCTGGCTCACCGGACTTTCGGGCGCAGGCAAGACGACGCTGGCGTTAGAGCTGGAGCGCGAACTGCGGACGCGCGGCCTGAACGTCGAGCGATTGGACGGCGATACCGTCCGCGCCGGGCTGACGCGCGACCTGGGCTTCAGCAAGGAAGACCGCGACAGGAATATCGAGCGGGTGATGTTCGTCGCTAAACTGCTGTCGCGGAATAATGTCGCGGTGCTGGCCTCATTCATCTCGCCCTACCGCGAAGCGCGCCAGCAAGTCCGCCGGGAAACGACCAACTTTGTCGAGGTCTATGTCGAGGCGTCGGTGGCAGTCTGCGCCGGACGCGATGTCAAGGGGCTGTACAAAAAGGCGCTGGCGGGCGAGATCAAGGGCTTCACCGGCGTCAATGACCCGTATGAAGCGCCGGAAAACCCGGAAGTCACCGTCCACACCGGCAGCGAAACTATCGCCGAAAGTACCGGAAAAATTCTGGCCTATCTCGAAGCGCGCGATCTCATTCCGCAGACAGTTGAGGCTCCATCGCTATGACCCGGTTATTCGCACCAATTGCGCCACACGGCGGCACGCTCATCAACCGCCAGTTGAGCGGTGACGCGCGGGACGAGGCCAGAGCCTACGCGCCGGAACTGACCAGAATCGTCCTCAGCGAGATCAACCTCGCCGATCTGGAAATGATCGCCACCGGCGGCCTCAGCCCGCTGACCGGCTACATGGGTCAGGCCGACTATCACAACGTCGTCCACACTATGCGGCTGGCGAACGGCCTGCCGTGGACGATCCCGGTCACGCTGGCAATCGATGACGAGCAGGCCGAGCAGATCGGGGTCGGCCAGGATGTCGCGCTGGTCGAGCGGGACGCCAACGGCGAGCGCGTCCTCGCAATCCTCGAAGTCCGCGAAAAATACCGCGCCAATCACGCCGACGAGGCGCAGAAGGTTTACCGCACGCAGGATGTGGCGCATCCCGGCGTCGCGCGGCTGTACCGTCAGGGCGAGACGCTGCTCGGCGGGCCAGTCTCGGTGATTGACCTGCCTGCCCGCGCGCAGACCGAATTCCCCGACCTGCGCTACACGCCAGCACAGACACGAGCGATCTTCGCTGAACGCGGCTGGCGGCGAATCGTCGGCTTCCAGACGCGCAACCCGATCCACCGCGCGCATGAGTACATCCAGAAGACAGCGCTGGAAATCGTCGATGGGCTATTCCTGCATCCGCTGGTCGGCGAAACCAAAGGCGACGACATTCCGGCCAGCGTCCGCGTCGCCAGCTACCGCGCCATCCTTGCGGCTTATTACCCGGCCTCACGGACGCTACTCGGCGCGTTTCCGGCGGCCATGCGCTATGCAGGCCCGCGCGAAGCCGTCTTTCACGCCATCGCTCGCAAGAATTATGGCTGCACCCATTTCACGGTCGGGCGCGACCATGCCGGTGTCGGCGGCTACTACGGCAGCTACGACGCGCAGCAGATCTTTGATGAGTTCACGCCCGAAGAAATTGGCATTACCCCGCTGTTCTTCGAGCATACCTTCTACTGCAAAAAGTGCGCTGGCATCGTCAGCCTCAAGACCTGCCCGCACGATAAGGCCGATCACATCATCCTGAGCGGCACGCAGGTGCGGGAAAAACTGGCAAAAGGCGAGCCGCTGCCGGTCGAGTTCACCCGTCCTGAGGTCAGCGAAATTCTCATCCGCGGCTTACGCGAGCGCGGAAGGGCGTAAGGTATCATGACAATATCTCTTTACCTGATTCGCAGACGGTAGGGGGCGCTGGCTCTGACGCAGCTATTCGGCTCATGGAGCCAACTGCCCGGTCTACTACTTCAGCCGGCATCGAGTATAAGGAGCCTCGCGCCATAAACCGTATCTCACGGCTCACGTTGATTCTGTGGAGTCTGGTCATGCTCCATACCGTCGGGTTGGCGCCGGCACAGGCCGCGACGATACCGCCGGTCACGCTGACGCTCGCTGGCTACGCCGTCATGCGCGAAGCCTACGACGACATCATCCCGCTGTTTCAGGCGTACTGGCAGCAAGCGCATCAGCAGCAGGTCATCGTCCAGGAATCCTACGGCGCGTCCGGCTCGCAGTCGCGCGCGGTCGCCGGGGGCTTCGAGATCGACATCGTCTCACTCTCGATTGAGCCGGATGTCACCCGTCTGGCCGATACGGGACTGATTACCCACGACTGGAAAGCCAACCCGTATCAGGGCTTCGCCGCCGACTCGGTTGTGGTGCTGGTCGTCCGCAAGGGCAACCCGAAAAATATCCACGATTGGGCCGACCTCGTTCAGGACGGTATCGAGGTCATCACACCTGACCCGGCCACCAGCGGCGGCGCGCAGTGGAACCTTCTGGCGGCGCTCGGCGCGGTCAGGCGCGGTCAGGTTCGCGGCTTCGACGCCAGCAATGACGGCGTCAGGGCGTATCTGAGCAGGCTAATTCCCAACCTCGCGGTGCTGGACAAGGACGGGCGTTCGAGCTTCCTGACCTTCGAGGCTGGCATCGGCGATGTGGCGATCACCTATGAAAATGAAGCCTACGCCGGTCTGTTTCAGGGTGGCAACTACACCCTCATTTACCCGAAATCGACGCTGCTGATCGAGAATCCGATTGCGCTGGTCGATGTTTATGTCGATAAGCACGGCAACCGCGCTGCGGCGCAGGGCTTTATCGACTTTATCTGGTCGGACGCGGCGCAGCGAGCCTTCGCTAAAAATGGCTACCGCCCGACCGTTCCGGCTGTCGCGGCAGACTATGGCACGCTGTCGCCCTACGCTACGCCGGAAGCCTCAGCGACTGCCGCCGCGACCGAGGCGTTGGAAAATAACGGCGTTGCCATCACCTTTCCGGCGATTCCTGATCTATTCACGGTAGCCGAGTTCGGCGGATGGCCTGCCGCGCGCGCGGCCATCTTCGGTCATGCCGGACTCTACTCGACCCTGACCGCACAGATCAAAGGCAGCTAAAGCCGGATGACGGATGCCCCGTTCGCTTCAGCGCAGATGGCTCCCCGATCCGCAGCGCGGTCGCAGGCGCGCTTCGGAACCTGGGGCCTGCGCCTCACCGCCGCATCCTACCTGATCCTGTTCGTGGCGATTCCCGTGCTGGTCGTGACGGTCGAAGGTTTTCGCGGCGGCTGGGACGCCTTCCGGGCGGCGCTGACTCAGCCCGCAGCGGTCGCGGCGCTCCGGCTGACGATGCAGACGGCTGGCGTCATGGCGCTCATCAACGTCGTCATGGGGACGCTGACGGCCTATGTGCTGATCCGCTATCGGTTTCCCGGCAGGGGGCTGCTCGATTCGCTGGTCGATCTGCCCTTCTCGATTCCGACGCTGGTCACTGGCGTCATGCTGGTGCTGATCTACGGCCCGCAGACGGCCATTGGCGGCTTCTTCGAGCAGCAGCTTCATTTCAAGCTGATCTACGCCCCCGCCGGAATCGTGCTGGCGCTGCTGTTCATCAGCTATCCGTTCGTCATCCGCGCCGTCCAGCCGATTCTGATGAACATGGAAGCGCATCAACAGGAAGCAGCGCAGACGCTCGGCGCGTCGAGCTGGTATATTTTTCGCCGCGTGATCTTTCCGGCCATCCGTCCGGCGGTGGTCGCAGGTGGGCTGCTGAGTTTTGCCCGCGCGCTGGGTGAGTTCGGCAGCATTCTGGTCGTCTCTGGCAACATCGAGATGAAAACGCGCGTTGCGACAACTTTCCTGTACACGAAGGTCGAGGCGGGCGATATGGCTGCGGCGAGCGCGATTTCGGTCGTGCTGCTGCTGATCGCCTTCGCCATCACGCTGGCCGTGGACTTCGTCGAAAGGCGCGCTTATGCAGGACATTAAGCCGCGCTCGCCCGGCCAGTATTTGCTGGTCGGCTTCGTGCTGCTCTATGCGCTGGTGCTGCTGGTCGGCCCGGTCGTAGCAATGGCACAAAAGGCGCTCGAACACGGCTCCGGGCCGATCATCGACACTCTGAGCGACCCGGACGTTATCCACGCGCTGGAACTCAGCTTCTGGGTCGCGTTCAGCGCCGTCATCATCAACACAGTCTTCGGGCTGGCGACCGCCTGGGTGCTGGTGCGCCAGCGCTTCCGTGGGCGCGGCGCGCTTAACCTGCTGGTCGATATTCCCTTCGTGTTCTCGCCCGTCATCGCGGGTTACACACTGATCGTGCTGTTCGGACGCAATGGCTGGCTGGCTCCGACGGCCTTTCCGATTGCGTATGCCGTGCCGGGCATCGTGCTGGCGACGATCTTCGTTTCGCTGCCGTTCGTCACCCGCGAAGTCGGGCCAGTGCTGGCTTCGCTGGAAACTGAGCCGGAAGAAGCCGCTTACACGATGGGCGCGAGCCGCTGGATGGCCTTCCGGCGCATCGTGCTGCCCAACATCTGGTCGGGCATCCTCTATGGCGTCGTCCTGACGCTGGCGCGGGCGCTCGGCGAATTTGGCGCGGTGGTGGTGGTGGGCGGCGGCATCGAAGGCCGCTCTGAAACCGCCACGATGTTCATTGACCGCGCGCTGGACGACCGGAATACCGCCGCCGCGTACAGCATTGCGCTGCTGCTCGGTCTGGTCGCGGTGGCGGTATTGCTCATCATGCGCCGGTTGCAGCGCCGCCTGATGAGGGAGCAACAGGCCGATGTCGATCCTACTGGATAACGTCAGTAAATCCTTCGGCGCGCAGCGGATCGTCAGCAACGTGCGTCTGGAGATCGAGACGGGCGAATTGTTCGTCCTGCTGGGCGCGAGCGGCAGCGGCAAAAGCACGTTACTCCGCATGATCGCCGGGTTGACGCCGCTGGACGAAGGCCGCATCCTGCTCGATGGCCGCGACGTGACCGACCTGCCCCCGCAGGCGCGTAACACCGGCTTCGTCTTTCAGAATTACGCGCTGTTCCGCCACATGAGCGCCGGACGCAACATCGAGTTCGGCCTCGCTATTCGGCGGATGCCGCGCGACGAGCGCCGCCGCCGCGTGACCGACCTGCTCAGTCTGATCGGCCTCGACGGGCTGGCTGACCGGATGCCGTCGCAGTTATCGGGTGGGCAGCAGCAGCGCATCGCCCTGGCCCGCGCGCTGGCCTACGAGCCGAGCGTGCTGCTGCTCGACGAGCCGCTCGGCGCGCTCGATGTCAAGATTCGCGGCCAGCTTCGCCAGAACATGCGCGACATTCAGCGCAAGCTCAACGTCACGACGATTCTGGTCACGCACGATCAGGATGAAGCTTTCGAGCTGGCCGACCGGATCGGCATCATCGACAGTGGCCGCCTGCTCGAGGTCGGCACGCCGGACTCGCTCTACCGCCGCCCGCAGACCCGTTTTGCCGCGACCTTCCTCGGCGCGGCCAACCTGCTTCAGGGGCGACGCAACGGCGCGCGCGTCGATACCAACGGCGGAGCGTCGCTGCTGGCCCCGCCAGATACCGAACACCTATCCGGCCAACCGGTCGAACTGCTGGTGCGCCCCGAAGAAATTGAGCTGGCGCGTGAGGCGCATGACCTGAGCGCGCAGCCTCTGGGCCGCGCGACCGTCCAGCGAATCGAGTTTGCCGGGCCGATGCAGCGCGTAACGCTGCTGCTCGAAGGTCAGCCGCCGCAGACGCTCCAGGCGCTGCTCACAGCCAGTCAGGCACGCGCGCTCAACACACGGCTCGGCGCGACGGTCAGCGTTGGCGTCCGCGACTACCACCTGCTCCCGGCGGAAACCCACGGGCCGTAAAGTCATGAAGGTCGATGCAGCCCCGCTTGCCAGCGGTTAGAAGCCCGCTAAGGACTTAAGCAGCATTGACGACTCCGTGAGTTACAGCCTGTTTCCTCGATCCCCAACCTATTTTTGCGATAGGCGCGTCTACTTCCAGTGTATCCCTGTGCCAAGCGGATTGCGGGTGTCCAGATGGCACGAATTTATCGCGGACTTTGAGGGCAGACGCAACGAGCGCGGGCATGAGGCACCATGCCCCTGCGGAAGGCATCGCCTCATCTTGCTCCCCATTCTGCTTGCGGAGAGGGGGGAAACGGTCACAACCGGCAGCAACTTTCCAGCCGTACCCGCTTAAGTTGACAGCTACGGGGCGCGAACAATCGCGCCCACCTCACCCCCTGGCCCCCTCTCCGCAAGCAGCGAGGGGGAAACGGTCACAACCGGCAGCAACTTTCCAGCCGTATCCGCTTAAGTTGACAGCTACGGGGCGCGAACAATCGCGTCTCGACGGAAGGCACATAACATCCCATCATGGCAGCAGAAGCCGGAAGCTACTCCGACAGGTTCTGAAGGCGGAGCAGCGCGAGCTGTTCAGCGACCAGACCGATGAGGAAGGTCATGACTGAGGTCAAAATGAGCAGCGCGGCCATATTGCTGAAGCGATGAGCGACGATCAGCAGGTAGGCGCTGTAGAGGATGCCAACTGTAAAAAAGGTGACGCTGACCGGCAGAAAGACCTTCATCGGCACGAAAAATACGCCAATGCGGGTGATGGTCAGCAGAAAGCGGAAGCCGTCGCGGATAATTCTGATCTTGCTGCTCTTGCCGCCGCGCGCCGGGGACGCAATCGGCTCGTAATGCACCTTGTAGCCGGAACGGAACATGGCAATCGTCAGCGTGGTCGGCGAGGAATAGCGATTCGGCAGCAGGTAGAGCAGCTTGCGAACTTCGGCGGCGCGAAAGACGCGGAAACCCGACGTCAGATCGAGCACCTGATGATCGACGACGTAGGACGCATAAGCGTTGAAGACGCGGTTGGCGAGCTTGCGATGCCACTGCCAGCTTGTCCCGGCCAGCCGCGCGCCGACGACCATATCGAACTCGCCGAGGTAAGCCAGCAGGCGGGGAATATCGGTCGGCGGGTGCTGGCCGTCGCCGTCCATCAGCACGACAATCTCGCCAGTCGCCGCGCGGACGCCCGTTTTGATGGCGGCGCCGTTCCCGATGTTGTAAGGATGCGAAATGACGCGCGCGCCATGCGCGGCGGCGTCATCGGCGGTGGCGTCGCTCGACCCATCATTGACGACGATCACCTCGTAGTACAGGCCGCGAAGCTGGTCGAGCACTGCGCCGATGACGCCGTGTTCGTTATAGGCCGGGATGACAATCGAAATGCGGTGCAAAGGCTGCCCGGCCTGGATCTCATCGGCAAGAGGACTGGCAATCGGTTCCATGCGTGCGCCTGTTGAATGACGAGGAAACTGCGCGAAAAAGTTCTCCCTGAGTATCCGTTATTCTGGCGGTGACGTCAATTTGAGCGCGCAGACCGGCAATAGCGTTACGCCGCTGAAACCGCTATTATTCAGCACAGCTTATTGTCCAATTGTGAAACGGTCGAGATGATCGCAACGGAACCGTCGACGCGGCGCGAGGAATTCAACCGCCAGTGGGCGCTGATTCGCGCGCTGGTGCGCAGCGAGCTTTCGCTGCGCTACAAGCAAACGATTCTGGGGCCAGCGTGGGTGCTGCTGGAACCGGTACTGCAAATGATTGTCTTCACGCTGGTTTTCGGCAAAATCAGGCAAACGCAGGGCGTCGAGATCACCGTCCCCTACCCGATCTTCGTCTACGCCGGTCTGCTGCCGTGGACTTATTTTCGCTTCGTCGTCACCAAAGCATCGGCGAACCTGATCAACGCGAAGGAGATCATCGACCGGGTTTACTTCCCGCGCGAATATCTCGTCCTGAGCACGATTATCGCGGGCCTGTTCGACTACGCCATCTCGATGCTGATCCTGTTCGTGCTGATGGTCGTCTATCACGTCCCCTTCCGGCCCGAATTCCTGCTCTGCGTCCCGCTGCTGGCCGGGCTGGCGGTACTGACGATGGGCGTCTCGCTCTATCTGAGCATCCTCTACGCCCGCTTCCGCGACGTTCGCTACATGGTTCCGTACCTGATTCAGGCGTGGCTGTTCCTCAGCCCGGTCATCTACCCGCCTACCTTCCTGTCAAGCAACCGCTGGCTCCTGAGCCTTAATCCGCTGACGGGCTACCTTGAAGCCTTCCGCAGCGCCATGATCGGCACGCCGTGGCAGTGGGGCGACCTGGCGATCAGCGTGGTGCTGTCGGCGCTGGTCTTTGCCGCAGGCTGGTACTACTTCCGCAAAAACATCGCCCTCGCCGTCGATGTGCTTTAGGACAGACATCCCCGTATGAGCGACCACGTCATCGAAGTTCACAACGTGTCCAAGCGCTATCATGTCAGCCAGCTCCGCGCGCAGGGGGCGGGCTGGCAGCGCGCCGTGCCGGGCATCGCCGACGTGCGCCGCTGGCTCAATGAACGCAACAACCCGCGCCCCAGAGAAGAGCGCTGGATCTGGGCGCTGCGCGACGTCAGCCTCGCCATCACACGCGGCGAATCGTGGGGGCTGATCGGGCGTAACGGTTCCGGCAAGACGACGCTGCTCAAGGTCATCGGCGGCGTGACACAGCCGACGTCCGGCAGCTTCAGCCGGCATGGCAGGCTTTCATCGATGCTCGGCGCATCGACCGGCTTCAACATCGAGCTATCCGGGCGAGAGAATGTCTATCTGAGCGCAGCGATTCTCGGCATCCCGGAAAAACAGGTTGACCGCAACTTCGAGGAAATCGTCGAATTCGCCGGGGTCGCGCGGATGATCGACACGCCGATTAAGCGCTACTCGTCGGGGATGAGCATCCGCCTCGCCTTCTCGATTGCCGTCAATCTCGAACCGGAAATCCTGCTGGTGGACGAAATTCTGACGGTCGGCGACTATGAATTTCGCCTCAAGTCGCTGGAGCGGATCAAGCAGCTTCGCGCCGCCAACAACTGCACCGTCGTGCTGGTGTCGCATAACCTGTCGATAGTCAAAGCCTTCTGCGAGCAGGCGCTGTGGCTGGACAGCGGGGAAGTCAAGGGCATGGGCCGCGTCGACGACGTCATCCGCGATTATCTGCGCGCGATGGAAGCGAGCGGCAGTCAGCCGACGGTCGATAGCCGCGGGCTGCGCCACGAGGGCAGCGGCGAGGCGCGGATCGAAACCCTGCGCGTCCTCGACGAGACGGGGGTGGAAAGCGGGACGATTATCCACGGCGAAGCGATGAGCCTTGAACTGCTGTACAGCGCCAGACAGCGCGTTCATGCGCCCCTCTTTTCGGTCAACGTCGTCCGCGTGCAGGATAACATCATCGCCACGCGCCTGCACTCCGGGCAAGGCGCGCTGCGCATCGACACGATGCAGGGCAGCGGGAGCATCCGCATCGACCTGCCGCACCTGTGGCTGATGCCGGGGGAGTACCGGCTCACAGCCACGATTGCCGGGCAGGAGACCATTTACGATCAGGTCGAGGGCTTTCCGTTACTGCGCGTCACGCCGCCGCTGACGATGACCGATCCGCGCGCCAGTTTCGACGCCAGCGACATGGTGACTTTTGTGCCTGCCGAGTGGCATCTGGAGCCAGACGCACGATTAAACCCTTAACGACAGGGGAGAAACAGGTTTGTCGGAAGCGGTGACGATCAGACAGGCTCGACCGTGGAATCGCCTGCCGCGCGTCTGGACGGTCGCGGCGGTGCTGCTGTCAGCGCTGTTCACGCTGCTTCAGGCTGGCCCGCTGCATGGCTCGACCGCCGCGCTGGTCATCACCCTCGTGCTGCAATTTTATCTGCCGGGCGCGCTAGTGCTGCGCGCGCTGCGGATCGACCGCTCACCGCATCCGGTCGTGCGTTTCGTCTGGGTTTTGCTGGCCGCTTTCGCGCTGAACGTCAGTCTGGGCGCGGCGCTGCGCTTCGTCGGCGTTCCGATTGCGCTTTACCTCGTCATTCTGCACGCCATCATGCTCGCGCTGGCGCTGATTCGGCCTTCCCTCGCGCCCATCGAGCCGATTCCGTGGCGCTTCGAGGCAAAAAAGCTGCCGCTGTACGCGCTGCTGGCGATCTGCTGCGCGGTCGTGGTCGGCGTAGCGGTCGAGCGCGACCAGTATCGCTTCAGCGGCTACGAAGATCAGAGCGTGTTCGTCGAGCTGGCGGAGTGGATGGCGCACGGCACCGACCCGATTGACATCCTCTCGCGGCGCATCGGCGTGACCTACGGAGATACGCGCTGGGACACCGACGGCTGGACGTACAATCAGGCCGCGTGGGTAGCGACGAGCGGGGTCTCGGCGGCAGACCTGATCTGGTTTCGGCTGACGCCGCTGTTCGTCTGGGCTGTCCCGCTGACGATCTTCACGCTGGTATTCGAGCTAACGAAACGCGAAACAACGGCGACCTGGGCTGCCGCCGCGCTGACGCTGCTCGGCCTGATGACCATCGACAGTCTGGTTTACTATCCGACAACGATCACGTTCGGCCAGTTCTCGCTGTTTCAGGTCAACACGCTGCGGACGATTGCTACGGCGTTGGTCACGCCGCTCACGCTGATTCCGCTGCTGGCCTACCTGAATACGTCGTCGAAGCGCTTCCTGCTGCTCGGCTTTCTGGCCGGGACGACCGTGGCCTTCATGCACCCGCGCCAGATCGTGATCGTCCTTTACAGCGTCGGCGCGACCGGGCTGCTGCAAACGCTGGCGCGTCCGAGCCGAAAGCAGCTCCGCCAGATCGCGCCAGCCGTCGTTGTGCTCGGCCTGCTGATGCTGATTCCGTTAAGCCAGCAGATGCGGCGTGAAGCGGCCTTCCGCCAGGCGGCACAGGCTCGCTCACAGACAACGACAGAGCCACAGTTGGAAGCCAGTCCAGCGGCGACTCCCTCATCAGCATCCGCCGCGCCGACTCCGTCGGGCTTCCATATCCGAATCGATGATCGCAGCCCGCGCGTCCGCCTGATTGACCTCGTCAACCTGCCCGTCATCGGCGACACGTTCATCGTCGATCCGACCTTCGTCTTCTACCACCCGCTGATTACGCTGGCAACCGCGCTCGGCCTGCTGATCGGGCTGTTGGGCTGGCGCAGGAGCTTCAGCGCGCAGTATATCCTCGGCGCGACCGCCGTTTCGCTGGCGCTGTTATTTGTACCGGTCGTCGTGCCAATTTACATGCGGATGGTGACTGTTTCGCTGGTCGCGGGGTCGATTCTCGGCGTGCCGCTGGCGCTGATTCTCGGCCTGAGCCTCGAGGGACTGCTCGACCGGATCGCGCGGCGTGGTCGCGCAGTCATCAACGGCGCGGTCGCCGCCGCGCTGGTCGTCGTGATGGCGCTGCTGCTGTTCGAGCCAGTGCCGATTCCAGCCAGCGCCCGCGACCAGATTCGGGCATCGAACGCCATGCAGGAGACGCGCAATATGCTGCCCGCCGATCAGGCGCTGATCGACAGCCTGAGCGCGCACCTCGACCCGAACCGCATCAGCGTCATCATTTCGCCGAATCGCGCCGCTAACTTTATCAGCGAGAGCGTCCCGCGCACCTACATCACCGGCGGGCGCGAGTCGAGCAACGGCTCGTATGCGCTAACGCAGACCTTTATGGCCGAAAGCGACGACTCTTCACCGTGGCTGACACAGCGCGACCTCGACGACGCGCAGCGCTGGAAAGCGACGGATGTGGTCGTCCAGGCCGATAACTGGCGACTGGCGCAGTTGGCGCTCGACAGCGCGCCGTTCACGCTGATCGGCCAGCCGACCGGCTACGCGGTTTTCCGCCTGAGCAGCGCGCCATTCGAGACGGAGATTGACGCGCTCGATGTCGAGATGAACCAATTGACTACCGCGACGCCAGGGCGCTGGACAGGCCACACGCTGGACATCCAGCTTCCCGGCTCGGCAGAAAGCTGGACGCCGCTGGTGACGCGCGCCGACGCGCTGCCCACCAGCGATCGGGCTGACCTCGCCCGCGCCTTCACGCGGAGCATGGCGGGCGATGACGCCGGAGCGCTGCCGCTGTGGCAAACGCTGGCTCAGACTCACGCCGACACGCCGATCTTCACGCAGATCGCGGCGGAAACACTGGCGGCGCTCGGACGCCCGAATGAGGGCGCAGCGCTGCTGCTCGACCGGCTGGCGGATGCTAATCCGTCAGTGGCGGCGCTGGCGGCGCGGTCGCTGCTGACGGAGCGCTTCTTCTACCTGCTGACTCCCGATCAAGTCACCCGCGTCCTCGACGTGACGCGCGCCGACGCCGATGCCTGGGCGCTGCTGGCTGAACTCGACCACGCGACAGACACGCGCGAGCGCGTCGCCCTGTTGATGAGCGCAGGCCAGACTGACAGCGCCGAGCAGTGGCTCCAGCGGCTGCCGACGGCGGAAATCCGTCCCGAAGACCTGCTGACTGAAGCCTCGATTGAACTGGCGCGCGGGAATATCAACGGCGCGCTGGCGATCTTGCAGCCCGCCACCGACGCCGACTGGACGCTGCCGAATCGCTTTCTGCACGCCGACCGATGGCAGGACAACGTCGCCGCGCAAACCTATCACCTGCTCAAGGGCGAAATCGCTCGCCGCGCGCAGCAGTCCGCGCAGGCCGAAGACGAGTTCAACCACGCGATTCAGGCTGGCTCGGTCTGGGCCGGACGCGCTTTTCTGGCGCAAACAGAACGCGAGAGCGGCGACAGCGCCAGCGCCGATCAGACGAGGGCGGCGCTCGAAAGGGACTGGGCCGCCAGTAATAGCGGCCCACTGCCGGAGTTCATCAGTCTGCTGACGCTGGCCGATACGCATCAGCTTTACGTTATGTCGCCTGCCGCGCAGGTGAGCGATGAAGCACCTACCGTCACGGTGACGGGGACGTTCGGCAGCGGTCACAGCGCGCCGCTGTCGGTGCAGACGTGGCGGATCGCCGTCCTGAGCCGCGATGGCCGCCAGACCTACGCGCAGCAGGACGTCCCGGCGCTGGATATCCCCGGCGCGCTTGTCCGCACATCGGTCACGCTGACGCTGCCCGCCGACCTCGCGCCGCTGACTCCAGCGGCAGTCTATATTCAGCCGCGCTATGATAATCGCATCAGCTTCGGCTCAGTGACGGTTCCGGTCGTACTCAATCGACCGGATGACGCGCAGGCTCCAGCCGATGCCACGGCGGTCGGCGCGCGCTTCGGCGACCAGATCACGCTGGTCAGCAGCGCCGGGAGCGCCAGTGCCGATGGCCTGTCGCTGGCGCTGTACTGGAAGGCCGATGCCCCGATCAGCGATGCCTTACAGGTTTTCGTCCACGTCCTCGACAGCAGCAATCAGATTGTCGCGCAGGCCGATTCAGCGCCGGTCGAAGGCCGCTACCCGACGACGCAGTGGCGCGCCGATACGCTGATTGAGGACACGCACGCCCTCAAGTTTGACAGGGCGCTGCCGTCGGGGAGCTACAGGGTGGTCGCCGGCCTCTATCATCTGAGCGACCTGCAAAAGCTGCCGGTGAGCGGCACGACCCTGCCGACCCTCGATGGACGGCTGCAAGTGATGGCGTTCAACGTGCCGTGAACCTGTTTCAACCTGCCGCACGAGATGCCGGAGACTGGAAGCCAGCGAATGGATAAAATGTCTGAATTGCTGCGGAACCTTAAGACGAGCGCGAATAATCACGCCCTTACAGAAGATGATTGACCCGCTACTTGTTCTCCGCCAGCCGGTAGCCGACACCCGGCTCGGTCAGGATGATCTGCGGCAGTGCCGGGTCGGCCTCGATCTTCTGGCGAAGCTGGGCGAAATAGACGCGCAGATAATGGGTTTCATCGACATATTCTGGCCCCCAGACCTCGCGCAGAATCTGGCGATGCGTCAGCACCTTGCCCGCGTGCTGGATCATCAACCGGAGCAGCGCGTACTCAGTCGGCGTCAGCTTGACTGGCTCCTCGCGCACGGTGACGACCCGCTTGCTCAGATCGACGTGCAGCCCGCCGCTGACGAAGATTTCCGAGGTCGGGTCGGGGCGGGCATGGCGCTCGGCCACACGCATCCGCGCCATCAATTCGTCCATACTGAATGGCTTGGTCAGGTAGTCATCGGCCCCGGCGTCGAGCGCCGCGACCTTATCGCGGTCGGAGTCACGCACTGAGAGCATGATGACCGGAGCCGAATCCCATTCGCGCAGACGGCTCAAGACGTCGATGCCGCTCATATCCGGCAGGCCAATGTCGAGAATGATCAAATCGGGCCGAAGCTGCGCCGCCTTAACCAGCGCGTCCTGCCCGTTATCCGCCTCATAGACCGCGTAGCCGTTGGCCTCAAGGCTGATCTTGAGGAAGCGGCGAATCCGAACCTCGTCGTCAACGACCAGCACATGCAGCCCATCGGTCATACCGCCGCCTCTCTGACTGGCGGCGGCGGGCTGGCCGCAGGCAGTCGAATAGTAAACCGCGCCCCACCATCCGGGTTATTCCCGGCGCTCATCGTCCCGCCATGCGCCTCGACCAGACCGCGACAGATCGACAGGCCGAGGCCGGTTCCCCCGGCAATCGAGCCTTTGACGCGGTAGAACTTCTCGAACACGCGCTCGAAATCGTCCGCTGGCAAACCCGGCCCGTGATCCGACACAGCGATTTCGAGCACCGCGTCGAGCCGCTGCGCGGAAAGCGTAATCGGCGTCCCCGCTGGCGTGTAGTTGCAGGCGTTGTCAATCAGGTTGACCAGCACCTGCTCGATCAGCACGTAGTCGAGCTGCACCAGCGGCAGTTCTGGCTGAAGCTGAATCCTGAACGGATGCTCGCTGAAGCAGCTATCGAACCGTTTGGCGGCGACGCCGATAATATCGCCGACGTCACACCATTCCAGCTTGAGCCGCATTCGCCCGCTTTCCAGCCGGGACATATCGAGCAGATTTTCGACCAGCCGGTTGAGTCGGTTAGCCGCCGACTGAATATCTTCAGTCAGGTCGAGGCGCGACTGCTGACTCGCGCCGATGGATGGATCGATCAGCCCGCTGGCCGCGCCGACAATCGTGGCAATCGGCGTCCGCAGCTCGTGCGAGATCGAGTTGAGCAGCACCGAATAGAGCCGCTCCGACTCCTGCAACATGGCCGACTGCCCGGCTGCCTCGCTCAACAACTCGCGCTCGATCACCAGCGCAACCTGATTGATGAATGTCTCCAGCAGCACTTCCTTGTCGAACGACAGGCGCTCATCGCGGCGCAGGCTGATGCCGATAACGCCGACAGTCAGACTCGGCGTCAGCAGCGGGAAATACTGCGCCGCCGCCAGCGGCAGGGTGTCAGTGTAACGTCCGGCAGTCTTGCGATTCTCGTAGACCCAGCGGGCGACGCTGTATTCCTTCTCGCTGATGGCATAAGTGCTGGCCGGGTGGGCTGTCGTGTCGAGCGTCTCACCTCTGGTCAGCAGAATGGCGACGCGCGCATCGAAAACGTTGGCGATCTGTGTGACCGCCGTCGTCAGAATGTCGTCCATGTTGAGCGCGGTCGCCGTCTCATGCGCCAGCCGATAGAGCGCCGAATTGCGCTCGGCATTACGACGCGCAGCCCGCTCCTGCACGCGAATCCGCGCCGTCAGGTTCCCGGCGATCAGGGCAATAGCGAAATAGAGCACCAGCAGCACAAGGTCTTGCAGCTTGGAGACTTCGAGCGTCAGCCGGGGCGTGATAAACAGGAAATTCCACGAGATGGCGCTGACAGCCGCCGCCAGCAAGGCCGGGCCGCGACCGATGTAGACGGCGATCAGCAGCACGGCGAACAGGTCGGTCAGGCCGACGACCTGATAGCCGAGCCAGGGCAGCGCCGAATAGGCCAGCAGGTTGACTGCTGTGACCAGGGCGATAATGCCAACCGCCCAGATATAATGCTTCCATTCCGAGTGGCGCGTGGCCTGCGGCATCTGGAAGCGGCGATTGGTTTCCGACCGCTGGAGTTTGTCCCCAGTGACCACGTAGATATCAATGTCGCCGCTGGCGCGAATAATCCGGTCGACCAGCGAGCCGCCGCGCAGCAGCGATTGAATCGGCGTGTGACGCGGCTTGCCGATAACGATCTGAGTGACGTTGCGCTGGCGCGCGATTCTGAGCAGGGCCTCGTTGACGTCACTGCTGACGGTGGTGACGACTTCCCCGCCGAGACTGCGAACCAGCGCCAGCGTCGGCTCCACCTGGGCCTTGACCCCGACCGACAGCGGGTTTGAGGTCTCGACGTAGAGGGCGATCCACGGCGCTTCGAGCGTGTAGGCCATGCGCCGCGTCCAGCGGACAAGATGCTCGGAAAAGGGACTCGGCCCGATGCCGACCAGCAGACGCTCGCCGGACTTCCACGGCCAGGCGATGCGTTTGGCTTCCATGTAGTCGCGCAGCTTGTGGTCAACGTGCTCGGCGGTCAGGCGCAGCGACATCTCGCGCAGCGCCGTCAGGTTGCCGGTGCGAAAGAAGTTCCCGGCTGCCGTCTCGACCCGTTCGGGCGTGTAGACCTTGCCTTCCGCCAGCCGCTTGCGAAGCTGCTCCGGCGACAGGTCGATCAGCTCAATCTCGTCGGCCCTATCGAGCAGCGAGTCCGGCACTGTTTCGCGGACGACAATGCCGGTAATCTGCTGGACAGCGTCGGTGCGGCTCTCGAAATGCTGGACGTTGACGGTGGTGTAGACGTCAATGCCCGCCTGAAGGATTTCGACCACGTCCTGCCAGCGCTTGACGTGGCGGACGCCGGGCGCGTTGGTGTGCGCCAGCTCATCGACCAGCACCAGATTGGGGTGACGTTCGATGATGGCGTCGGTGTCCATCTCGTCGATAACCGTGCCGCGATATTCGACCTTTTGCCGGGGAATAACTTCCAGCCCGGCAATCAGCGCCTCAGTTTCGAGGCGCTTGTGAGTTTCGACGTACCCGACAACGACATCGACACCGGCATCCTTCAGGCTGCGGGCGGCTTCGAGCATGGCGTAGGTCTTGCCGACACCGGCAGCCATGCCGAAGAAGATTTTGAGCTTGCCGCGCCCCTGCCGCGCCTCATCCTTCTGGATGGCCGCCAGCAAGTCGTCGGGATTGGGTCGAGTTTGCTCGTGCATACAGTGATTGTACTCGAGTGATGGGTAATGAGTGATGGGCTGAATAGCAAACTGAAGCAGTGACCGAAGCGCTGATCCCGTTTTTACTCATCACCCATGACTTTTCGCTACTTCATTGCATCGAGCGCCAGATTGAGCCTCAGCACGTTGACGCGCGGCTCGCCGAGCAGGCCGAGAAAACGGCCTGTCGTGAACTGGTCAACCAGCGCCTGAACCTTCGCCGGGTCGGTCTGACGCAGGGCCGCCACCCGCGCCACCTGATAGCGCGCCGCAGCCGGGCTGATATCCGGGTCAAGGCCGCTGCCGGACGCCGTCACCAGATCGACCGGAATCGGCGCGGGATTGCGGATGCCCGCATCCGCATCCGCGTCCTGAAGCGCCTTGATGCGCGTCTCGACCGTGCCGCCGGGGCCGATCAGCGCCGGGTTAAGCGGCCCCAGATTCGAGCCAGACGACGCGGCGGCGTTGTACGGCATCGGCCCGGTCGCGGATGGGCGGCCCCAGAAATAAGCCGGGTTGTCGAACTGCTGGCCGATCAGTTCCGAGCCAATCACCTGGCCGCTGGCGTCCCGGATCAGGCTGCCGTTCGCCTGAAACGGAAAGACCACCTGCGCCAGCGCCGTAATCAGTGCCGGATAGAGCAGCCCGGTGATGACTGTCAGGGCGATCAATGAGACGATGGCGGGGCGGATGATTTGCCCCCACTGCGTTTTGACGTTCATGTGGGTGTATTCTTTCGTCTGTTGGGTGAGTTCGCCCTCACCCTCAATCCCTCTCCCGGCGGGAAAAGGACTTGAAATTCAATCGAATAGCAGGCTGCTGAAAACTTGTCCTGTTGAGCGATGCCCAATGGTCTTCAATCTTTGTCTCGCTCCCTTCGGAAAGGGGACGAGGGTGAAGGCTCCTAGGCCAGATGCAGCGCGACCAGAATCAGGTCGATCAGCTTGATGCCGATAAACGGCGCGATGAGGCCGCCCAGCCCGTAGATCAGCAGGTTCTCGCGCAGCAGCGCCGACGCGCCAATCGGACGATAGCGGACACCGCGCAGCGCCAGCGGGATCAGGACGATGATGATGAGCGCGTTGAAGATCACGGCGGACAGGATAGCGCTCTGCGGCGTCGCCAGCCCCATGATGTTGAGCGCGCGCAGCGGCGGATAAGTCGCCACGAAAGCCGCCGGGATGATGGCGAAATACTTCGAGACGTCGTTAGCGATACTGAAGGTCGTCAGCGCGCCGCGCGTCATCAGCAACTGCTTGCCGATCTCGACGACTTCAATCAGCTTGGTCGGATTCGAGTCGAGATCAACCATGTTCCCGGCTTCCTTCGCGGCCTGCGTGCCGGTGTTCATGGCAACCGCGACATCGGCCTGCGCCAGCGCGGGCGCATCGTTCGTGCCGTCTCCAGTCATGGCGACCAGCCGCCCGCCTTCCTGATTCTCACGGATCAGCTTGAGTTTGGCTTCCGGCGTCGCCTGAGCGAGGAAATCGTCAACGCCCGCCTCAGCCGCAATCGCCGCTGCTGTCAGCGGGTTGTCGCCGGTAATCATGATCGTCCTGATGCCCATACTCCGCAGCTCGCCGAAGCGCTCTTTGATGCCGCCCTTGACGATGTCCTTCAACTGAATCACGCCAAGCACTTTGCCGCCATCGACCACGACCAGCGGCGTCGCGCCCTGACGCGCCACGTCATCGACCAGCTTCTGCACCGACGCGGGGTACTGCCCACCCTGTCCCTCGACAAACGCCTTGACCGAGTCCGCCGCGCCCTTCCGCACCTGCCGACCGGCCATATCGACGCCGCTCATGCGCGTCTGCGCCGTGAACGGGACGAAGGTCGCGCCGAGCGCGCTGACGTCGCGCTCGCGGAGATTGAACTTCTCCTTCGCCAGTACGACGATGCTGCGCCCTTCCGGCGTCTCATCGGCCAGCGAGGACAACTGCGCGGCATCGGCTAAGACTTCCTGCGTCACGCCCGACGCGGGCAGAAAAGCCGTTGCCTGACGATTGCCGAGCGTGATCGTGCCGGTCTTGTCGAGC
>CAZZAO010000065.1:0-1885 GCA_964652205.1 uncultured Anaerolineaceae bacterium | reverse complement strand
ATCGAGCGGCCTTCGGGAGTTTCGTCGGCAAGGCTCGCCCGCATCGCCGCATGCGCCAGCGCACCGGTCTGGACGCCGCCCAGCGGCCGGAATTCGCAGGCCTGACGGTCGCCAATGGTAATCGTGCCGGTCTTGTCGAGCAGCAGCACATCGACATCGCCTGCCGCCTCGACCGCACGACCCGATACCGCAATCACGTTGGCCTGAATCATACGATCCATCCCCGCGATGCCGATGGCCGAGAGCAGGCCCCCAATCGTCGTCGGGATCAGGCAGACCAGCAGCGCCACCAGCACCGTCACGGTGATCGGCTGGCCCTGCCCGGTTCCGTTGACGGCAAAGATCGAGAACGGCAGCAGCGTGGCCGTCGCCAGCAGAAAGATGATCGTCAGCGCGGCCAGCAGGATATTCAGCGCGATTTCGTTCGGCGTCTTCTGGCGTTTTGCGCCCTCGACCATCGAAATCATGCGGTCGAGGAAGGCTTCACCGGCATTGGCGGTAATCCGCACGATCAGCCAGTCAGACAAGACGCGCGTGCCGCCTGTGACCGCGCTGCGGTCGCCGCCACTCTCGCGGATGACCGGCGCGCTTTCGCCGGTGATGGCGCTTTCGTCCACCGACGCGACGCCTTCAATCGCCTCGCCATCGCCAGGGATGGTGTCCCCGGCCTCGACCAGCACGACGTCGTCCTTACGCAGCGTCGTCGCCGAGACTGCGCTGAACTTCGCGCCGTACTTCGGGCTGGCGAGCTTCTTCGCGCTGACATCGCGGCGGGCCTTGCGGAGCGCGTCGGCCTGCGCCTTGCCGCGCCCTTCGGCCATCGCCTCGGCGAAATTGGCGAAGATCACCGTGAACCAGAGCCAGAGCGCAATGGCGAAGATAAATCCAGCGGACGCTTCGCCCTGCCCGACAAGCGCCTGAATGAACAGCAGCGTCGTCAGCGCCGAGCCAATTTCGACGATCAACATGACAGGGTTCCGCGCCTGCACGCGCGGGTTGAGCTTAATGAGCGCGTCCACAGCGGCCCGGCGGACAATCGGCGGGTCAAACAGCGGGCGGGCCTTGCGGGTCAATTCGACAGTCATGACTCAATCCTTTTAGAGCCGAGAAAAGATCAACGATGTCCTGACTGACTCTTTTCTCGGTTCTCGGTTGTTAGTTTTATGCCCCGACCATGATGAAGTGTTCGGCAATCGGGCCGAGCGCCAGTTCGGGGAAGAACGTCAGCGCGCCGACGATGATGACCACGCCGATCAGCATGACCACAAACAGCGCCGTATGCGTTGGCAGCGTCCCGGAACCCGCTGGAATCACTTTCTTACGCGCCAGCGACCCGGCAATCGCCATCGTCGGGATGACGATCCAGTAGCGGGCGAAGAACATCGACAGGCCGAGCGCGATGTTGTAAAACAGCGTATTCGCGCCCAGACCGGCGAAGGCGCTGCCGTTGTTGTTGCTGGCCGAAGCAAATGCGTAGATGACCTCACTGAAGCCATGCGGCGTCGGCTGCGTGTTGGCAATCGTCGCCAGGCCGCCGGGGACGACCACCGCCACGCCCGCGCCGATCAGCGCCAGCGTGCCGGGGATGAGAATGACCAGCGAGGACATCTTCATCTCAAACGATTCGATCTTCTTGCCGAGATATTCCGGCGTGCGCCCGACCATCAGGCCGGAAATAAAGACGGCGATAATCGCGTAGATCAACAGGCCGTACAGGCCGGAGCCAGCGCCGCCGTAGATCACCTCGCCGAGCTGCATCAGCCAGAGCGGAACCAGCCCGCCGAGCGGCGTATAGGAATCGTGCATCGAATTGACCGCGCCATTCGAGGCCGCCGTCGTCGCCGCCGCCCACAACGTCGATTCTGCAATGCCGAAGCGCGTCTCC
>CAZZAO010000064.1:0-30502 GCA_964652205.1 uncultured Anaerolineaceae bacterium | reverse complement strand
AGTCCTCAGTCCTCAGTCCTCAGTCCTCAGTCCTCAGTCCTCAGTCCTCAGTCCTTCTCTTTACTGACTCCACTCGGTCGGCTGACGATCCCAGCGATGCGCGCGAAGCTGCGCGATCAGGTCGGCGGGCAGCGCCGCGCCATCGCTGGTGGCGATATTGGCGCGGACGTTCCGGGCTTTCCGCATCCCCGGAATGATGGTGCTGACGGTCGGGTTGGCGAGGATGAAGCGCAGCGCCATGTCGGCCATCGTCATCCCGGCGGGAATCAGCGGGCGGAGCGCCTCGGCGTGATCGACCGATGCGTTGAGATTTTCCGGCACGAAATAGGTGCTGCGCCAGTCCTCGGCGGGCCATCTGCTGGCTTTGGTCAATGTCCCGGTCAGCGTCCCTTCGTCGAACGGAACGCGCGCCAGGACGGCGATCTTGAGTTCGTCGCACAGCGGGAACAGGTGATCTTCCGGGTTCTGGTCGAAGATATTGTAAATCACCTGCACGGCGTCGATTTTACCGGTGCGGAGCGTTTCGAGCGCGTTGTCCGGCTCCCAGCGGTTGATGCTGATACCCCACGCCTTGACCAGCCCCTCGGCGGTCAGGTCGTCGGCGGCGCGCTGCCAGCGCTCGTCGCGCGCCCATCCGTCTTCCCAGACATGAAACTGCATCAGGTCGATGCTCTCAATACCGAGATTGTCGAGGCTCTTGAGCGTGTACTCGCGGATATATTCGGGCGGAAAGGTTTCGTCGAGCGTGAAGCCGCGCCGCGACGGCCAGATGCGATTCTTCGGCGGAATCTTGGTGGCGGTATAGAGCTTTTTATTCGGGTACTCGCGTACCAGTTGGCCGAGCAGCCCCTCGCTGTGACCTTCGCCATAGCCCCACGCGGTGTCAAAAAAGTTGCAGCCGAGTTCGACCGACAGGCGCAGCGACTGCATCGACTCGGCGTCGTCGGAGCCTGTCCAGCCGCCCATGCCCCACATGCCGTAACCGATCTCGCTCACCTGCCAGCCCGTGCGACCAAAAGTACGATACTTCATCGTTAACCTCCTCAGTGAAAAGTGCTGAGCAATGAGTGCTGAGTCAAAAACGCAGAATCTGCCTTGCGTTTACTCAGCACTCGTTGCTCAGCCCTATTCTTCAAACGCTTGCGGCGGCACGGAAATCCCCTTGAAGTTGTCGAACGTCAGGTCGCGGAAGGTCAGGCCGAGCCTGCGGCGCACGCGCTCGAACAGCGAGACGTAGCCCGCGCGGAAGTTGGGCGCGCCATCCAGTTCCAGCCTGCCGCGCAGCGGCGCGAGCCGGCTGCCGTCGCCTTCCATCTCGATGAAGTTGCCGTAGGGCATCTCGTCGAGGACGACTTCGATCCCGTCCAGCTCGTAAGTCGTTCGGTATTTCTCGTAGATCATGTAGGGCATGAAGCCGAGATGATAAAGGATGGTGTACATGGCGCCGTAGTCACTGACCTCGACTTCGGCCTCGAAGCGCGACATGACCTCGCTGCCCGGCTTCTCATTCCCTGCCTTGAACGTCAGCCGCGTCCGCGTGTCCTGACGGAGCCGCAGCACCGTCCCCGCTGAGGTCATGGTGCGGGCTTCATTCTCAAAGCGGACGTTGCGCTCGTAGACGCGCGGGGCAACAAGCGCCGCGCCCAGCGCTTCGAGCCGCTGCGCCACTGGCTCAAGCTCCGGCACGTACAGCTTCATTTCTTCTTCGCGGTAGTCAGTCATCGTGAATGCCCTCACCCCCGGCTCCCTTCACCGCCTTCGGCTGCTCCCGAACGATCAAGCGATTCGGGGCGCTGCGCCTCAAGGCCAGAGAAGAAAGATGACGAGGGAGCTTATCTAAGCGGAATCTCGGTCGCAGGGAGGATGATGGGAGCCTTTATGAATTAAAATAGAGGCTGTTTCTACGGTTTTTAGCTGGCTGAAGCCAGCTTCAGTTTGCTTGCCGGACGGCTTCCAGCATCCGGCAGCCTGGCCGGAATAGTCAAGGAAAGTCCATCATCATGCCCGATTTTTAATAATCCTCATCTGGAATCGGGATCACCTGTAGCCGGAGGCCGAATGCCTGCTCGAAGACCTCGACGTGGCGTTCAAGCGCCCAGACGGCCACCTGCTCATCGCCGCGGAAAATGACCGACATCAGCACCCGGTCGCCGTCGAGCTTGAGCGTGACGTCCTTGACGACGCCATCGCGCGAGCGATCCATCTGCTCGGCCAGCCGCAGCAGCGCGCACAACTGCGCCAGCCGCCTGTCATCGTCCGGCCCCATCAGCCGGGCGAACTCATCCAGCCCCGGACGCCCCTTACGATGATAGCGCGCCATCAGCGCGATCAGGGCAATCTCGCGGTGGGTGTAACCGGGCAGGCCGGCGTTGAGGATCAGGTAGGCGCTGTGTTCGTGATGGTCGTGATAATCGACCGAGACGCCGATATCGTGCAGCATCGACGCTGCCCACAACAGCTCGCGCTCGTCTGGCCCGCAGAGCGCCTGATCGGCGGGCAGTTGATCGAACATCGACAGCGTCAGGCGGGCGATATGCTCAGCGTGCTTCTCCTGAAAGCGATAGAGATGCGCCAGATTGAGCACCGCCGACTGGCGCACATTCTCGAAGATCGGGTCGCCGCTGCCGAACAGGAAGCGCTCGTAGAACAGCCCTTCGCGCAGGCCCTGACTCGAAATCATCATCGTGTCGGCTCCAGCAGCGTCCATCGCTTTTGCCACAACCGTTGTTCCGCCGAGCGAGATGTCGGCGCGGTCGCCTTTCATTCCAGCCAGCATCCCTCGCTCGGCCACGCTCAGAGCGGCAAGCTGATCGCGCACGCGCTCAACGTCGGCGCGGGTGATGGTGTAGCCATGCAGGGTGTCGAGCGGGTAGCCGATCTGCTTCTGCACCAGCCGACCGATCAGCCGCAGCGTGCCGCCTTCGCCGACCAACTGCTGCCCCGGCTTCATATGGAACCACGGAATCGCGGCGAACTGCTCATGCAGGTGGGCTTGCAGTCGCTTCTGCTCCTTCGGCGTCGTCGGGTCAGACTTGAGGAAGGCTTCCGTCACGCGCACCGCGCCGAGCGGCAGGCTGATCGAATCGGTCAGGCGGCGGTCTTTCGTCTGGATAATTTCGAGCGAGCCGCCGCCGAGATCGAGGACGAAGCCATTGGTCAGCGTCGTGCTGTTGACAGCGGCGAGGTAGGCGTAAAAGGCTTCTTCCTCGCCGGACAGCACCCGCACCGGAATATGTGACTCGCCCATGACACGCTTGAGGAAATAGGCGCGGTTGTGCGCCTCGCGGATGGCGCTCGTGCCGACGGCGATGATGTCGGTGATGCCGGTCGCCTCGCAGAAGGCGGCGTAAATCCGCATCACCCGCGCCGCGCGATCCATCGCGGCCTGCGTCATCACGTCGCTGTCGCCCATCCCTTCGCTCAGGCGGACGGTCTCGCGCACTTCGTCGGTGACTTTGAAGCTCAGATGACGGACATACTCGACGACGATCAGACGCCAGCTATTGCTGCCCATGTCGATGATGGCGAGGCGCTGCGAATCGCGGTAGACGTCGCTGTGTTCGGCCAGCGATTGCAAGCGCTTGTAGTTGACATCCATCTCGTTAACGTACCTCTCGCAAGACCTGCGGCAAATTCTGGCGCACGGCGTCGGCCAGCGCGACATAAGGATATTCGGCGATGGCGGGCGCGATGATGACACTTTTGCTGAAGCTGCCCGCCGCGCGCTCGATCATCCACAGATCGACGCCGTAAGGCGGCAGATTCGGCTGGTCGTCGAGCCGGTCGAAGTGGACGAGCTGAAGCAGTCGCGTCAGGGCATCCAGCCGCGCCGGTTCGAGCGTGTGCGTCAGCGGCTTTCCCTCGAACGTCACCCGATAGACGATTTCCAGCCGGGGCCGCTCGGTCGCGCTGACGACCAGCGTCCCGACCGAATCCCGCGCGCGGCCATCGTGATAGTGGATGGCGACGCGGTAGACGGCGCGCGCGCCCGGTCGCCGCGCGATCTCATGGAGTGAATCGACGCCGACCGCTTCAATCATCGCGCGCAGGGTGGAAACGTGATGAGGAAACAGACTCTGACTCGCCACGGCATCTATCCTGTTCAGGCCGACGGGCAAACAGGCGTCAGTGACACCCGCTTATTATACTGTAGCGCTGCCGCCCTGCCGAAATGTGGAACGTACTCCGGCAGGGCAATCGCATCAAAATCACAAGTCAGGCCATAAAAGGGCATGGGGGTTTGTAGAGGCGCAGCGCGCTGCGCCCCTATGTTACCGTTGACCCTGGATAAGCTGATATGAGCTTTCTTGAAACTCCGATCAAATTTAATGCGTTTGTCCTTCGTACTCCGGCTCTGATGGCTGCGCTGTTGCCGTGCGGGTGAGCCATTCGGGCAGGTGGCTGGCTGTCCGCCGTGAGCCAACATTTGCCGGGGAGTCGGCGGACGCGGTATGCTGGCAGCACGTCAAAAACGCGAAAGCAAAAGGGAAACTCATGGCTCTGACGATCACACTCGATGCCGTGGGTGTCGTCCGCAACGGCATCACCGATCTGGCCGACCGCGACTGGGGCGTGGTCGAGTCCGAAATTCTGATCGATCAGGCGCTGAGCGGCGGGCTGGCGGGGATCGAGAAGTACCTCGATCTGGTCGTCGTCTTCTACCTGCACAAACTCAGCTTCGACCCGGCGACCGAACTCCAGCAGGCTCCGGCCAATCGCAGCGATGCGCCGGTTGGCATCTTCGCCCTGCGGACGCATCAGCGACCGAATCCTATTGGCGCGACGACGGTTCGGCTGCTGAACGTCGAGGGGCGGGTGCTGCGCGTCAAGGGGCTGGACGCGCTCGACGGCTCGCCGGTGCTCGACATCAAGCCGCTTGCGCCGCCTGTCATCCGCAAGACGCTGCCGCTGCCGAGGATCGACCCGGAGATTTGACTGTTCTCACCCCTGGTCCCTTTGCCGGAGAGGGTGCTCGCAAGAAACGGATAGTCCGTGAGCGGCGTTTGCTGGTATCTTCGCGCTATGGGGGAAAGTATCAACCGATGGACGCTTTTGAGCTGGCCGATCTGCTGACGACCCGGCAAAACGCGGGCCGTCTGTATCTGGAGTTTCTGCGCGTGGCTTCGCTCAGTATGGGGTTGTACGTGCTGCCGACTGGTGGAACCGATCCGCAGCAGCCGCACTCCGAAGATGAAGTCTATTATATCGCGCGTGGACGCGGTCAGATCACTGTCGGCGCTGAGAACCGCTCGGTCACTGCCGGGAGCGTGGTGTTCGTCGCTGCTGGCATCGAGCATCGCTTCCACTCGATTGAGGACGAGCTTCAGATTTTCGTTTTCTTCGCCCCTGCTGAATACACCAACCGACCAGATCATTTTGCGAAAGAGCCAACATGAGCCGACGTAACGTTGCCATTCTGATCTTCGAGGGCGTTGAAATTCTCGATTTTGCCGGGCCGTATGAGGTTTTCGCTACCACCCGCCAGTACGATCCTGAACCGCCGTTCTACGTCTACACCGTTGCCGAAAAGGCCGGGCTGGTGTCGGCGCGTAATCACCTGATCGTCAACCCGAACTTCACCCTTGACGACTGCCCGACTCCCGACATCGTTCTGATTCCCGGCGGACGCGGGACGCGCACGATCATTCACAATCAGGTACTGCTCGACTGGGTGAAGCAAGTCAACGCCATGACCGAACTGACGCTGTCGGTCTGCACCGGCGCGCTGGTGCTGGGCAAGGCCGGGCTGCTCGATGGGCTGGCCGCGACGACCTATCACACTGCTTTCGACGAGCTGCGGGCGGTTGCGCCGAACACCGAGCTGCGTCCCGGCGAGCGCTGGGTCGACAACGGGCGGATCGTCACCTCGGCGGGGGTCTCGGCAGGCATTGACATGTCGCTGTACGTGGTCGGTAAGCTGCTCGGCGCGGCGCAGGCCGACGAAACAGCCCGCTACATGGAATACGAACACTGGCACGGAATGCCGGTCGAAGGCTGATTAAGCGGCTTCCAGCGCATGGCGGGTTTGTGTTTCGCTCGTTATCAATCGGCCTTGATCGGGGCTATAATCGTCATGTTAGAATCGGTTGAGGTACGCTACTCTGTGAGCGGGGAATGAGTCTTTCAAATCAGGAACATCTCGTGTTTATCAGCCACTCAGGTGAAGATACCTGGGTGGCTCGCCAGATCGCAAGGGAAGCTGTCACCTCAGGCGCAAAAGTCTTTCTGGATGAAGCCGATATCAAGATCGGCGCTGAGTTCGAGCAGGATATCCTCGACTTTCTGGAAAAGGCCGACGAACTCCTTGTGCTTTTGACGCCCTGGGCATTAGATCGGCCTTATGTCTGGATGGAGATTGGCGCGGCATGGAGCAGGCGCATCCCAATCATTGTCATTCTGCATGGGATGTCGATACAGGAATTTCAGGCACGACCTAATGCGCCCGTTACGCTCAAGAAACGTGATATTATCAAGCTCAATGAGTTAGATCAGTATTTTAAGCAGCTTCAGGATCGGGTGAAGGAGAAGGCTGAAAATGACTGACCGCACCACGGCATACGACATTTTCCTCTCCTATTCTCGTCAGGATCAGGACTGGGTTGCTGCGTTTACGCAGGGGCTACAGGCGACGGGTATTCGTAATTGGTTCGATCTCGAGGCCGTCAGGCCGGGAGAACGCTGGTCAGACATCCTTCAGGATGCGCTCCGGGAGAGCGAAACGCTGATTGTTTTCTTAAGCGCTGACAGTGTCCGGAATCCATCTGTGCTGTTTGAAGTTGGCGCAGCCGTTGGCGCTCAGAAGCGAATCATTCCGATTCTCGTCGGTGAAATTGATCCTCAAGACATCCCGGCTCCTCTGGCGCAGCGACAGGTGTTGCGCTCGTCGTCCCCGATTGAAGCAGCAAAGCAGGTCGCGGAAATTCTTGATCAGACTTCGGACGCTGACTTGTAGCGCAGTTACCGGAAGTATCAGGTCAGTACCAGAGCCGGGATCACTCCCGGCTTTTCTTTTACTTGCTTCTCGGTTCTCGGCTCTCGGTTCTATCTTTCAGCATTTCCTCGTACACCGTGACGGTTTCCGCCGCGATCTGCGCGTGAGTGAAGTGGTCGAGCGCGCGATGGCGTCCCTTATGGGCGAGTTCATGCTGCAAGCTGAGGTTGGTTTGCAGCGCCGCCAGATGCTGGCCGAGCGCGGCGCTGTCGCCTTCGGGGAAGATCAGGCCCGCGTCGCCGATGACGCCGGGAATCGCGCCGCTGGTCGAGCCGACGACCGGGATGCCGCTCGCCATCGCCTCGACCAGCACGCGACCAAACTGTTCCTTCCAGTTCGGGCGCGTCAGCGACGGCAGCACCAGCGCGTCAAGCTCATGATAGGCTTCGGGCATATCGGTCGAGGCGACGGCGTCGCGGAACCAGACGCGGTCGGCGATGCCGAGCGCCGTCGCCCGGCCTTCGAGCGAGCTGCGCAGCGGCCCGCCGCCCATGACGATCAGCCGCCAGTTGCCGCGCAGCTTTTGCAGCGCGTTGAGCAGCACGCCGATGCCTTTTTCCTCGACCAGCCGCCCGAAATAACCCATCGTGAACGGGCGCGCCAGAGGCGGCCCGTCGCGCGGCGCGAACAGAGCCGGATCGACGCCGAACTGCGGAATGACGGCCAGCGGCCCGCGATAGCCCTTGAGCCGCCAGATCGCCGCCGCGCTGTCCGTCCCGGCGATGGCGTAATCGACGTGGTTGAGCGTCCAGCGCTCGCCCTGCGCGAATGGCGGCGGGTAGTCGCGGGCGATATTCTGCCACGAGAAAAACAGGCTGCGCGCTCCAGCGCGGCGGGCGTGGTAGAGCGCCTGCCACGTCGCCAGATTGTACGGCTCCTCGTCGATGTGGACGATGTCCGGTTTGAAGCGCTGAATGGCGCGGCCCAGACCGGGATAAAAATGCAGGTGAAAATTGCCGTTCAGGCGAATCGGCACAACCTTGAGCCGATAGCCGTCGGTGTAGGCGCGTTCGAGCTTCATCTCGCCGCGCTCGTCCTTCCACGACGGCGGCACGAGCACCTGTAAATCGACGCCGAGACGCGCGACCTCCTCCAGCTTGCGCTGGTAAATGCCGACGATACAGGCTTTAGACAGCATCAAGACGCGCATAGAGAGCAGTGCTGAGTGCTGAGCAATGAGTAAACGGAGAACCGAGAAAAAGATCAAAAAAAGTCGGAATAAGGGTGTGAATTTTAGCCGGTTTCAGCCGGGTTGGGTTGTCGTAGCCCCAGGCTTTGAGCCTGAGGCGGCACTGAGACGGGGAACTCAATTGAAAAAGTGATATGAGCAGCCACACAATCTTTTACCCGGCTCCCGGTTCTCGGCTCTCGGTTCGCTCGATTTCGGGCGCTTTACGCAGCAGCGTGATCAGGATCGCCAGCGTGACCTTGACCATGTAATAGAGCGAGCGCAGCGGCGTGATCGACGAGCGCCCACCCTGACGCGCCTGCATCCGTACCGGAATCTCATGGATACGCAGCCCGGCGCGCAGCAGCATGACGACCGCTTCCGGCTCCGGGTAATCGTGCGGATAGAGCCGCGCGCAGAGCAGGATCGTTCGGCGGTTCGAGGCGCGAAAACCCGATGTCGGGTCGGTGCAGCGGTGTCCTGTCACCAGCGAGATGATCCGCGCCAGAATGACGATCCCTGCGCGCCGCGTCCACGGCGTGCGGTAGCCGCGATCTTCGATGAAGCGCGATCCCATCACCATGTCAGCATCGCCTGTCATCAGCGCTGCGATCAGACCGGGTAGTTCTTCGGGCGGGTGCTGGCCGTCGCCGTCGGTCTGAACCGCCACGTCATAACCGGCGCGGGCCGCGTAAATGAAGCCCGTCTGGACGGCAGCGCCGATACCGACGTTGTAGGGCAAGTGCAGCGCAATCGCCCCACATTGTTCCGCGACCGCGCCCGTCCGGTCGGTCGAGCCATCGTTGACCACGGCGATATCGACCCACGGCGCATGTTGGCGGATTCCGGCAATCAGACCCGGCAGGCTGGCTTCCTCGTTCAGCGCCGGGATAATGACCAGCGTGCGCGGGGTGGTCGTCATGCCGGATCGCCCACCGGGTGAATCATCCAGACGTTCGGCTCGACGTACAGGCCATTGTCAGCTTCGACGTCGATCTCGACCGGCTCCAGCGCCGTCGGCACAAGATAGCGTCCGGTTTCAGGGAAGGCCATCCCGGTCCACTCGGCCCATTCGGCGACCGTGCCGCTGATATGCATCGACCCATGACACGGCCCGACGAGCTGCGCGCCGAGTCGCGCGTGGACGCGCAGCCAGGGGTCGAACAGTTCACCGCTGGCCTTCGTCCACGTCACGTAGCGGTCAATTGAGGTCAGCGGGTAGAGATGCTTAAGCGTAGGGCGCACGGGCGCGATCAGGGCGCGGAAGCCGTGATGCGCCGCGATGGCGCGCATGGCCTGTAAGGCAATCGCGCTCAGGCCGCGGTTGCGCTGCGCCGGATCGACCTGAATGCTGATGGCCGAGAGCGTGTTCGGCGCGATCCCCTGATCGAACGTGGCTGCTCCGACCTCAAACGCCCAGTCCCAGCCGCGTTCGGGTAAGCTGTTCTCATCGCCGTCCCAAACGATAGGGATGCTGTTGGCGTAGGCGAGAATCGTGTCGTCAGGTGCGAGCAGGACGAACTGGAAAGCCGGGAAGTCAGCTATCAGCCGATCCCAGAGGCGACCGGCAACGGCATCATGGTGCATAAAGGGCGGCCAACTCGCATCGGTGATAGCCTGCGCGGCATCATATAAATCGGGTCGCTCGGCCAGTGTGACGACGCGGGAATTGGCGGGCCTGTTAGTCATGGGTGTGGCTTTACTCTCAGCACGAGTGCGCTGCCTGCATTGTACTGGCGATGGGGCGTTATCGGCTAGCTTGAACCTCAGCGTAGAGCGCTTCGTACAACTGGCCGACGCGCATCCAACTATACTGCGCTTCGATCAGCGCGCGCCCATTGCTCGACAATTGCTGGCGTAAATCGGCGTCCTGAAGGACGCGCACAATCGCGTCGATCAGGCCGTCGCCGTCGGCGATCAGCGCGTCATGGCCGTCGGTGACGGCGATCCCATCGACGCTCAACGGGGTGGCGACCAGCGGGCAGCCCATCGCCAGCGCTTCCAGCACCTTATTTTTGATGCCTGCGCCGAGTCGGAGCGGGCTGACGAAGGCCGCCGCCCGCGCCAGATAAGGGCGCACGTCCGGCACGCGCCCGGTGACGATGATCGACTCGCCTGCCAGCGCCTGAAGCTCTGGCGGCGGCGCGTTGCCGACCAGATAGAGTCGGGCGTCTGGCACGCGCTGGCGCACGCGCGGCAGAATGTCGGTCGCCAGCCGCAGCGCTGCATCGACGTTGGGCGCGTATTCGTAGTTGCCGACAAACAGCAGCAGCGACTCAGTGCGCTCGGTCGGTCGCACCCGGAACTCGGTCAGATCGACGCCATTGGGGATGACCTCGACGCGCAGCTTCGGGTTGAGCGCGCGCAGCATCGCTTGATCCTGCGGCGAGACGACAACCGTGCGGTCATAGGGCGTGAACATCCACGACTCGAAGCGCCGCGCGACCCATGCCTGTGCCGTCAGCGAAAGCTGCTCCCGCAGGCTGCTGGCGCGGGCGAGAGCGCGACGCAGGTAGAGGCTGTAGCTTTCGTAAGGCGTGATGACCGTCGGAAGGTCGCCAAGCGCCTGCCGGTACTCGTAGACCTGCACGCCGCCGAACAACTGGACGACGTCATAGCGCTGCTGCGCCAGCCGTCGGACAATCGCTTCCCACATGACTGGCGACGACGCCTGTCCGGCCCAGCGCGGAAAGCGCGTGAAGGGCGCGAGCTGGCGGCGGATGGCGCTGACCGGCGAACGCTTCGGCGCGTCGATCAGCTCGACAGCGCGGAAGTAGCCTTCGTAGTGGCGCTGCTCGGCCCAGTCGGATGGCTGCTCGACGAAGGCCAGCAGGTCAACTTCATGTTTGCGCCCTTCCAGTTCCTGACCGAGATGAAAGACGATCAGCCGGTCGCCGAGGTAGAGCGGGTAGGGCGGGCAGCGGGAGATCAGCAGGATTTTCATGGTTTCAATACCCTCACCCCCGGCCCCTCTCCCTCAGGGCGAGGGGAGGAAACTTTGCTAAAGGGTATTTCACTGGAACATCTGGCGTCAAAATCGGCGACGCATACTTAGTTTTTTGATGGTTATTAAAGAGGGGGGAAAACATTTCCTGCATCGAATCTTTCGCCCCTCGCCCTGAGGGAGAGGGGCCGGGGGTGAGGGAAAGCTTCATATCAGCCGCTCCAGCGTGCACGTGAACTGAGCCGCCGTCGCCTGAGCCGAGAACAGCGAGACGGCGCGGGCGCGGGCTGCTGTCCCCATCTGATGGCGCAGGCTGGCACTGTGGAGCAGGGTAATGACGCTGCGCGCCAGCCCGGCTTCGTCCCCCGGCTCGACCAGCAGGCCAGTTTCACCATCGACAATCGTTTCTGCTGGCCCGCCGTGATTGGTGCTGACGACCGGCCTGCCGCTCGCCATCGCCTCGACGTTAGCGACGCCGAAACTCTCGAAGGCGGACGCGCATACGACCACATCGGCGGCGGCAAAGACCCGCTCGACATCGTCGCGGAAGCCGAGATAGGTCAGCCGCTCGCGCAGATACGAGTCCTGTTCGGCGGCCTCCAGAATGCTCTTTTTGTACGCCTCGTCGGCGCTGACGCCGTGGACGTTCTCCCCGGCGACGATGAAACGCGCCGCTGGAATCTGATAGGCGACCTGGCGCGCCATTGCCTGAAAGACCTCATGCCCTTTAACTTTCTGGAAACGCGCTACCAGCGCCACAACCGGCGCGTCTTGCGCGATCCCGGCCTGAAGGCGCACCCGCGAGCCATCGACGTCGGGGCGGAAACGCTCGGTGTCAACGCCCGGATAAAGTACCTCGACGCGCTCCGGCGGCATAAATGGCGGCTCGCCGAGAAAGCCGCGCCTGATCGCCAGCGAATGAGCGAAGGTCGCGGCGCTGCGCTGGAAGAAGCCGCGCTGCCACGGCTTCGGTCGGAACCACCAGCCCATGCACGTCCAGATGGCCGGGACGCCCGCGCGCTCGGCGGCGGGGAGCGCCATCGGCAGCGCATGATAGTCGCTGTGAACGAGGGCAATGTCCTGCTCGCGGATCAGACGTTCAATCGTCCGGCTGATCGGCAGGCGCGCCCACAGCGCCGGGACAAACCAGGTCGTCGCGCCGCGAAACGGGGCGATCTGTACCGGCCAGCCGCTCGCCCGCCAGCGTTCGGCCAACTGCCCGTCTGCCGGGACGAGCAGATGCGGTCGGTAGCGCGCCGGGTCGAGGCTCGACGCCAGCGTGACCAGCGCGGTCTCGCCGCCGCCGAGGCCGGTATAGTGGGTGACGAATAACAGGTTTTGGGTCATTGTTGACGTTGACCCTCACCCCCGGCCCCTCTCCCTCAGGGCGCGGGGAGAAAGATAAATTCAAGGTTGCTTTTGACTGCTGAGAAACTTCAAGGCCATAATGCAGGTCTTTGCACCCCTTTCCCGCCGGGAGAGGGGCCGGGAGTGAGGGTGTCCAGGTTGAAGTTTACCCGATTCGCGTCTACTCTTGAAATTCGTCCGTCCGGCCTGTCAGAAAGTGTCCGCTGATGACTGATTTTGCGCCGATTCTGCGTGCTGTGCGGCAGGCTGCGCTGCTCTGCCGCCGGGTTCAGGAAATGCACGTCGTCGGGAGCGACAAGGGCATTGACGATCCGGTGACGATTGCTGACTACGGCTCGCAGGTGATTCTGGCGCGCGCCATCGGCACAGCGTACCCGGATGAGGCCCTCATTGCCGAGGAGCAGAGCCGCCAGTTTCTCGATCTCGTGTCAGAGCCGCACCGGCTGATTATCGCCAAATTGCTGACGGTCATTCTGGATGACGACCTCACCGAGGCCGACATGGTGCGCTGGCTCGATCACGGTCAGGGCGGGCAGACCGAGCGGACGTGGGTGATCGACCCGGTCGATGGCACGAAAGGCTTTATCGCCAACCGGCATTATGCTATCGGCGTCGGCGTCCTGCGTGACGGCATCCCGACCGAGGGCGTGATCGGCGCGCCGGGCCACGACGCCGAGTATGTCCACGGGACGTTGTTTTACACCGAGCATGGCGTCGCCTATGCCGAGCCGATCAACGGCGGCCCGCGGGCTGCCCTTCAGGTGTCCGAGCGCGAAAACGTGGCGGATTTTCGACTGGCCGAGAGCGTCGAGTCGGCGCACCGTGACGCTGACTGGATACAACGGGCGCGGCGGGCGGCGGGCATCACGGCTGCGCCGCTCAAGGACATCGATAGTATGGAGAAGTACGGGCTGGTCGCGGATGGCGAGGCCGATTTGTATCTGCGCCTGCCGCGCGACGCCGGGACGAAGCACTGTGTCTGGGATCACGCGGCAGGCGTGGCGCTGGCGCAAACGGCGGGCGGACGCTGCACCGACCTCGACGGCTCGCCGCTCGACTTCTCGCAGGGGCGGGCGCTGGCGAATCGCGGCCTGATTATCGGCAATGGCCGCGCTCACGAGCGTATCGTCCGCGCCGTGCTTGACAGTGAACAGACTTGATCGCTAATCGAACAAAATAGCGAAATTATGCCGGACTGTGGTAAAATCTCAGACTGTTACTATCGACCTACCGAGCGCTGACAATGGCTGAACCGATTCGCCTGCTGCACTTCGCCGACACGCACATCGGCATGGAAAACTATGGCCGCACCAGCCCGCAGACGGGGCTGAATTCGCGCGTCGAGGATTTTCTGCGCCGCATGGACGAGATGATCGCGTTCGCCCGCGAGCACGACGTCGATCTGACGATCTTCGCCGGAGATGCTTTCAAGACGCGCACCCCCAACCCGACTTATCAGCGCGAGTTCGCCTATCGCATCCGCGATCTGGCTGCGCTGGCCCCGATCATCATGCTGATCGGCAATCACGACGTCCCACCGATGGCGCTCAAGGCGTCGAGCATTGAGATTTACGATACCCTTCAGGTGCCGAATGTCTGGGTCGCCAGCGAATACGAAGATCGTGTCGTGCAGACGAAGCGCGGCCCGGTGATCGTCGGTGCAGCGCCCTATCCACTGCGTTCACGGCTGCTGGAAAAGGTCGATACGGCGGGCATGACGATTGCCGACATTGACCAGATGATGCGCGCTGACCTGATTCAGGTGCTCGATTCGCTGGCCGCTGAAGCGGATGGGCTGGCCGTCGCGGCGGGCGCTCCGGCAGTGCCGCGCGTGCTGACGGCCCATTTCTCGATTGACGAAGCGACCCTCGGCAGTGAGCGTCAGGTCATGCTCGGACGCGACGTGAGCGTGCCGGTGTCGGCGCTGGCCGACCCGCGCTGGGACTACGTCGCGCTCGGTCACGTCCACAGGCACCAGAACCTGACGCACAAGCGCTCTGACGCGCCGCCGGTCGTCTACAGCGGCAGCATGGAGCGGATCGACTTCGGCGAAGAAGGCGACGAAAAGGGCTTCTGCTGGGTCGAGCTGGCGCGCGGCGCGACGCAGTGGCAGTTTGAGAAGGTGGCGGCGCGGAAATTCGTCACCATTCGCGCCGACCTGCGCGAAACTGACGAGCCGACCCAGGACGTCGTCGCGCTGATTAATCGTTATAACCTTCAGGACTGCGTCGTTCGTATCCGCGTCGATCTGAGCTTGCAGACTGAGGCGCGGTTCGACGAGTCGCTGATCCGCGATGTGCTGCGCCAGGCCGGTGTCAATATGATCGCCGCTGTCAGCAAGGATGTCGAGCAGCCGATTCGCACCCGACTCGGCGGCAGCCCGGAAGGGCTGACCGACCTGGAACTCCTCGAACGCTACCTTGTCAGCAAGGACGTCGACCGCGAGCGCCGCGTGAAGCTGCTCGATGCTGCCGAAACGATCTTCAGCGCCGCGCAGTCTGAGTTAGAGTGAAAATGTCAGGAAAGGTTTCATGAAAGGCTTACTGTCATGGTGCGGGTAGGCATCATCGGGACAAGCTGGTGGGCCGACTCGGTTTATCTGCCCGCGCTTAAGGCGCATCCACAGGCGCGGATCGTCGCTGTCTGCGGGCGCGATTACACCCGCTTGCAGGACTTTGCTCAGCGCTGGGATATTCCCGTGACCTACACCGATTATCGGCGGATGCTGACATCCGGCGACCTCGATGCGGTCATCATCGCGTCGGCGACCGACTCGCACTATCCGATGACGATGCTGGCGCTCGAAGCTGAACTGAGCGTGCTGTGTGAGATGCCGATGGCCCAGACCGCCGCGCAGGCGCACGAGATGGCGAACCTCGCCCGGCGCATGGGTAGTTTCACGATGGCCTCGTTCACCCATCGTTACATGCCCGCTGTGCGCTACGTCCGCCAGTTGATCGCCGAAGGTTTCATCGGCCAGCCTTATCATCTCAATATGCGTTATTACGCCGGTTATGGCCGCGAGTCGAAGTACAACTGGCGCTTCGATGCCGATGTCGCCGGAGCGGGGGTGATCGCCAACCTCGGCGCGCACTGGCTGCATCTGGCGCGCTGGTTCTTCGGCGACGTGACCGCGCTGATAGCCGCCTCGACCCGGCTGGTCGAGCGGCAGCCCGGCCCCATTATCAAGGACTATCACCGCGCTGAAGATTCGGCGACCCTTGCGCTGACCTTCGCCAGCGGCGCGCAGGGCAACCTGCATCTGAGCGCACTGGCGGTCGAGGGATCGCCGTTCGGCCAGCAGCAGTTGGAGATTCACGGCTCGGAAGGGACGCTGTTCGTCTCGATGGACTGGAACCAGCTTCAGGAAGTCAGCGGCTTTCGCGCCGGAGGAAAACGGCTGTCGCTGCCGATTCCTGACGCGATCTGGACGCCGCAGAACGCCGCACATCACGTCTTCCGCGAGCAGGACGCGCTGGCGCGCGAGTTCGTCAGCGCGATTGCCAGTGATCGCCCGCTTGAGCCGGATTTCGACGAAGGCGCGCGCGTGCAGGACTTGATCGAAGCTGCCGTCACCAGCGCCACCCTCGGCATGAGGATTGAAGTCTAAAAAATCAGAACCGAGAGCCGAGAAAAAGACCGGGTGTGCCTTGATCTGGCGTTTACTACCTGATGGAATTATCTAAATACGGCAAGGTGCGGAACGTCTGCGCTGTATTGACTCGGTTCTCGGCCTTAGCGCTCTTACACAGGTTTGCTGCTGATGCTCCCTATTCGTCTCGAAATCAAAAACTTTCTCGCCTATCGTTCGCCGGAACCGCTGATCTTCGAGGGCATCCGTCTCGCCTGCCTGACCGGCGCGAACGGCGCGGGCAAATCGTCGCTGCTCGACGCGATCACCTGGGTACTCTGGGGGAAGGCGCGCGGCAAGGGCGATGACGCGCTGGTGCATCTCGGCCAGAACGACATGCACGTGCAGCTCGACTTTGAGCATGAAGGCGCGACCTATCGGGTGCTGCGCCAGCGCACGCGCAAGGGCAGCGGCAAGATTTATCTGGATCTGTTCGCTGTTCTGGAGAACGGTCAACTGGAGACACGCTCCGAATCAGCGCTGCGGGCGACGCAGCAGAAGATCACCGATCTGCTCCGGCTCGATTATGAAACGTTCGTCAACTCGGCCTTTTTGCAGCAGGGCAAGGCCGACTCATTCACCACGAAAACCCCGGCGCAGCGCAAGGAAATTCTGGCCGACATCCTCGGTCTGGCGCGCTGGGAAAAATACGAAAAAGCGACTAAAGAAAAAATCACGGCGATGACCGAGGCCATCAGTCGGGTCGATGGGATCCTGGCCGGGATCGACGACGAACTGGCGAAGGAACCGGCGCTGCGTGTCGCGCTGGAAGCGGCGAAGCAGGCGCAGTTAGAGGCTCAGGCCAAACTTGAAGCGGCGGACGCGAAGCTGAAGGAAGTTGAGCACGCGCCCGCCGACCTGCGAAATGCGAAGGCGCGGCAGGGCGCGCTGGAGCGCAGTCTGCTCGACCGGCAGCGCGAGCTGGTTGCCGCCAGCGCCGAGATCAAAACGCATCAGGATCGCATCGCCGAGTTTGAAACAGTCGTCTCGGCCCGCGAGGAAATCGAGCGCGGCTACGCGACCCTTCAGGCGGCGCGGTCGGTCGATGGCACGCTCGGCGAGAAGCTGACGCTGCTCAAGGACTTCGACGAGCAGCGCCACGCCCTCGAACGCGAATTAGACAAGGCGCGGGGCGCGCTGGAAACAGAAGCTGGACGCTATGAGTCGGCGATTGACCAGCTTGAGCGGACGATCAGCGCGGCCAGACCGGATGAATTGAGCCAGGTGCAGGCTGAAATCCTGACGCTCGAAGACCTTGACGGGCAGCGTGACTCATTCCGATTGCAAGCCGGGGAACTTGAGAAGGAGCAGGCTGAACTCAAGGGAACCAACAGCGGCCTGTTCATTGAGATGAATGCGCTTAAGGATCGTATCGGAAGGCTGGAAGCGGCAGACGGCGCGGTTTGTCCGCTCTGTGGTCAGCCGCTCGATGAGTCGCATCTGACGGAAATCCTCGACGATTTGAAGGTTCAGGGCCGGGAGCGCGGCGACCTCTACCGCACCAATCAGTCGCGCACAGGTGACATCGTCAAAGAGTTGTCGACCTATGCCGCGCGTGTCAAGGATTTGAGTCAGGATTTGCTGCGCCTCGACGCGCTGCGCAAGCGGTCGGCCAATCTTCAGGCGGCGGTCGACCATGCCAGCGATGCTGCCGGTCGGCTGGCCGAGCAGCAGGCCCGGCTTGACGCCGTGATGGCGCAGTTGAACGAGCAGAAGTTCGGCGCGAGAATTCGCCGCCAGATCGCCGACCTCGACGCGCAGCGCGACGCGCTCGGCTACGACAGCCAGCAGCACAACACCGCCCGCGAACAGTTGAAGACCTACCGCGATTACGAAGTGCGCCAGCAAAAGCTGCTCACCGCGCTCGAATCGCTCGACGGACAGAAAGCCTTGCTGGTTGACGCGCGAGGCCGCTGCGCCCGGATTGAGGGACACATCGCCGACGATCAGCAAACGCTCGCCGAGGTGATTGAGGAGATTGCCCAGCTCGATGTCCTCGTCAAAGAGCATCAGGCACGAGAGAGCGAAGCGCGGATCGCCCGCGCGCAGGAACGAGCGGCGCAGGACAAAGTGATCGAGTCGCGCCAGGGGCTGAAGGCGCTCGACGTTCAGCGCATCCGCAAGGAAGAACTCGAACTCAAGCGCGATCTTCAGCGTGAAGAACGCGGGCTGTACGAGGAGCTGCGTGTGGCTTTCGGCAAGAACGGCATCCCGGCCATGATTATTGAGACGGCCATCCCGGAGCTTGAGGTGGGCGCGAATGGCATCCTCTCACGGATGACGGATGGCAGGATGCATCTGGCGATACGGACGCAGCGCGAGAAAGTCAGCGGCGACCTTGCCGAGACGCTCGACATTCAGATCGCCGATGAACTTGGCACGCGCAGCTACGAGATGTACAGCGGCGGCGAAGCCTTCCGTATCAACTTTGCCGTCCGCGTGGCGCTGTCGCAGCTTCTGGCGCGGCGTGCCGGAGCGCATCTGAGCACGCTGTTCATCGACGAGGGCTTCGGCACGCAGGACGAGGATGGGCGTAACAAGCTGATCGACGCCATTAACGCGGTGCAGGACGATTTTGAGTTAATCCTCGCCATCACGCATATCGAGGAACTGCGCGACGCTTTCCCGGTGCATATTGCGCTCGAAAAGACACCCGATGGCAGCCGCATCAGCGTGCGCTAGACGTGTTAGAATGGGGACTGGCTGTGGGCTGACGCTCATTACAGGTTGCTTCGGTGTCGAGAGTGCAGAAAGACAGGAACGGGCTTGATGCATTGAGCCTCTACAAAGCTCTGCGCGCAGGGTCGCGCTTTTTGTTCCTTGCGCTTGCGCTGGCCGTCTCGGCCTGCGGCGCGACGGCGGTGCAGGTGCTGCCGACTGCTGCCCCGACGGCGACGCTGACCCCCACGCTGGCGGCCTCGCGCACGCCGGGGACGGATGCCACGCCGACCGCCTCGCCGACGCTGCCGCCGATGACCTCGACCGGCGGGCCGTCGCCGACGCCGCTGTTCGGCCCGACCAGCACCGGACAGGCGGCGGTCGCCTCGACGGCGACACGCTCGGTCAACCCGAACGCGCCGCGCATCGAATTTTTCACGACCAATGTCCTCTCAGTTGCGCCCGGTGAAGCCGTCACGCTCTACTGGTCAACCCGCGCCACCAGCGGCGCGATCATCTATCGGCTCGACAAGACCGGCGCGCGCAGCCAGCTCTGGAACGTGCCTGCCGACGGCAAGCTGAGCGTGCCGACGAAGCGCAGCGACCGGGTACAGGTGCAGTTCATCCTCAGCGTCGGCGATGGCACGAATGTCACCGAGCAGACGCTGACGGTCCCGCTGTCGTGTCCCGATGCCTGGTTCTTCCAGCCGGGGCCGACCGACTGCCCCGAAACGAAAGAGCAGCAGACCGAGCTGGTCGAGCAGTCGTTCGAGCGCGGACGGATGATCTACGTCAAAGCGACGAACCGCATCTACGCCCTGTTCAACGATGGCTTCAAACCGGCCTGGGTGCTGTTCGATAACCAGTTCGACCCGGCCAAAGACCCGGAGTCGGAGCCGAGCTTCGTCCCGCCGCCACCGCTGCTCCAGCCGCTGCGCGAACTCGGTTTCGTCTGGCGCGGCAACGATCAGGTACGCAGCCGTCTGGGGCTGGCGACTGAGCCGGAAAAGGGCTACGAGGGCTTCGTTCAGGCGGCGGCGCTGGCTGATGGCGAGGAAAGCCTCTACGTCAGCAGCACCGATGGCTCGGTGCTTCAGCTTGTGCCGGGTGGCGACTCGTGGCAGATTATCACGCCGCCCTCATCTCAGTAACGTAAAATCCATCAGATTGCTTCGCCTCTGCCCGTCGGGTGGAGGCGTTCGCTGGAGTAGCGTTCCATGCTCAATGAAACCGCGTCGTCAACCGAAGATCGCCCGGTCGCGCGAACTCCGGCGCGGGTCGAAGCCAACGACGATCATCTTCTGTATCACGAACTGCGTGGCAAGGTAGCCACTATCTTTGCCGTCGAGCGCGAGACGTTCGATCCCAACCCGATGGAAGTGTTCCGCCGCGATAATATTGTCCTGATGAGTCAGGAAACCCGCCTGATCGCCTCGTTCGAGGGCCGGCTGCTGCTCGACTCGGAAGAAGCGTTCGGCAGGCTCGACACGCTGCTGGCTGCCGACGACTTTTATCCGATGTTCCGGGTGTTCGGAGATCAGCAGGTCGTCCACATCTTCAGCGGGCGGGCGCATCCACAGCCGCGCAGTTCGACGCTGAACATCATCCTGTTCGCGGTGACGATCTTTAGCGTGTTGTGGCTCGGCACGGAAATGGCGATCAATGAGATTGCCGCCAACGTCGATCCGCATCAGGCGCAGGCGCTGGTCGATAACATGTTCCTGAACTTATGGCGCGGCATTCCTTACGCTGCCAGCATCCTGCTGATCCTCGGCGCGCATGAGTTGGGCCACTATTTCGCCGCCCGCCATCACCGGCTGGCGGTGACGCTGCCGTACTTCATCCCCGCCCCATTCATCAGCTTCCTCGGCACGTTCGGCGCGTTCATCCAGCTTCGGGAGCCGATCCGCAGCCGCAAGGTGCTGCTCGACGTTGGCGCGGCAGGCCCGCTGGCCGGTCTGATCTTCGCCATTCCGATCCTGTTCATCGGCTTGAAAACCTCGACGGTCGGGCCGATCATGCCGGGTGGGGCGCTCGAAGGCAATTCGCTGCTCTATGCGCTGGCGAAGGTGCTGGTCTTCGGGCGGTTCGTCCCCGACGGCCAGTATGACGTCTACATCAATCAACTGGCGATGGCGGGCTGGGCCGGGCTGCTGGTGACGGCGCTTAACCTGATCCCCATCGGCCAGCTCGACGGCGGCCATGTGCTGTTCTCGCTCGTCGGGTCGTGGGCGCGCAAGGTCTACTGGCCGCTGATGATCGTCTCGTTCCTGCTGGCGATCCGCAACCCGACCTGGATATTGTGGGCGGTGCTGCTGCTGCTGTTTGGTCGGATTTATGCCGCGCCGCTCGACATGATTACGCCGCTCGACAGGCGGCGCAAATTCATTGCTGTCCTGTCGCTGATCGTCTTCTTTTTTATCTTCGTGCCAGAGCCGCTGACGATCAGCGCTGATGTCGCCGCGCCCGCGCCGCATAACAGCGTCATGCTGATTCCGATGGTGACGGCCTCGCTGGTGCTGCTGTGGCAAAGGCTGCGGCGGTAATGCCCTCACCCCCGGCCCCCTTCGCGGCCTGCGGCTGCGCCCGAACGATCAGGCTGTTCGGGACGCTGCGCCTCAGGGCGAGGGGGGAAGGGCTGGCTGAAGGTGGGGTTGGCCGAGGATGCGATTTAAGGACGTAGAAGCAAACGCGCGACGAAATCAGGCTAGCGGTTGGTGAAACGGTAGCCGACGCCGCGCGAGGTCAGGATGTATTCGGGACGCTCCGGGTCGATTTCCAGCTTCTGGCGCAGATAGTGAATGTAGAGCTTGAGGCTGTCGATGGCGTCGGAGTATTCTTCGCCCCAGGCTTCTGTGACCAGCTCATTACGCGGAACGACGCGCCCGGCATTGCGCACCAGCACGCCGAGCAGGTTGAATTCCTTCGGCGTCAGGTGCTTGAGGTCGTTACGGACGCGCACTTCACGGTTCATGAAGTTGATGCGGAAGTCGCCGCCGTTGAACGACAGTTCCTCGCTCATGTTCGGCTTGGGCGAACGGCGCAGGTGCGCCCGCACGCGCGCCACCAGTTCGTCGTTGTCATAAGGCTTGGTGATGTAGTCGTCCGCGCCCATCTCCAGACCTTTGACGATGTCCGGCCCTTCGATCCGCGCCGTCAGGAAGATGATCGGCACGTCAGACATATCGCGCAGGCGGCGGCAGACTTCCCAGCCGTCCATGTCCGGCATCATGATGTCGAGCAGCACAAGGTCAGGCTGATAGCGGTAGGCTTTCCGCAGCCCTTCTTCCGCGCTGTACGCCTTGATGACCTCGAACCCGCGTCGTTCCAGCAGCAGCGTGATGAGCTGGACGGTGGTGTCTTCGTCGTCGATGACTAGAATCTTTTCAGCCATTGATCGTGCCTTTGGGTTACAGCGCGTGCCATGAGAGCGGTGGCGGCAGTGCCTATCAGCTTTCAAACGTCGAGCTTCAATCTAGCATAGGCTTTTCTAACGCGCAACTGCCCGAATTCAAACTCAATCCAAACCTGCTTCTAATTTCCAGTCTTTTCCCACAAATCGGCCCCAATTGTGGGTAATTGAGCTTAGGCCGCGTCTATAGTACAGTTTTGCAATGTGTTCGCGCTCGATCAGGCAGGGAGAGGGGCAGACCATGCTGACACGGATGCACTTCAAGAACTGGCGGAGTCTGAAGGATGTCGAGATCAACGATCTGACGTCGCCAGCAGATCAGGTGTCCCCCTGCTGACAAGCCGCCTTACTTACGGTAAAATTACGAGTCGGGCATGGAGCGAAGCTGAAGGGCGTTTATGACACACGCGCTGATTACGGGTGGGGCCGGTTTCATCGGCGGGCATCTGGCCGAAGAGCTGCTGGCGGCAGGCGACCACGTCACCGTGATTGACGACCTGAGCACAGGCCGTCTGAGCAACATTTCTCGACTGGAGACACATCCTCACTTTCGTTCCGCCATCGAGGATATCCGTAACATTCACGTCATGGATCGTCTGGTGAGCGAGTGCGACGTGATTTATCACCTCGCGGCGGCGGTCGGCGTCCAGAAGATCATCAGCGAGCCGATTGCCACCATCGAGATCAACGTCGGCGGCACGGAAGTCGTGCTCAAGACAGCGCGACGCTATCGCAAAAAGGTGCTGATCGCCTCGACGTCAGAAGTCTATGGCAAAGGCGTGCGTATTCCCTTCGCCGAGGACGACGACCGGCTCGAAGGCCCGACCAGCCGCAGCCGCTGGAGCTACGCTGCCTCGAAAGCCATCGACGAGTTTCTGGCGCTGGCCTACCATAAGGAAGTCAATCTGCCGGTGGTCATTTTCCGGCTGTTCAACACCGTCGGGCCGCGCCAGTCCGGCCAGTACGGCATGGTGCTGCCGCGCTTCGTCCGCTGGGCGCTCAACGGTGAGCCGATTCAGGTCTATGGCGACGGCCAACAGCAGCGCTGCTTCTGCAACGTCCGCAATGTCGTCCGCGCCATCCATCGGCTGTCGGACGCGCCTGCGGCGGTCGGGCAGGTCGTCAATATCGGCAGCAACGAGGAAGTGTCGATGCTGGAGCTGGCCGAGCGTGTCCGCGCCCGCGCTGGCAGCGCGTCCGAGATTAAACTGATACCCTATGAGGAAGCCTACGAGGCGGGCTTCGAGGATTTCCGCCGCCGCGTCCCCAGCCTCGACAAGATCAGGGCGACGATTGGCTGGGAGCCAACGACGCTGCTGGATGAAACCATCGATCAGATTATCGCTTTCTATCGAGAGGAGCCGACGAATGGCTGAGTTGAGCCGCAAGGAACTGATTGTTGCGCTGATGGCATCGGGGGAAAATCCCCGTCTGGCCGGTATCGACCTGAGCGCGCTCGATATGACCCGGCTTTCGCTCGAAGGCGCGAATCTGCGCGGGGCCAAGCTGCAAGGCGCAATCCTCAAGGAAGCGATCCTGCGTAGCTCGAACATGACCGGCATCGACGCCACCACCGCGCAGATGGCTTACGCGGATTTCAATAACGCCATTCTCAATGTCGCCAACCTGACCGGCGCGAACCTTCAGGGCGCGCGCCTGAGCGGAGCCAACCTGACCAACGCTGTCCTCAACAGCGCCAATCTTCAGGGCGCGGTGCTGACCGGCGCCAATCTGAGCGGCGTCAAATTCGACGATAAAACCGTCTGGCCGGACGGCAAAAAAGGCACGCAGGGCGACCCGCTCAGCTACACGAAGTAGTTGGACAGGAGCTTCATCGCTCCGCTTTTCTCTCCTGATTGATCAACCTCAAACGTTTGTGGCCGTTCCCCCTCTCCGCTTGCGGCGTAGCGTGCCGAACGTCTCTTTGTTCGGCAGGAGCCGAAGGCCGCGAAGGGGGAACGGGGGGTGAGGTCTGATCAGCAGCATGACCCTTAAGTTGGCGCGTATAGGCCCTGATCCCGTCGCCTCTTTGGGGAAATCCTCGTTTTTGAACGATGCTTTTTGATTCTGATCGCTTTGCTCGCTCGAATCCGCGTCGGGAGACATCGGTTCAGACAGCGTCTCTCTAGCCAGATGGGCCTTAATGCTGCATCATAGAGACCTCTTAAGCGGTGGTGACAGCACAACAGGGAAGCGAGACTTAGAAGTGCATCGACCCATGAGCCAGATCAAGTCCAAACAACGCGTCGCCGACCACGGAGAAGTCTTTACCCCGGCGTGGATGGTTGAGGCCATGCTCGATCTGGTCAGGGACGAGACTGAGCGGATTGACTCCCGCTTCCTCGAACCGGCCTGCGGGAGCGGGAACTTCCTTGTCCGCATCCTGCAGCGGAAGCTCGCCGCCGTCGAACTCAAATTTGGGAAGTCCGCCTTTGAAAAGCGTCACTACGCGCTTCTCGCGCTGATGTGTACCTACGGGATCGAGCTGCTGGAGGACAACATCGCCGAGTGCCGGGCGAATATGCTGGAAATCCTCGCCGACTATCTGAAGCTCGACGAATCGGACGATCTCTATCGGGCCGCATCTTATGTGCTGTCGCAGAACATTGTCCACGGTGACGCTCTCAGGATGCGCGCCAGCGATGACCAGCCGATCACCTTTGCGGAATGGGGCTATCTGGGCAAGGGCAAGTTCCAGCGGCGCGATTTTCGTCTCGATCATCTCGCCACGTCGTCAGCTTTCAGCGCCGAAGGCACGCTCTGGGCCAACGCCAGCAAAGACGCCATTTTCGCGCCGACCAGAACTTACCCGCCGCTGACCGTGAGCGAGCTGGCCGCTGCCATGCCCGACGACACATCGAAGGAGACCTTATGAGTCAGGCCAGCTTCACCCTGCGCGGTCGCAACCCGGATGTGCTGACCTGCATCGCCAACCTTTCAAACGATGAGGTCTTCACGCCGCCGGAGTTCGCCAACCGTATGTTAGACACGCTGGCCGAGGTGTGGAAGGCGGCCAATGGCGGCGCGGACATCTGGGCCGATAAGTCAGCGCGCTTCCTCGACCCGTGTACCAAGTCGGGCGTCTTCCTGCGAGAGATCACCAGCCGTCTGATCAGCGGTCTGGCGGACGAAATCCCCGACCTCGAGGCGCGCGTCGATCACATCCTGACTCAGCAGGTATTCGGCATCGGCATCACGCATCTCACCAGTCTGCTGGCGCGGCGCAGCCTCTACTGCTCCAAACACGCCAACGGCCAGCACTCGATTGCCCGCTCATTTGCCAGCGAAGAGGGGAACATCTGGTTCCAGCGCACCGAGCACACGTGGGTGGGTGGCAGGTGCGCCTACTGCGGCGCTAATCAGCGCGACTATGACCGTGGCGAGGGACTGGAGACTCATGCGTATGCATTCATCCATACCGACGACATCAAGGCTCGGCTGGCCGAGTTATTCGGAGGCGATATGCAGTTCGACGTAATCATCGGCAATCCACCGTATCAACTGGCAGACGGGGGTGGCTCAGGTACTTCCGCTATGCCGATCTATAACCTTTTTGTTGACCAAGCAAAGAAGCTCGAGCCACGCCTGCTAACGATGGTTATTCCCGCCCGTTGGTTCACGGGAGGCAAGGGACTAGATGATTTCAGAGCGTCGATGCTGGAAAACGACCGCCTTCGTTCAATAGACGACTATGTGATCTCATCGGATGTCTTTCCGGGAGTGGCTCTAAAAGGTGGTGTTTGCTACTTCCTTTGGGACCGGGATAACCCAGGGTCGTGCCGTGTTACAACGCACTTCAAGGACGAGGCCCCTTCGACGTCAACTCGTCCGCTCCTTGAGGAGGGAGTGGAAGTGTTCATCCGCTTCAACGAGGGCTTGTCAATCCTCAAGAAAGTCGTTGCTGTCGAGACCGGTGCAACCGACACTTTAGCATTGCCTGCTGATAAGCGGTTTGATCGGTTGGTAAGTACGAGAAGGCCGTTTGGACTCGAATCGACGTTTAGGGGGAAGGCTACCAAAGGTGTTAAAGATGTTCTCGTTTACCAGAATGGCGGCACGGGATACACATCTAGCAACTCGATCATAACTGGCGCTGACCTCATCGATAAGTGGAAGCTCTTCGTGGGATTCGCCGCTCCGGGTACCGGAAACAAGGACACCTACCCACACAAGATTATCAGCACCCCATTCGTAGGCGAGCCGGGCAGTATTTCCTCAGAGACGTATTTGTGCATTGGCCCGTTCGACTCGAAGACCGAGGCCGAAAGCGCATTATCCTATCTCTCCTGCCGGCTGACTCGTCTTCTGATTCTCCTACATAAGCCGTCTCACAATACCACCCGAAGGGTCTACACCTTCGTCCCGACGCAAGATTGGACGAGAAAGTGGACGGACGAAGACCTTTACGCGAAATATGGGATCTCGGCGAGCGAGATTGCGTTCATCGAAAAGGTCGTCCGTCCAATGGATCTAAGTGGGGATGACGCGGATGAGTAATCCCACCATCGACGAAATCCTCGCGCCGAAGCCCGAGGCCCGACCGCGCATCTACGCCTACACCATCGAGGACGACGCGCACAAGGGACTCCTCAAGGTCGGCCAGTCCACCCGCGCCGTCAGGCAGCGCGTCGCCGAGCAGCTCAGGACTGCCGCCATCAGGAATTACCGGATCGAAATCGACGAGTCCGCCGAGCGCGACGACGGAACGATCTTCACTGACCACGAGGTGCGCGCCGCCCTCATGAGGAAGGGTTTCGAGCGGGTCGAGCTGGAGTGGATGCGCTGCTCGATTGCGGACGTGGAGACCGTCCTCACCGAGCTGCGCGCGGGTCAGTGCTTCACCGGCACGCATCACGAGACTTTTCAGATGCGCCGGGAGCAGGCCGAGGCCGTCAACAACACGCACGCCTACTTTCATTCCATCTGGAAGGAGGATATGCACGCTGTCCCGCGCTTCCTCTGGAACGCCAAGATGCGCTTCGGCAAGACCTTCACCACCTACCAGCTTGCCCGAAAGCTCGGCGCCAAACGTGTGCTGGTCGTGACCTTCAAGCCCGCCGTCGAGGATGCGTGGCAGTCCGATCTTGAGCGTCACGTGGACTTTGACGGGTGGCAGTATCTGTCCCGGTCTTCAGGCAGCGACCCGACCCAGATTTCTTCCAGAATGCCGCTGGTGGTTTTCGGCTCCTTTCAGGACTTGCTCGGCCACGACGCGGCGGGGAACATCAAGCCGAAGAACGAATGGCTCCACACCGTGAACTGGGATCTCGTCGTCTTCGACGAATACCACTTCGGCGCATGGCGTGACACGGCGAAGGAGCTGTTTGAGGGCGAAGAGCAGGCGATCTCCAGCAGGGAGGCCAGGCTCGAGTACGGCAGAGGGCTGGATAATGTCAACGACGACCTCAGCGAATGGTCAACCGAGTTTCTGCCGATCACGACCAAAGCCTACCTCTACCTTTCCGGCACGCCGTTCAGGGCGCTGGCGACCGGCGAGTTTATCGATGAGCAGATTTTCAACTGGACGTACACCGACGAGCAGCGCGCCAGAGAAGAATTTGTGCCGAAGAAGCCGGGCGACCCGAATCCCTACGCCGCGCTGCCGCAGCTGCGCCTGCTGACCTACCAGATGCCGGACGAGCTGCTGGCAATCGCCAGCGCCGGGGAGTTCGACGAGTTCGATCTCAACGCCTTCTTCGAGGCGTCCGGCACAGGGGATAACGCTCAGTTCAAGCACAAGAGCGACGTGCAGAAGTGGCTGGACATCATCCGCGGCGACTACGCGCCCCGGTCGGTCGAGTATCTCAAGACCGGCACGCGCCCCCCCTTTCCCTATTCGGACGTGCGCCTGCTGCCTTACTTGCAGCACTCGTTCTGGTTCCTGCCCAACGTCGCGGCCTGCCATGCGATGGCGAATTTGCTCGCCGAGCGGCACAACACCTTCTGGCATGACTACACGGTGATCGTCGCTGCGGGCGCTTCGGCAGGTATCGGGCTGGAGGCGCTGCCGCCTGTGCGCAGGGCCATCGGCAGCGGCTTTGAGACTAAGACCATCACGCTCTCGTGCGGCAAGCTCACCACCGGCGTCACCGTCCCGCAGTGGTCATCGATTCTGATGCTGCGCAACCTCAAGTCCCCGGAGACCTACTTTCAGGCTGCGTTCCGCGTTCAGTCGCCGTGGTCGATCAAGAACCCCGACGGCGACGACCCGAACGAGGAGGAGATTCTTAAGCCTGTCTGCTTCGTGTTCGACTTCGCGCCCACGCGCGCGCTGCGCCAGCTCTCTGAATACGCCATTGGCCTGTCGTCAAACGAGTCGAACCCGGAGGACGCGGTCAGGGACCTCATATCGTTCCTGCCGGTTCTGGCCTACGACGGCGCGAACATGACGCAGATTGATGCGGGCGGCATTCTCGACATTGCGATGGCCGGCACCTCTGCGACGCTGCTGGCCCGTAAGTGGGAAAGCGCGCTGCTCGTGAACGTGGACAACGACACCCTGCGCCGCATCCTGAACAACCCTGAGGCGCTGGCCGCCGTTGAACGGATCGAGGGCTGGCGCTCGCTTGGCGACAGGGTTATCGAGACGATCATCAACAGGAGCGAGACGGTCAGGGAACTCAAGAACAGGGCAAAGCAAGGGGAGCTGACGGAAGAGGAGAAAAAGCAGCTCACCGACGAGGAGAAGGAATATAAGTCCAGGCGCAAGCTTGTCCAGGAGAAGCTGATCAAGTTTGCGACGCGGATTCCCGCGTTCATGTATTTGACCGACTTCCGCGAGAATACGTTACAGGACGTTATCACGAAGCTCGAACCGGAGCTGTTCCGCACGGTGACTGGCCTGACGGTGAATGACTTCCACCTGCTCGTCACGCTCAAGGTGTTCAATACCGAGCAGATGAATCAGGCCGTATTCGCATTCCGGCGCTACGAGGATGCGTCGCTTCGTTACGCCGGCATCGACAGTCACCCGGGTCTGACCCACTACGGGCTGTATGACACCGTAGTGGCGAGGGAATAACGTGTGTCCGCGCCGGGATAATGCCGTCAGGCCCCGTTTGCGTTCTACAGACGTGGCCCGGTCATGATGCCGCGGGCGACGATTCCGGCCAGCAGCGCGAAGCCCCAGAGGTAGCTGCCCATCGCTGGACGCTTTTTCGCCGTCGTCTCGACAAAGATGAAGAACGGCAGCGACAGCACCGCGCCCGCGCCATAAATCAGGTGAACATCCTCACCCGGTCGCGCGCCGGTGAGGTAGAGCGCCAGCCCGAGCAGCGCCTCAAAGACCATCAACCCGACGATGGCATAGGTCGCGCGGCGGAAGATTGGCGTCACGTCGCCGTGGCGGATCAGGCCGATGTACACGGCCCATGCCAGCATGGCAAGCGCGATGCCGAAGCTGAGGCGACTGAGCCAGGTGTGCGCCTGTAAAATGAGGGGGAAAAGCTGTGCCATTACGTCCCTGAATCGGTCGGTGAAGCGGCGGCGAGATGGCGGCGTTTCGGCGTCGCTGGTTCTTCGGACGCATGAGTCGAGACGAGGAAACCGGCGAAAATCAGGATCACGCCGAGCATATCGCCGACATATTTCAGGTCAGGGACGCCGAGCGAGATCAGCGCGCCGCCGAAGGCGGGCAATAGGCCGCCGGCGGCGATCAGCCAGTTACCGACCACGCGGCTGCGTAAAATCTGCTTGCGCCGGAACAGCCGCGCTGAATAGAGCGCGCCGCCGACCAGCGCCACCGTTCCCCAGATATTCATGACCGGGACGAAGCCGCGCACGCCGCCTTTTTGCATGACGTCATTGATAATCGCCAGCAGGTTGACGCCGGGATGCCACGCGCTCGGATTGAGCGGCGTCAGGAACAGCGCCCACGGCAGCGTCATGATGCAGATCAGCAGCAGCGCCATCTGTACGTTGCGAGCGATGCTGCCGCGCCGCACCAGCAGATAGACCGTCCCCTGACCGAGCCACGGCGGGGCGGCCAGCGCGCCGCACCAGTACCAGAGCGCGAACGCCAGCGGACTCCAGGTCACGGCGAGGATAGTTTGCGCCAGCGCCGCGAGAAAGAACAGCAGCAGGCCGATTCCCCACGCGGCGAGATGCGGTCGATGCTTTTCATTCCAGCGCCGAAAGACAAAGACAGTGGCGATGCCGCTGACGACCGTCGTAATGGTCGAAAGGATCAGCGAGACGGACAGCATGGCAGTTCCTCGATCTTCCCTGAGATGTGCATTATGTGAATTATATCACCAGTGACGAGCCGGATAAAGCCACAGGGCAATCGCATCAAAATCGCAGCTCAGGCTATAAAAGGTCATGAGGGTTTG
>CAZZAO010000063.1:26810-30825 GCA_964652205.1 uncultured Anaerolineaceae bacterium | reverse complement strand
GGAGCCGGAGGCCGCGTAGGACAGGGGGAGGGGTCGGACAGGCAGCACGATCCTTAAATTGACAGCAATGGGGCGAGCGAATGTTTACGGTATCACGACCGGCTGTTTCGGCAGATAGATCGTCGTATCGACCAGAATCGAGTCGGCGTTATTCATGCAGTTGCCGTTGACAATGTCCTGAATGGTGCTGTCGGTCTGTTCGGCCAGCAGTCCCAGACTGTCCCCCTGTTCGATCACGTAGGGAATCCAGCCGGACGGTGTGGTCGCGCAGTTGGGGTTGGGCGGGATCGGCGAGCCAACCGGGGTCAGGCCGGACGGCAGTTGCAGTGACGGAACGAACGTAGCCGTCGGTGGAATGTAGGTCGGTGTCGGGACGGCGCGGGTCAGGTTACAGGCCAGTAGGGCGAGCGCCGCCAGCAGCAGCGCGCCAGTCGCGCGGAATGAGATCATGGGTTTTGGCCCCCGTCTAGGATGGCCGATGTAAAATCGGCGTCAGCCATATTTTAACCAATGCTGACATGGCTGCGAAGGATACTGAGCAAACGCATAGAATCCGCGCGGCGGTCGCGCAGCAGCCCGATTGCGGGTATGGTTGGCAGCAGGCATGAGCGACAGGGGACAAGGATGGAAGCAGGAGCGATTCGGCTGGCCGTGATCGACGACGTTGAGGCGTTGCAGCAGTTGATTGTCGTCTCAGCGCGCGGCCTCAACAGCGAAGATTACACGCCTGAGCAGGTCGGCAGCATTCTCCGCTATGTTTACGGCATCGACACACAGTTGATCCGCGATCAGACCTATTTCGTCGTTCAGGCCGGGGGAGATTATATCGGCTGTGGCGGCTGGAGCCGACGGCGGACGCTCTACGGCGGCGACCAGCTCAAGGCCGATTCGCCCGATAACCTGCTCGATCCGGCGGTCGATGCTGCTCGCATCCGCGCCTTCTTCGTTCACCCTGACTGGGCGCGGCGCGGTGTCGGCAGCCAGTTGATGCAAGCCTGTGAGCGAGCCGCGCGGATGGCCGGTTTCCGCTCGATGGAGCTGATGGCGACTCTGACCGGCGAGAAGCTCTACGCGCGCTTCGGCTTCGTCGTTGCCGAGGAGTCGGACGTCGTTCTGCCCGATAGCAGCGTCATGAAAGTCCGGCGCATGACCAAAAGCCTGCCCGATCAGGCGGCGGACGGCCTGTGATGAGCGATTCGCCGCTGGCCTTCAGCGGCGACCTCGCGCGCGGCGGCGAGCTGACTTTCAATCTGCTGGCGGTGCTGCCGGGACGCGCCAGCAGCGAGCATACGCAGCGTGCCTACTATCGCTGGATCGATACCTATCTGGCGCAGGTTGCCGGGCTGGAGCCAACTGCTGGCGTGGATCGTCTGCTGCGGATGAGCGCGCTGCCAGTCGAGACGCTGCGCCGGTCGCTCAGCGCGCCGCTGCTGCGGGCGTGGCTTGGTCGGCTGGCGCAGGATAAGAATGGCCGACAGGGACTTAATCAGGCGCGGGCGGCGATGGTCACGCTGGCGAGCCTGCTGGCTGAGGCGGGGTGGCTGCCCGACGACGTGAGCGCTGCTATGCGTAACGTTCGGCTGCCGGGCGCAGAAGACGGGCAGCGGCCCGGTCGCTGGCTGTCGCTCGATCAGGTCAGGGCGCTGATGGTTGCAGCGCGGCGCATCGGCACGACCGAGAACCAGATTGCGCGTAACGACCTGCTCACGACGATGCTTTGCACGATGGCTTTACGCCGTGAAGAAGTCGCCGGAGCGAAGTGGGGCGACCTGTCGATTCAGAATAACCGCATCGTCCTGCGCGTTCATGGCAAAGGCCACAAAATCGGCCTGATCGACGTGCCGCGTCCGGTTGTCGGCGCGCTCAACCGCTGGCGTCGCGCCGTCGTGGCGTCGAAGTACGGGCCGGAGAAAACGACGCCGCTGCTGCGCCGCCTGTGGAAGGGCGGGAGAGTCAGCAAAACGCCGCTCTCAGTTGACGGCATCTGGCTGGTGATCGACGAGGCGGCAGTCGCTGCGCAGATCGGCCACGTCGCGCCGCATGATTTGCGCCGCTCGGTCGCAGGGGCGCTCCATGAGTCCGGCGTGCCGATTGAGAAGATCAGCCGTCTGCTGCGGCACAGCAACGTCGCCGTGACCGAGCGTTATCTGAGTCGGCTGCCGCAGCGCAACGAAGGCGCTGTCCTGATGAGCGACATGCTCGGCCTTGAGGCCGAGGACTGGGAGTGAATCGCGCCCATCAGCCCTCACCCCCGGCCCTCGCTGCTTGCGGAGAGGGAGAAAGATCAGACGACGCCTTTCGTCGGGGCGCAATGCTCCGCGCTCGTAAATCGGGAATCTCCGCTCAAATCGGTGATCCATCACGGACGTTTTCTACGTGGTGATGAACGGCAGGAACAGCAGGACGAAACCGACGATAATCTGACACAGCCACGCGGCGGCCAGTCCATTACGCCTGCGGACGTAGCTGTACATCGCGTTCATCAGCACCAGCGCTGTCCCGATGATGATGCCGACGCCGGGGAAGCGGCCAATATCGAGCATCGGGAAGAACAGCACCATCGACCAGATGCTCGCCAGCAGCGCCACCAGCCAGCCCGCGCGGTGTTCCTGCATCGCGCCGCGAAAGAACAGCGTCTCCGCCAGCGGCTGCACGAACACGATCAGCGCGATCACCGTTCCCGGCGTCAGCTCCTGCACCGCGCCGCCGACACTGACGCGAAAAAGCAGATGCGCCGTCGTCGCCAGCGTCCCGCCGCCGACGATCAGGAACGGCACGGCGATGATGACGCCAAAAATCGCGCCCCAGACGAGATTTTCTGGCTGCTCGCGCTCAATCAGAGCGCTGGTTCCGAGCAGCCACGCCATCACGCCGAACAGCGCCAGAATGCTCCAGCCGATGACGTAGCGCAGGTCACTGTTTTCCGGGATGAGCGGGATCAGGCCGATGCACAGCGCCAGCGCGATCAGGTAGCCGAAGGTCGGGTCGCTGCTCTGTCCACGGTAGATAACGCCGCGCCGCTCCGGCTCAGGCGGCGGCGCTGGCGGGACAGGCTTCTGCTTCAGGAATTCCGGGTACAGCGCATCGTCGTCATCGGGCGGATCGGGCGAATACACGATGATCCTTGCTGGTTATCAGGCGGAGACGCGCGCCGGGAAGGTCATCAACGCGCGCAGCGCGTCGAGCGTGCGCTCTACCTGATCCCGCGAAACGTAGTAATGGGTGACGGCGCGAATGGCGCGCGGACGCCCGCCGTAGATGTTCATGCGAATCTGGTACTGGTTCGCCAGCGCGTCGAGCAGCGCTTCCGGTTCCAGCGGCGCGTCGGGCGCGAGGTCGAAAAAGACCAGATTAGTCTTGACGCGGGCGAGATCGACCTTGAGATAGGGAATCGCCGCGATCCCCTCGGCCAGCGCGCGGGCGTTGGCGTGGTCGTCCTTGAGGCGCTTGCTCATCTCGTTAAGGGCGATCAACCCGGCAGCCGCGAGGATGCCGCCCTGACGGATTCCGCCGCCGAGGCTCTTGCGGATTTTGCGCGCGCGGTCAATTGTCGCGCGCGAGCCGACGATGACCGAGCCGACCGGGGCGCACAGCCCTTTCGACAGGCAGAAGGTGACTGTATCGGCGGCGGCGGCCAGCTCCGCAACCGGTGTATCGAGCGCGGCGGCGGCATTGAAAATCCGCGCCCCGTCAACGTGCAGCTTCGCGCCGTGACGGTGGGCGATCTCGCCGACGGCCTGGGTGTACTCAGCGGAGAGCGGGCTGCCGCTGGAGCCGTGGGTATTTTCGAGGCAGATTAACCGCGTGGCCGGGTAATGGAGATCGCCGTCGGGACGGACAGCGTTACGCACCTGATCGAGGTCGAGCGTGCCGTCCGGCTGAACGTCGAGCATCATCGTCTGGACGCCGCCGTAAGCTGCGACATTGGCGACCTCGTAGCGCACGGTATGGTTCATGCGCCCGACGATCATCTCGTCGCCGCGACCACAATGAGTCAGCACCGAGGTCAGGTTGC
>CAZZAO010000063.1:0-26800 GCA_964652205.1 uncultured Anaerolineaceae bacterium | reverse complement strand
TTGCCCATTGTCCCGCTGACGACCATCAGCGCCGCTTGCTTGCCGAATTTTGCGGCGGCTTCTGCTTCAAGCTGGTTGATGGTCGGGTCTTCGCCGTAGACGTCGTCGCCCACCGGGGCGCTTGCCATCGCGTCGCGCATCGCCGGTGTGGGGACGGTTACGGTGTCGCTGCGCAGGTCGATCCAGTCCATGAGTCCTCGTGTCCTTATCTCGATTCAACCGTCCCATAGTAGTGCCAAAGTCTGGCTCGCGCAAGAGAAATTGCAATATCCTACAGGGCAATCGCGTCTAAATTTTTGTCCAGTCATCAAAGGGTCACGAGGAACTTATAGAGATGACACCCTTGCTACCTGTCGTCACTGGCGCGCAAAGCCGCGCCCCTACGACATCCCATGACCTTTCCAGAACCTCAGGTGGATTTAGACGCGATTGCCCTGCAATATCCTATCCGCCCCAAAAGTGGGGGGCTGATTTCCCCAATCCCGTCGCACGATAAAAGTAGTATTCGCATCGATTAGCCCAACTGAATCATGAATCAATGATCCGGCGAGTTCGTGAACCGGGCGCCTCGAAAGCGTGTCTCTGGAGTTAACGCTGATGCGCTCTCGGCGGCCATTTTGAAATGGATCCTCGCCCTGGTCAGCGGGTCATTGTGTTCACGTCCCGACGGGTTGAATGAAGCCGGGATGCGCGCGGCCCCTTTCCTCAACCAGCGGGCATTATTCCTTAGTGGAGGCTCACTTTGAAACGCCTTATTGCCATTCTGATCAGCCTGGTTCTGCTCTCTGCCGTCGCCCCGGCGCTGGCGCAATCACAACGAATCCTGTCAGACGTCACCGTTCGCGCGACCGGCCAGCGCTTCGAGGGCGGGCTGATGCTCTGGCGCTCGGACAACGCGACCATTTATGTCATCACGCGCTCGCAGGCTTTTGCCTTTAGCTCGGCGGGCTATGGCCGCTTGCAGGACAACCCATACTTCAGCCGCGATCACGCCATTCGTCCGATCAATGGTTTCGGCAAGGTCTGGGCGGCCTATGGCAGTCTCCGCCGCGCGCTCGGCTGGCCGACGCAGCCCGAAATCGGCTTCAATATGCGCGTCGTCACCACCGGCAGCTATCTCTATCTGGTGCAGAAGGACGGCACGATTTTCCAGATTAACCGCGGCAATGGCGCGTGGGGCTATGCCAGCAAGCTGCCGACCGCGCTGCCGCCGAAACCGACTTCGACGCCGATTCCGCTGCCGCGCCCGACCAGCGTGCCGCCGCAGCAGGGCAGCGCCGTGATCGCCAACTTCGACGTCCAGCCTGAAGCGGCCCATCCCGGCAGCACGGTCACGGTCTACTGGAATATCCTCGGCGTGCAGCAGGCATTCATCGAGGTCTATGATACCGGCAGCGGCAGCGCCATCGACCTGCGCTATCGGTTAGCGACGGCTGGCTCGACGACTGTGACCCTTCCGGCGGCGGTGCAGGGCGATGTCCGTATCGTGCTGACCGGCGCGGGGCGCCCCGGTCAACCGGCGAGCGCCTCGACGCGGCTGGTACAGGCCGAGTTCACGGTTGACGTGCAGGCTCCGCCGCCGCCCGACCAGACCATCAGCGTCTACTCAGCCTTCCAGCAGTACGAGCATGGCTTCATGCTCTGGCGCTCGGATAACGGCAGCATCGACGTGTTTTACGGCAGCGGCAGCGCCAGCCTGTATCCGGCGACCTCGTTTGGCAACCTGCCGGATAATCCGTACACCAACGTGCCGTCCGGCAAAGTCCGACCGATTAACGGCTTTGGCCGCGTCTGGGGCAATTTCAGCGCGGTTCGTACCAGTCTCGGCTGGGCGACCGCGCCGGAGCAGGGCTTCAACAGCACCCTCGTCATCTCTCGTGGCGCGCCGATCTCGTTCACGCTGCCTGACGGGAGAGTAGTTCATAGCACACCGGGCGGCACGTGGACGTTCTAGCTGCGCCCAACCCTGGGGAGAAAGGGACGGAATCTAAAGTGGTTTTGTAGGGGGCTTGATGAATCAGGCCCTCTCTGATGACCGAGGCAAGACAACACCGGGTCGCTTATCCCCGGTGTTGCTTTGTGTTTACGCCTGTCGGGATTGGGAGCGCGGGCTATCTGGCGCTACAATCAAGGTCGGGAGCGCCAGATGACCACGATTACGCTTGAACACCTCAGTAAGCGATTTGGACGCAGCGACTCGTCGGATGCGCCGATTGTCGCCATCGACAATCTCTCGCTCAAGATCGCGTCCGGCGATATCCTCGCCATCCTCGGCCCATCTGGCTGCGGCAAGTCGACGCTGCTGCGGATGATTGCCGGAATCGCCGACCCGGACAGCGGGCAAATCCTGTATGACAACGTGCTGCTGCGCGATATTCCGCTCAAGGAACGCGGCATCGGCATGGTCTTTCAGGAAGGTGCGCTGATGCCGCACTGGATTTCGCAGCGCTCGGTCGGCTTCTTCCTTGAGCTGCGTAAGCGCGAGCATGAAGTGCCAGCCCGTGTCGCTCAGATTTCGCGCATTACCGGCTTCGGCCTTGACGCGCTGATGGGACGACTGCCGTCGAAGCTCTCCGGCGGGGAGCGGCAGCGCGTCGCTATCGCCCGCGCGTTGGCCCGCGACCCGCGCGTCTTCCTGTTCGACGAGCCATTCTCGAACATCGACGCTAAGCTGCGTACCGAAGCGCGAATGGAGCTGAAGAAGCTGCTCTATCAGTTCCCGGTCACGTCGGTCTACGTAACTCACGATCAGGTCGAGGCGATGGCCTTAGCCACTCGCATCGCCGTCATGCGCGTCGGGAAAATTGAACAGGTCGGCTCCTACAGCCAGTTGTACAGCAACCCGATCAACCTTTTCGTGGCGACCTTCATTGGCACGCCGCTGATTAACCTGTTCGAGGGCTACGTCCGCGACCACCAGTGGCACGGCAATAACTTTGGCGGCTTCCCCATTCGCGGCGATCTGCCCGATGGTCAGCGCGTCACGCTCGGCATCCGCCCGGAGTTTGTGCTGCTCGACCCCGATGGCGCGCCCGCGCGCGTTGAAGCCGTCACGCCCTATTATGCCGAGCGCTATCAACTGGTCGATGTCCGCGCAAATGGCGAGAGTTGGTCGCTGATCGTCCCGGAAGATTTGCGCGTGGCGCGCGGCGACACGCTGACCTGCGCGCTCAACCCGGCGGGGCTGCTCTACTTCGAGCCGCAGTCTGGCGCGCGCATCGGTTGATTGACAATGCTTTAAGGCGGCTGCAAACCATAGCTTTCACCCCTCTTCCGCCGGGCGAGCGAGCCTGACCAGGGGCCGGGGGTGAGGGCAGTTTTTAATCGAATGCCACCAGCGGCGCGATCTTTTGCAGCAGCGCTGGCCCGATACCGCTGACCTGATCGAGCGCGTCGAGGTCTTTAAACGGGCCGTTGACCGTCCGGTAGTCGATGATCGCCTGAGCCAGCGCCGGGCCGACGTCCGGCAGCGTGTCCAGCGCCTCGACCGTCGCCGTGTTGACATGGACGATCTGCCCGCCCGGCGGCGTTGCCAGCGCGACGGCTGCCGCGCCAATGAGCGGAACGTCAACCTGATCGCCATCGTGGAGCAGCGCCGCCAGATTGACGCGCTGCAAGTCGGCGTCGTCCGTCGCGCCGCCGACAGCCTCAATCGCCTGCTGCGCGCGGCTGCCCGGCGGCAGCGTCACGATTGTCCCCGGCCTGCCGACCGCGCCGGTCACGTAGACCATGATCGGCGCGGGTGTCGCGCTCGGCGCGGGCGTGGCGGTCGGGGCGGGGGGAATCAGCGCGATCTGTGCGGGTTGAGGCCGCGTCGAGAGCAGCAGAATCCCCGCGCCGATCACGGCAAGCGTGACGACGACGAAAGCGATGATCGTCGCCAACGGCGACGTCTCAGGGACAGGCGCGTCATTCATCAGCGTGCATCGGGATGTCGGACGCTAGGCCAGCCCGTCGATGACGACGGCAGTTCCGCTGACGTTGACCATCAACATGCTGCCTTTTTCGCCGCCGAGTGGAATCGTCTCGAAGTCCATATCGAGGCTGATGATGCCGTTCGCGCCGACGCGCTCCGCGTCTTCCATCATTTCCTTCATGGCGGTATCTTTAGCCTGCTGAAGAATGTGCTCATACGACCCGGCGCGCCCGCCGAGGACGTCGGTGATCCCGGCCATGAAGTCGCGAATGAAGTTTGCGCCGATGATGGCCTCGCCGGTGACGACGCCAATATAGCGATTAATAGTCAGTCCGGCGACGAGAACATCGGTGGTAGTGACGAGCATCCTAGCAGCCATTATCCATCCTTTTTAGCGTCTGTCTTGCAGTCGATATCCGAATTTTAGCCCCGTCCGGTGATCGTTCCGAATGTCCGGCAGTCATCGCGCGGCGATCCCTGATGAGCCTATCGCAAGAATTGTAATGAATAGTCTCCCCGGATGCGAATAGGGTTCGGTTAGAAGTAGACGCGGCCCTCGATACGCTCCTGCGCGTCACGCGACAGCAGGCTGTCCGGTTCCTGCAAGGCGCGCCAGGTCGCAAACGCCGCCAGCACGCTGTCGAGCGCGTCGCCGTGATCGTCGGCCAGCACCTTCGCGCGGACGTGCGGCTGCTCGAACCATACGCCCTGACTTTCCAGCGCCGTCAGCACCTGCGCCCGATGCTCACGCGCGCTGGCTTCGCGGGCTTTGTAGCTCAGGTACAACGGGCCGAGTCTGCCCAGCTTGAGCGTCGAAGCTGGACAGATTTCGATCAGCCACGGGACACCCGCAACCGGTTCCTGCATCGGCAGCACGCGCGTCCGCCCGTAGCGCACCAGCGGCGAGAGCAGATCGCGGATGCCATAGTAGGTCTGGCGATACAGGCGCTCGTTGTGCGGCGCGAACGGCGTCCGGGCATCGACGTCCGTGCGCCGCTTGAGGATTCTTTCGTGTCCGCTGCTGCTCGCTGCTGGCCGGTCAAGGGTTTGCTCGACCGCGCTCAGACCGATGGCCTTCATGACCGCTCGGAAGGTCTCTGGCGACGGATAATCGCTCATGAAGGCGAGGACGAAGGCTTCCCACGACTCATAGCGCGGCTGGATAGCGCGCTGCGACAGGCTGAACGGGAAGTCGAGGCCGAAGGCGCTGACGCTGCTGCTCAGGATAAAACGTAGCAGCGCGGCGTGCGCCTGTTCGCGCGTCGAGCCGCCGCTGTGAAGTTCCGCAGCGCGCAGGCAGGTCTCAATCCTGAGTCGGCTGCCGTCAGCATGTCCGGCAGCGACCCAGATTTTGCGCCCTGCGTCGCGCGCGCCGCTGAAGTCAACGCCATAAACAGCGCGCGGCAGGTCGGGAAAAGTCATGTCGTTGGTGCAACCGCAGCCGGGGCCGCGCCGTCAAGCTGCGACGTGCAGTTCGGGCAGCGCGTCGCCTGAATCGGAATCGTCGTCGCGCAGTAGGGGCAGGGCTTGGTGGTCGGGGCCGACGGCGGGTCGTCATTCGGCTTACGCTCGAGTCGATTGATGGTCTTGACCAGCAGAAAGACGACCAGCGCGATAATGAGAAAATTGAGGACCGAATTGATAAACATGCCGTAATTGATGGTCGGCGCGCCTGCTGCTTTGGCGTCAGCGACCGAGGCATACGGCTTGTCCGAGAGGTTAATAAACAGATCGCTGAAGTTCACTCGTCCGAGAATGAAGCCGAGCGGCGGCATGACGATGTCGTTGACCAGCGAGTTGACGATGCCGTTGAAGGCCACGCCGATGATAATACCAACTGCCAGATCAATCACATTCCCGCGTGCGACGAACTCTTTGAACTCGCGTGCCATACTGGACATTTCAGACCTCTTTCTGATGCTTGAGAGCGAAGAGGGACATCTGCACTCCAGTATAGCGTCAGTTATGGTTAAGGGATCGAAACAGGGAATCTCCTTCCGTAGCGGCCTGATTTTTCGCGCCTGCGAGTCGAAACTCCTCGCTCAAGACAAGGCCCCATAACGAGTGTCGTGTCAGCTCGCTGCCTGCATGGGAAACAGAGCGCGATTAGTGAGCGCCAGCGAACGTATAGTGTCGCCAGTGGTCGCGCGTGCCTTGCGCGTCTAGCACCAGCGACAGGCTGGTGACGGTGATCTCCCACTGGAAAGTTCGGCGGCTCAACAGGCGGATGACGTCCGGCAGCCGCTCGTGCGTCAAGTCGTGCATCGCCAGAGTGAGATGTGGGTTCCAGTTCGCGGGCGTGTAATAGTCGTGCATCCCGACGCAGCAAGGCAGTGCCGCATCGTAGAGCGCGCGATGAAATGCTGACAGCGCGGCGTCACGCACGACCCGGACGTAGAGGATCGGGCGCTCGCCAGTGAAGATGCCGAGGCCGCTGGTGGTGACGCGCAGCGGGGTCGCGGCGTCGGCCAATCGGCGCAGGATTGGTTCCAGCGTGACGGCGTCGTACTCCTCGACGACCTGATAGGAGAAGTGAGGGTAGGCGGTGCGGGCGTAAGTCAGCCCGAACTGCTGCTCCAGTTCGCTCCACAGCGCTTCGGTCATGGCGCTCGACTGCTGATCGAGCATCGACACGATCCCCTGCATCGACGGCTCCTTCGGACGCGAGCCACGCCCGCGTTGGATTAGCGATTCGACACGTGAGGTTATGTTCGCTGTTTCACGATATTCTGGCAAGTCAGGGGAAGAACGTCTGGCGCCGCAGTGTGACGAGCACCTGTTCCAGTTCGTCGGGCAGCGACGACTCGAAGCACAGCCGCTCGCCAGTCGTGGGCTGGTCGAAGCAGAGTCTGGCGGCGTGCAGAAACTGGCGGCGCAGCTTGATGCTCTGCTTGCGCGCCCCGTACAGGCTGTCGCCGACCAGCGGCGCGTTGACGAATGCCATGTGGACGCGAATCTGATGCGTGCGCCCGGTCAGCAGCCTGACCTTGATGAGCGCCTGTCCGGTCTTGAACTGCTCGATCACGAAGAACTCGCTGACGGCAGACTTGCCGTCACGCGTGACCATCATCTTGCGCCGCTGATTCGGGTCGCGGGCAATCGGCGCTTCGATCCGCCCCGACGAGGTCTTCGGCGCGCGCTCGGTCAGGCCGATGTAACTTTTCTCGACGGTGCGGTACTGGAACTGCCGCATCAGCTTACGCATGGCAAGGGTGTTGCGCGCGACCAGAATCAGGCCGCTGGTTTCCTTGTCGAGCCGGTGAACGATGCCGCGCCGTTTTGGTGAGATGTCGATTTCGCCGATCCCGGGATAGCGGGCCAGCAGCGCGTTGACCAGCGTGCCGGTTTCGTTGCCTGCGCCGGGGTGAACGACCAGCCCGGCAGGCTTATCGATCACTGCCAGATCGTCGTCTTCATAGAGGACGTTAAGCGCAATCGGCTCGGCTTCTACGGCTGCGTCCTGACGCGGCGGCGGCACCTGAATGGCGATCTGCGCGCCGGGCCTGGGTTTGACGCCCGCTTTCGCCAGCTCGCCATCGACGGTGACTTGTCCATCGCGGATCAGCGTCTGAATCTGCGTGCGCGTCAGCCGCTCGCCGATCTGCGCGACGATTTCCTTGTCGAGCCGCTGGCCGCCGTTCGCCGTCAGTTGAATGTCTTCCACAGGTTGTTTCCTTTACAAAGGCCGGTGAGCAGGATGGATGCTCTTTAAAACTGAGCCGCAAACGGCATTTTGCATTTCTTTGCCCTCCCCCTGCGGGCGGAGCGCGGCACAGTCGGAGGCCACAGGCCGCGCGGGTAATGGGATGAAGGCATGGTTGGACAGATGAAAAGATGCTCATTGTACCATGCCCGCGCTCGGATTGACCCGTGAGGGGATCGTGGTACAATGCCTTTAGTAAGCTTGTGCGATTTTGGGGAGGCGTTTCCTGGACTCTTTAGAACTGGCTCGATATATCGTGGACATTGTCGAGGACAAGAAAGCGGAAGACATCGTTCTGCTCGATCTTCGCCCCGATGCCGTGATCGCCGATTTTTTCGTCATTTGTACCGGCAATAGTGACCGGCAGTTGAAGGCGCTGATCGACTACGTGCGAGTCGGCGTCCGAGAAAAATACAATGTCAGCCCGGTGACGGTCGAAGGTGAATCCGCCAGCGGTTGGGTGCTGGTCGATTACGGCGATGTCATCGTCCACCTGTTCCTCGCAGACGAACGCCGCTTTTATGATCTGGAAGGCTTCTGGAAACAGGCCAACGTTCTTCTGAGCATTCAGTAGCCTGATCTGCCTCATAGCTCACCGATCCGTCATCCCACAGGCCCGCTCATCGAGCGGGCCTGTTTTTACATTCTCTCCCAAATTGTCCCTTAAGTCGCCAGCGCCCCCTGTATTTTCCTCGCATCGTCAGTGTAATCGGTCTGAACGAAAGTTTAGGCGCGAACCATCACGCCCCGACGAAATCCACCACCTCTTTCTCCCCTCTCTGCTTGCGGAGAGGGGCCGGGGGTGAGGTCGGCAGGAGCCGAAGGCCGCGAAGGGGTCGGGGGCGAGGTCGGCAGGCGCGAACCATCACGCCCCGACGAAATTCGCCACATCTTTCTCCCCTCTCCCACCGGGGAGAGGGGTCGGGGGTGAGGGCGCGCGCGTCTACAACTGATTGAGCGCCTCGCGGTAGACATCGAGCGCGGCTTGAAGCTTGCCCTGACGCATCAGGCCGTCGCCGAGCACGCGGTGAACGGCAGGATTGGCGCGGTGAAGCTTCGATAACCGCGTCAGATCATCGACGACTGCATCTAATTCCCGATTGACGCGGATCAGTGCCTCGTAATGAGCCACGCTCGTCTCGACATCACCGCTGTCGGCGTGCGTGCGCGCTGCCTGAAGGTCAGCAGAGGCGGCGGGGCGCTGGGCGGGCGCGGCAGCCGCAGTCGGTTCCGGCCTCGGTTGAACCGGCGGCGCGGCGCGCGCTGGCTCCGGTGTGATGACCACGGGCGCGAACGTCTCCGGCTCGACCTCGATGACGTCGTTATCTTCGTTCAGCCAGTCGGGGATTTCTTCCGGCTCGACATTCGTAACGCCGCTGGCATCGAGTTCGAGCAGCCAGTCGGGCAGGTCAGTCACCAGCGCTGGTTCTTCTTCCGGTAGGCTGGCCCATGACGGCAGATCGACCGGTTGGCCGGGCTTAAGCTCGGCTTCAACCGGCAGCGCGGCGTCGGCCAGCGCGGGCGCGTCGGCCATCTGGTCGACCGCTGCGATGCGCTCCGGGTCATTCAGGTTCTCAACATACCAGCCCGGCAGTTCGGTGATGTCGGGCAGGCCGTCTTCCTGCTCGGCCTCGAACGCCTCAACCCACGGATCGCTGCGGTCGATCTCGATGGTATAGCCCGCGAACTCCGGGTCAGTCGTGAGGCTTTGCGAATCTTCCTCTGCCGGGATGTCGTCGAAAATCCCCAGCAGGCTGGCTGCATCGGTCTGATCGGCGTCCTCACGCAGCCATTCTGGCATATCGTCGAAGACATCCGGCTCCGCAGCCGCTTCAGCGGCAGGCGCAATCGGCAGATCAACCGGCGGCGCGCCGACCTGTTCGAGCAGCCAGTCCGGCAGTTCGGCAGGTACGGGCGGGGCGTCGTCGTCGGCTGTATCGGCATCGCTGGCAAGGTCATCGACGTAGAGATCGGTCTGATGTTCGAGATACGCCTGCATCTGCTCCGGTGACACGGTGCCTTCGCTGATGGCGCGCTCGATGGCGCTGACATCGTCGGTTGGGCTGCTGGCGACAGGCTCTCCGGTATCAGTATCAGGCGTCAGATCAGGCCACGAATCCGGGTCGTCGAGGGTGAATGGCGTATCATTGTGCTGTGTCTGGCGGCGCTCGATGGGCGCATCGAACGAGAACGGGTTGTAGCCTGGCTCGTCGATGACTGGATTCTCCGGTACTGGAATCTCCATCGAGACGCTCGTCGTCAGTTCCTCGCTCTTTGCGCCCTGACGTCGAGCCAGATTTTCCAGCCATGCGATTGGATCGACGCCGGAGTCAAAGGGATCGGCCACCGTCGGGATGTCGGCGCTGCTGACCGGCGCGGCGGCTCCGGGCGGCTCAGGCGCGGCAGTCGGCTGCGGCGGCTCGACGCGGGCGAAAATCGCGGTGGCGTCATCTTCAGCCTGCGTTCCGGCCAGGTCTTGCAGCCACGCGACCGGGTTGAGCGAGGTCGCGGGGGCCTCGTCGATCACCGGCGGCCCCATCAGCGACGACAGGTCGAGGTTGAACAGGCTGTCGCCCTGATCGGCAGCCAGACTCTCGAGCCACTTCATCGCGTCGGTGTCCTCGCTGACGGTCTTTTCCGGCTCCGGCGCGGATTTGCTCTCGACCGGCGGCGGAGGCGCTGACGCCAGCGGCCCGGTCAGCGGGCGACTCGTCAGCCATTTCGGTGGCTCGAAGGCCGTCCGTGGGTTCGGGGGTATGCTGATCGGCGGACGCGCCGGAGGCTGTGCAGGCGGCGTCTGAGCCGCTGGCTGCGACGGCGGACGTGACGTCAGATCGGGAGTCTGACGGGGCGTGTCGGCTGGCGGGATGGGCGTCTGCGCGGCAGGGCGTGGCGCGAAGTCTGGCGCGGCGCGCGGCGGAGTCGATGGCGCAGTCGGCATCGGGCGCGTCGGCGGCACTGAGGGTGGACGCAGCGGGTTCAGGCCCGACGGCGGCGCGGACGGTCGTGGAGCCAGCGGCGTCAGCGGTCGGGCCGGGCCTTGTGGTTCCTCAGGCGAAGCGGCCTGCGGTCGCGGCGGCGGCGCGGAGAACGGACGCGGAGCCTGACTCGGCGGCGGGAAGGGCGGCTCGCTCGGTCGCAGCGTTTGTGCCTGCGCCGGGAACGGCGCGTCGGCTGGTCGGGCGGCAGTGAGCGGCTCGTGCCTGACCGGGGACGGCGGTGGGCTGGCCGGTTTCGGCGGGCGTTCTTCGCCGTAAGGCACATAGCCGGGTTCGTCAATCACGACTGAATCCGGGTCAATTTCGGGAATATCGACGTCGGCAGAGGTCGTCAGCTCTTCCGACTTCACACCCTGGCGTTTGGCAAGAGTCTCCATCCACGCCATGATTTCCTCAGGGGACATGGAGTCGAAGTCGGGTGTGTTGTCGGCAGGAGCCATGCTCGATCCTCTCAGGTCAACCCACGTTGACAATTAGCGTGTGGCAGCGTTGTCCTTGCGCAGCCAGGACGGCAGCTTGCTGAAGGCGAACTTTGGCTTCGCGTCCATTTGAGCAGCGACCGGCTCAGATTCCTGGAGAGTCTGGCTCTCGCTGGCGGGCTGTGTTTCTTCTTCGGCGATCTCGATCAGCCAGTCGTAGGGCTGTGTCGGGCTGACCGGCTCGGCCTCGGCTGGCTCCAGCGCCTCGTCTTCAGCAGGCGCGTAATCCAGATCGACGCCGGGAACCATTGCGTTGAGCCAGTCGGGCGCATTCTCCGCCGGGACATGTTCGGCCACGACCGATTCGCTGCTGGCTGCTGGCAGCTCGAAATCGCCGTCGAGAAGCTGGGTGACGGCGGGAGCAGGGCGGTCGGCTGTCGCCACGTCCATCGCATCTTCTTCGACCGGGTCGAACAGGGACGAGCTGGCCGCCGCGTAATCGAACTGCGACGCGGCCTCGACCGGCTCGGCTTCCGCTGCTGCGGACGACGGCTTGCCAATGCCGCTCAGCCAGTCGATCTCCTCGACTGAGGCGGCAGGCTCGGCTTCGGTGTCTGCTTCGGGACTCATGTCGCTCAACCAGTCGGGCATCTCAGATGCGGTTTCGGGCTGCGCTGTCGGCTCGCTGCTGCCGATGTCCAGCCACGAGAACGATGGCTCGGCCTGCGCGGCAGGCGCTTCCTCGGCGGGGTTCAGTTCCTGCAACCAGTCGGGAACGTCGGCCTCTCCGACTGTTTCGCTGCTGGCCGAGTCGTTGTCGCTCGGCCAGTTGAAGCCGCCGCTGGCTGCCGGTTCTGAAATATCGACCTCTGGCTCATCATCACCCTGCGGCTCAAGGTTGTCCGCATCCTGACGCGCGGCGCTCAGCCACTCGAAGTCGGTCACTGGCGGCTGCTCGGCGGCGGCGATTTCGCTCAGGCTTGATGGCGTCGAAGCCATCCAGTCATCCAGCGCGCTTTCCGGCTCGTCACGGCCTGACAGATCGTTCACCCAGTCGAACGACGAGGCATTCGGCTGGCTGCTCGGCAGCTCTGCGGCGGGTTCAGGCGTTTCACCTTCGAGCCACTGAAGCGACGAGTCATCGGCGGCTTCTGGCTCAAGGCTCGACATCCAGTCGGCGGCGCTGCCTGCGACCGGCAGCGCTGGCTCGGCGCTGACTGCTGCCGGGGGAACGTCAGCCAGCGGCGTGTCGATCACTTCATTGCCGAGTTCGTTGAACAGCGAGTTGTCGGGCGTTTCAGCGGGCGTCAGATCGCTGATCCAGTCGAGCATCTCCGCCGTGCCGGGCGGCTTTATGGCAGCGGGCGTTTCGACGTCTGGCTGCGGCGCAGATGCGCTGCTGTCGAGCCATTCGAGCGCGGAATCGCTGCTGGTCTCTTCGGGTTCGAGGCTCGCCATCCAGTCCGCCACGCCAGCGGGCATCGGCACGTCAGGTTCGGCGTCTGGCTCGATACCTGACATCCAGTCTGGCGTATCGCTGGCTTCTTCCGGCTTCATGCTCGCCATCCAGTCGGGGACGTCTGCCGGGACAGCCGCATCCTCGTCTTCTGGCTCATCAGTCACCGTTGACATCGAGACGGCTGTCTGCGGATCGAGCGCGCTCATCCAGTCCGGCATAGCGGGCTGCGCCAGCGGTTGCTGCTCGTCGTCGGCCTGTTCGTCGCCCCAGTCGGCCTGCGCCAGTGTCGGGATTTCAGGGGATGATTCGGGTTCTGCAGCGGCTTCCGGCTCCTCAGCCGCGAACGTCGGCAGGGTTTCCGGCTGGGTATAGTTAATCCCCAGGCCGGAGAGCCAGTCGGGCATCTCTGCGCTTTCGGCGGGTGTTTCTTCAACCGGTTCCGGCTCGCCTGCTCCGGCGGCATAGAGGGTTTTTTCCGGTTGAGTGTAATTCTGGCCGAGGTCGGAGAGCCAGTCTGGCACGGCAGGCTCAGGCTCGACGCTGCTCTCACTCTCCGACTCCTTCGCGTCGACCCAGTCAAAATCCGCCAGCGAGGCGGCTTCGTCGTCGGCTTCGTCGTCGTCGTCCAGCCCCTGATTGAGCCAGTCGGCCAGATGGGCGTTGGCGTCTGAATCCTGCGCGCCATTCAGCCACTCCAGATCGTCATCCGAGTTATTGTTCAGCCAGTCCGGCCCCTGCTTGCCGCCTTGATCTGCCATCGCTGTTTGCCTCTCCGCCTCGTTGGCTTGGTTTGTTGGAGCGAACCTGTCCTGCTCGCTGGCCCTGTCCGGGTCGAGTTCCCATTCCTGTGTCTGCTTGAGAATGTGGGCGGGAACCTGATCGTCAAACTGTGCTAGTTCGTCCCCGGCCTGCTCGCCGGGCCAGTCAAAAGGGCGTTGGGGATCCACCTCGCCGGGGATGTCGTCGTCTGCATCCAGATCGGCCAGTAAATCACCGTTGCTGAGCCACTCCAGCGGGTCATCGTCAATCGTGACGTCATCGGCGTTGACCCGGTTGCTTTGCTGCTGCTCTTCCAGCCAGGTGAAGAAATCGACATCGGTGCTGCCGCGCGCTTCGATGGCCGCAGCTTCAAGATCGACGTCGGGCAGTGTCTTGCTGTTCATCCATTCCAGCCCGCCGGAGTTTCCCCCGGTCAGGCTATCCGGCGCCTGTTCCTCAAGCTCGATGCCGCTGTCCTTCATCCACGACAGCGGATCAGCCGACGGGTCGGCGACAATCCCGCCATCGCCGCCATCATCGTACATACTGGGCCGCACACGCTGGCCTTCTTCATTGATCTCGGCGCCAGTGGCGCGCAGCCAGGCCATCGGGTCAATGTTTTCCGGCGGAATGGTGATCGGCTCATCATCCTCGATGAATTTCTGAATATTCTGCTCGTCGCCATTTTCATACAGCCAGGCGCCATTCTCGGCGGGCTTGACGCTGCGCAGCCCGGACGTCGCCTCAGCCGGGCGAATCGACTCTTCAGTGTTTTGCAGCCAGTCCGGTAAATCGCTGGTCGCTGTGGATTTGCCTTCGAGCGGTTTGGGCGGCTCGGCAGCATCCATCGGATCGTCAACATCGAACAGCCTGCCGCTCTGCTTCTGCTCCGGCCTGGCTGCTGTCGGCTGGACAGTATTCGCCTCGCTCTGAAGGGCGCGTAACAGGCCGCTCGCGCTTTTCGGCGCGGCCTGTGCCGGGGCAGGCGGGGGCGGCGGTTCCTCATCCGGCTCGGCTGCTGCCGACGCGGCCCATTCGGCGCTCCACTCGTCGGGCAGGTCGCCGAACAGATCGTCAGTCGTTGGCCCGGCTTTCGCGGGCGGGAAATTATCGCCGAACAGATCGCTGGTGGTCGGCAGCGTTCGCGGCTCGTCTGCCGTGCTGCCGTCATTGGGCGTGGTGAATAGATCGGGCCAGTCTTCGGCATCGGGAGCAGGCGCTGCCGGAACGGACGGCCTGAGCCGGTCGGTCATCGACCCGCTGGCGGCGCGCGGACTGGTGTCGCCGAACAGGTCTTTAAATTCATCCGTATCCAGCCCTTCGAGCCAGTCGGGGCGGCTGGTTGCCATCTCGCGCTGGGCGTAGCGGCGATAATCCAGCTCGTCGAGCATGAACGACTCGTCTGGCGCGGGCTGTCCCTGGACGATCTCCAGCGCCCGATAAGGATCGGTCGCTTCGAGCCGATTGAGGAAGCGCTGCGCGTCCGAAGGGCGGTCTTCGCTTAACCATAACTGCGTCATGATGGCGTTGGCTTCGATGCAGTCGGGGAGTTTTTCGAGTACGTCGAGCGCAGTTTCTGCTGCCTCGATGCGCTGGTCGTTATTCCACAGCGTTTGCGCCAGCAGCAGGCGCAGGTCGATGCGATCTGGCGTGCGGCTGAGGACGGCGCGCAGCGTGTCGAGCGCGCGCGCGTTGAACCCGGCGCTGGTCTGCTGTCGGGCGACGGCGGCGGTTGTGAGCTGCATTCGCGTCTGATTGACATTCCGATGCTGCCGGTACATCTCGCGCAGACGGTCGGTCACGGCGTGGTCAGCCGGGCGCTGCTCGAAGGCGCGCTCCAGATGCCAGATTGCATCGTTGGTTTGCCCCTTCTGCGTATCGACTTCGCACAGGCCAACATGAGCGTCGAAGTCATCGGGGCGGGCGCTCAGAACGCGCAGAAAGACCGCGCGCGCCTCGTCCCAGCGCCGCTTTTGCAGCAGCGCCCGACCGAGTAAAAGGTAGGCGGCGACGTTGCGCGGAAAGTATTGCAGAATGTGGCGGCAGTGGTGGATGACCTCGTCGGTCTGGCCGACGCTCAACAGGTCTTCCACCTTGCCCAGATAAGCTCTGAGACTGATGGTTTCAGCCATAGAGGGTCTCTCGTCACACTGACGGAATCACACTCCATCAAGCATACCACAAATTATACAGAAACCTTCTCTATACTATTGAGACAGCTAAAATTTGTATAAATACATTTTCCAGCCCGGTGGATATGCCTTATGAAGGCTTGCTATTTCTTGTTGATCTTATCCACTTGTCGAAAAGATTACGCATCGTTAAACTAGGATTGCTCACGCGCATCAAAAAGGGGGGAACTATGACTCGTCGGCTCTTAGTGATTGTAGTGGCTTTGCTGGCATTCGGCGTCCTCACGCCCGCGCTGGCTCAGGATAGTGATTTTATCTTCGGCATGGTGCTCGTCGGCCCCAAAAATGACAAGGGCTGGAGCCAGGCGAATTATGAGGCCGGCCAGTACGTCGAGCAGCATGTTCCCGGCGCGAAAATGATTGTTTTTGAAAGCCTCAACCCGGCTGACGCGCCGCAGACGACGACCAGCGACGTGGTCGGCCAGATGGTCGATCAGGGCGCGAAGCTCGTCATCCTCTCGTCGGACTCCTTCCAGCAGGATGCCGTGCCTGCGGCGAAGGCCTTCCCCAATCTCATCATCATTAATTCGTCTGGCGACGATGCCCTCAAAGGCGACGCGCCCCCCAACCTCGGTAACGTCATGATGCAGCTCGAATGGTCGAAGATGATGGCGGGCTGCGCGGCGGGCCTGACGACCAAAACCGGCAGCATCGGCTATCTTGGGCCGCTGATCAACAGCGAAACCCGCCGCTTTGCTTCATCAGCCTATCTCGGCGCGAAGTATTGCTACGAGCACTATGCCGGTGGCGACCCGTCCAAACTGACTTTCACTGCCACCTGGATCGGCTTCTGGTTCAATATCCCCGGCGTCACCCTCGACCCGACCGAAGTGGCGAATAACTTCTATGCCAGCGGCGCCGATGTCGTCATCTCCGGTATCGACACCAGCGAAGCGCTCAGGGCTGCTGATAAGCTGTCGAGCGAAGGTAAGTCAGTCTGGGCCATCGGCTACGACTACAAGAACGCCTGCGACGAAGCGCCAAAGGTCTGCCTCGGCGTTCCCTATTTCAACTGGGGGCCAGAGTACACCCGGCAGGTTCAGGCAATCAAGGATGGCACCTGGAAGCAAAACTGGACGTGGCAAGGCCCGGACTGGTCGGACATTAATAACCCCGATACCACCGGCACGGGCTTCGTCAAGGGGCCAGCCCTCAGCGCCGACAACGCCGCCCATGTCGATGAATTCATCAAGTATATGGCTGACTATGCCACCAACCCGTTCACGCCAGTTGACCAGTACGGTTATAAGGCGTTTGCGCTGTGGAGCGGCCCGCTGAACTACCAGGATGGTACCGAGTTGGCTGCCCCCGGCCAGAACGTCGATCCGATTGACGTCTGGTACCTGAAGCAGCTTCTTCAGGGCATGACCGGCGCAAGCGAAAGCCAGTAATCACGGCGGTCGCGTGCGCTGAATTTAGACCCAACAGCACGGGGGCGTCGTTAGACTCCCCCGTGCTGCTTTTTGCCGGGAAATGGGCCATTTTTGTGAATGAGCCATTCGGTTACGAAACGTGCTTTTTCCTTCACCCCCTCCCATCGGGGCCGGGGCTGAGGGTTGACGAGGTGAATCGTTCGCCTGCCGGTAGTTTTCTGATCCCGAAGAATCGTCCTGCCAGCGATAGGCTCTGACGCCATGGATATTCAGCTTCAGCACGTCCATAAATGGTTCGGCCCGGTTCACGCCAACGACGACATTCATCTGACCTTCCTCGGCGGGCGGATCGTTGGCATTCTCGGTGAAAATGGCGCGGGGAAGTCGACGCTGATGAAAATCCTGTCCGGTTTCCAGCCGGTCAGCAGCGGCGACATCCTGATCGACGGTCAGAAGGTTGAGTATCGCGGCCCGCAGGCGGCCATCGCCCACGGCATCGGCATGTTGCAGCAGGACCCGCTCGATGTTCCGGCCTTCACCGTCATCGAGAATTTTCGCTTCGGCACGTCCTTCAGCCATCGAGAAGCGCTCAGGCGGCTCAACGACATCAGCGTTCGCTGCGTTTTCGACCTGCCGTCGCAGACGCCTGTTTCCCAGTTGAGCATCGCCCAGCGCCAGCAGCTTGAAATCGTCCGCCTGCTGGCCCTCGGCGTGCGCGTCCTGATCCTCGACGAGCCGACCACTGGCATCTCTGCCGAACAGAAGGATGCCCTGTTCGACACCCTGCGGGCGCTGGCGCGAGATGGCCTGACCGTGCTGCTGGTTTCGCACAAGCTCGAAGATGTCATCGCGCTGTGCGATGAAGTCGTGGTGCTGCGCGCCGGTAAGGTCGTCGGCGACAAACAGATGCCCGCGACGACTCAGGAACTGGTCGCGCTCATGTTCGGGCAGGAACTTGCGCCGCAGGAGCGCAGGCGCGTCCCGCTCGGCGAGCCGGTGCTGACGCTCGATGACGTTACTTTCCACGATCACCGCCTGCACATTCAGCATCTCAACCTGACGCTGCGCGCCGGGGAAGTCGTCGGGCTGGCGGGTCTGGACGGCAGCGGTCAGGAACTGGCGATGCGCGCCGCCGTCGGCCTGACCCGCATCGAGCGTGGTCACGTTCGCGTTCGTGCCGCCGACCTGACCCGTAAAGGCTATCGCAGCTTTATGGCGAACGGCGTAATTTTCGGCGCAGCAGGGCGGCTCGAAGAGGGGCTTGTCGCCGGGTTGACGCTGACTGAACACGTCGCGCTCGTCAGTGAGAACGAGACGCTCATCGACTGGAAGCGCACCGAAACCCTGACGGCGCGGCAGATCAGCCATTATGACGTGCGCGGGCGGGCCAGCGACCAGATTCAGCAGCTTTCGGGCGGCAATCAACAGCGCGTGCTGATGGCGCTGATGCCGCCGCAGCCTGTCGCGCTGGTGCTCGAACAGCCGACGCGCGGCCTCGACGTCGATTCGGCGCGCTGGATCTGGGAACAGTTGCTGGCGCGGCGCACCGGCGGGACGGCGATCCTGTTCTCGTCAGCAGACCTCGATGAACTGGTGGCTTACAGCGACCGGATTCTGGTCTTTTATGCCGGTCATGTTTTTGAGATTGCCGATGCCGCAGCGACCACGATTGACGAGTTAGGCCGTCTGATCGGCGGCGACTTCCAGCGGGCGCAGTGAACGGAGTGCTGAATATGACGAGCCATCGGACTGCGGTTCGCGTCGGGCTGACGATCCTGCCCATCGCTATCTCGCTGGTCGTGACGTCAATCCTGATTGTCGCCGTAGGCCGCGACCCGCGCACCGTCTTTCAGACCATCTGGGAGGGCGCTTTTCGCAACACCCCCGCCTTCGCCAACGTCGTCAACTTCTGGATTCCGCTGACGTTGTGCAGCGCTGGCCTGATCGTCACCTTCGTCGCCGGACAGTGGAATATTGGCGTCGAGGGGCAGATTACGATGGGGGCGGCCTTCGCCACTTATCCCGCGCTCTATATGACTGCGCTGCCGTCGCCGCTGCTGATCGCTCTCGAGCTGCTGCTGGCGATGCTCGGCGGCGCGCTCTGGGGCCTGCTGGTCGGCGTGCTCAAGACGCGCCTCGGCGTCCATGAGATTTTCGGCGGCGTCGCGCTCAACTCGCTCGCCAGTGTTTTCACCATTTACCTGATCTCCGGGCCGTGGCAGCCGCCGGGCGGCGGCAGCGCGCAGGGAACCGACACGTTTGTGACGCAGGCGCTGCTGCCCGCGATCTCGTCCGATTTCCCGGTCAGCCTGCTGATGGTGATCCTGACGATCCTCGCGTCCATCGCTGTGATTCTGGTGCTGCGCGGCACGCGCTGGGGCTTACAGCTTAAGGCGACCGGCAAGAACGCGCGCTCGGCGCTCCTGCTCGGCGTCCCCACTGAGCGCAGCGCCCTGAGTGCCTATGCCCTCTGCGGTCTGCTGGCCGGGCTGGCCGGAGCCTACCGCGTCCTGTTTACCTACAGCAGTCTGCGCCCGCTGGCGTCCGGCGGCATTGGCTTTCTCGCGCTGCTGGTTGTGCTGGTCATCTCAATCCAGGCGCTGTGGGTTCCCTTTGTCGCCTTCGCCTTCGCCGCGATTTATGTCGGCAGCACCCGCCTGAAAGTCGCGCTCCAGCTCGACCAGTCGCTGGCCGGTGTCCTTCAGGACTTGATCGTGCTGCTGGTGCTGTTGTTCCAGGGCGTGCGCGAACGAGTCGGCGTCCGCGCGCCGGAGCCAGAGCCGACGTCGGGTTTCGAGCCAGTCGTGCCGCTGTCGTCTGAGGTGTCCCATGAGTGACGAGCTGATCAATATCCTCGCCAGTATCGTCGCCAACGCGACCCCGCTGGTGATCGCCGCGATGGGCGAAACCATCACCGAGCGCGCCGGAATCGTCAATCTCTCGCTCGATGGCAGTATCATGCTCTCAGCCATGTTCGGTTTCGTCGCCGCCTATGTCAGTAATAATCTGCTGGTCGGCGTCATCGCCGCTATGATCGTCGGCGCGCTGATGGCGCTGATCGTCGCTTTTTCCAGCATCCGCCTGCGCCGCGATCAGGTCGCGGTCGGCTTCGTGCTGACGCTGCTCGGCGGCGATCTGGCGCAGTTCCTCGGTCAGGGCTACAGCCGCATCCCCGGCCCGCTGATGCTCAACTGGAACGTGCCGATTCTGGGCGATCTTCCGGTTATTGGCACGATCTTTTTCAAGCACGATCTGTTCGTCTATCTCAGCTACATTCTGGTCATTGCCACCTGGTTCTGGATGTTCCGCACGCGCGGCGGGCTGGCGCATCGCGCTATCGGCGAGCGTCCGGCGGCGGCCTTTGCCCGTGGCATCGATGTCAACCGGCTGCGCTACCTCTATACCATTCTCGGCGGCGCGTTCGTCGGCCTGGCGGGCGCGGCCTATTCGCTGGCGGTCAAGCCCGGTTGGGCGACTCCTGCCGCCATGAGAGGCGATGGCTGGATCGCGCTGGCAATTGTCATCTTCGGCGGCTGGCATCCCTTCCGTGTCGTCCTCGGAGCCTATCTGTTTGCTGCCCTGCGCGCCCTCTCGACGGCGGTGCAGCGGCAGCCCGACATCGCTATCTCGCCGGTTCTGCTCAATATGCTGCCGTGGATTTTGATGATCGCTACGCTGCTGGCCGTCAGCACCGGCGGCCTCGAACGGCTGATGATGGCCTTGCCCGGCCCCCTTCAGCGCTGGACGCGCAACGTGCTGCGTTCGGATGCGCCTGCCGCGCTTGGCACGCGCTTCGAGCCATAGCATGGCCGACACGACGCAGCTTCAGGCCGTCATCCACGGCCACGTTCATGGCGTCAATTTCCGCGCCTCGACCCTGACCGAGGCACGGCGTCTCGGTCTGGTGGGCCGGGTTTGTAACGTCGCCGATGGCACGGTCGGAGTGACTGCGGAAGGGCCGCGCGCCGCGCTTGAAACCTTGCTGAAATTTCTTCATCATGGCCCGCCGATGGCGCATGTCACTGCCGTCGATGTCCGCTGGTCAGCCCCGACCGGCGCGTTCGACCGCTTCACCATCGCCGACGACCGCTGATCTCCCCCCTCGTTCCTTCAATTCGTGATCGCCCCGCGCGAGTCGGCATGGACGCTGCAAACTGGCTAAAAAGTGTAAATTAATCGCTGTAAGCGCTGGACTTCCAGTTGCATTGATGATATATCTTTCATGTCATAGCGTTATGAGAGGGGAATGTATGGTTCGTTACCTGCGCGTTGTGCTTGTCTTGACCATTCTTGCAGGGGTGCTGACCTCCTGCTTTACCAGCTACGACGTGGTGGCTTTCTGCGATCACATTACCGTCAGCTACACCGATGATGGTCAGGGGCAGTGGGCCGCTATTGTGGTCACGACCGAAGGCGGTCACGAGGCTGCTACCTATCTCTACCAGGGGCCGCCGTCGTCGGAGCCATACAGCGGGTCATTCACCATCCCGCTCGACGATAATTATCCTGATGGGACGAAGTTCAACTACGCGATTTATACCTACTCTCCTGACTACCCGACCGACACCGGCTCGGAGACGTGCAGCACGAGCGGCCATCATGTGACCTGGTTCGACCCCGGCGACAGCCGCCTGAACCGTCAGGCCTATGCCTACGCCGCCATTTATTGCGACGACGCGAACCAGCGCGTAGCGATTTACGGCATCCACGCGCAGGCCACGGATGGCAAAGCTCCCGGCGAAGGTTTCCCGGCGATCTTCGTCCCCTACGGCTCGCTGCCGCCGACGCCGACGGCAGAGCAGGGCAATACGCTGATTCAGCAGTATCTCGATATTGGCTTCTACCGGCTGACGACTGGCGAGTATCAGGTCAACGCCGGGCCGGACAGCGAAGGCAAGACTTACGTCGTCACCTTCGACGGCTGCCCGACCAGCATCATGCGCGCCTACATCATGCAGAACGGCGTCATGACCCAGACTGAGGTCTACCCCCACCAGTAATCGCAGACTGCCGAACGAAAAGCGACCGCGTCCTGCAGGATACGGTCGCTTTTCGTTGGCCGATGAGCCGACTATTCGCCTGGCTTGCGAACGATGTCGATCTGATTCACACCCATACTCAGCGGGATAAAGGTCGTCCGCGTCATCACCTGAAGCAGTGACGGCAGGCCGAACAGGCCGAACTGAACCGCTTTCGGCAGCAGCGGCAGATACGGCACGTCCCACAGGCCGTCGCCGAACTGCTTCAGCACGGTCATCCCGTTGGCCTCGCACCACGCCTTCCACTGCGCTGGCGGATGGACGTTGATGTGCGTCTTGTCCTTGCCGATAGCGTCGGTGTCGCGGTCTTTGGCGCGGCGCAGGCGGTAGTCCGGGTTCGGCGTGGCGAACAGAAACAGGCCGCCGGGCTTGAGAATCCGCCTGACCTGACGGATCGTGCCTTCGGGATCGGGCAGATGCTCGACCAGATGCAGCGCGACCACGACCGAGAACGACTCGTCCTCGAACGAACTCAGGTCATCGGCGCTCATCTGGATGGCCTCAGCCTGCGGTGCGTTCAGCTTCGTCTGCTCGATACTGTAGTCGATCAGGTCGATGCCGACGCAGTGGAAATCGTCCTGAAGCAGGCCGAGCAGATGGCCGAGTCCGCAGCCCATCTCCAGCAGCCTGCCGCCGTCCGGTGGGGCGTAGCGGCGGATCAGCGCGGCATAGTAGCGCCGCGCGAACCAGTACATGCTGAAGCGGCCTAACCCTCGGTCGGCGTAATTCCAGCGCTTGAAATAGTCAGCGGTGTAATGCTCGACCGGCACTTCGGGCTTAACTGTCATTGGGCATCCGTTCTCCCGGCGCAGTCGTGATATCGAACAGCTCGAACGACAGATCAGGCACGCTCAGGATGCCGTAGCTGTGCGAGGTTGCCCGCACGTTGTTGAAGGTGTAGTAGAGCGAGCCGGGATTGATGACGCAGCCGCCGCGCACGCGGGCATACAGCGGCATGTGCGTGTGGCCGGTAATCAGCACATCCGTGCCGAGCGACGCCAGCATCATATTGAGGAGTGTATCGCTGATGTGGTCGCGGTACAGTCCCCAGAGATTGTTGCCCGGCTTGCCGTGACACATATAGACGGTGGTTCCCTCGAACTGGCCGCGCCAGTCCAGCGGCAGGGACTTCAGGTAGAGCTTGTTGTTCAGCGACAGACCGTAGCTCCACTCATCATGATTGCCGCGCACCGTCGGGATGCCGCGCTCACGAATGAGTTGAACCACGCGCTCCGGCTCCGGGCCGCGACCGACGAGGTCGCCCGCGCAGAGGATTTGATGAACCTGATGGAAGTTGTCGAGTCTTTCCAGTACGCTTTCGAGCGCGGCGTAATCGCCGTGTATATCTGAGATAATGCCAATGTTCATCCTGATATCCCAGGGCAGTAGAATGTGGTTATTATACTCGCTCAGAAGTGAAGTAACGAAGGATTAATCGCTTGAAGTTTGCTGAGAAAATCGCTGCCAGACTGTCTGTGATGATCCTGGGCCTGCTGCTGGTGGCGATGCTGGCCGTCGGCCCGCTGCTGGCGCAGACGCCCCTGCCGACGACGACGCCGTTTCCAACGATCACGCTAACTCCGGTCAGAACGCTCATTCGGCCCACCTCGACGGCGCTCGCTGGCATTCGCGCCTGCGTCTATCGTCCGACGTTCCGCCGCAATCCCTGGTCGCTGCCCGATCTGGGCTGTATGGAAACGGTTATCGACGATCCGAGCGGCGGCCTGCTCGGTTTTACGGCGCTGGCTGTCGGCCCCGATGGCACGCTCTATGCCGCGCGTCCCCTGACCGGGCAGGTTTTCGCCATTACCGACACCGACGGGGACTTGCTGCCCGATCACCCGACCGTCATCGCCGACGGCCTGACGCTGCCCAACGGCCTCGACTACGCCGGTGACGCGCTTTATATCAGCGGCGGCGCGCGCCTTTATCGGCTCAGAGACGAGAAACTGGATACCCTGGTTGACGATCTGCCTTCAGGCGGCGGCTTCTGGACCGGCGGCATCGCTGTCGGGCCGGATCAGCGCCTCTACGTTTCGACCGGCGCGGCCTGCGACGCCTGCGCGCCGACCGACCCGGCGCGCGGCGCAGTTCTCAGCTTCGACCTCGACGGCGGCGACCGCCAGCTTGTGGCGACGGGCCTGCGCGAACCCGCCGATCTGGCCTTCGCTGGCAGCGCGCTGTGGACGGTCGATACTGCCCGTGACGCGCTCGGCGGCGTGGCCGACCTCGATGAGCTGAATCAGGTCGTCCCCGGCGCGAATTTCGGTTTTCCGTTCTGTATCGGCGCGGATAACCGCCCCGATCTCGGCGGCGGCAGGAATTGCGCTTCGGCGGCTGCGCCCGCGCTCACTTTTCCCACGCACAGCCATCCGGTCGGGCTGGCCTTCTATCGCGGCGACGCTTTGCCCTTCCTCAAGGACACGCTGCTGGTCGTGCTGGCGGGGACGGTCAATCAGGCCTACATGGACGGTTATGCGGTCGTCGGCGTTCGCCTTGACGCGCAGGGCAGCCCGACTGACTCGCAAATTCTCATCCCGGCGCAAAGTACGGAAAAAGGCGAGCAGTTTAGCCTTCAGCAGTACAATTACCGCACCAGCGGCTTTTGGCCGCGCCGCCCGCTGGACGTGGCGGTTGACCCGCGCGGCTGGGTCTATATCAGCGTCGGCGACGGCCTGATTATCTCGCTCCGCCCGAATTAGCCGCGCGTTCGCGCCGCAATCGAATTGATGCGATTCGCCCCGGTGTATGTTATGATGCACGCTATCATCAGACGCCTGTTCGACCGAAAATCGCCCATGACTCAAATTCTGCTTGTGCGTCACGCTGTTAACGACTTCGTTAAAACCGGTAAGCTCGCCGGTTGGACGCCTGAAGTCCATCTGAACGATGAAGGTAGGGCGCAGGCCGAGGCGCTCGGCAGCCGTCTGATCGATGTCCCTATCGACCGGCTCTATGCCAGCCCGCTCGAACGGACGATGGAAACAGCGGAGGCCATTCGCCAGCATCATCCCGGCCTGACAATTCAGCAGCACGCAGGCATCGGCGAAGTGCGCTACGGCGAGTGGGAAGGGCAGGCGATTTCGAGCCTGCAAGCGCGCAAAATGTGGCAGGTCGTGCAGGAATACCCGTCGCGGGCCAGTTTTCCCAACGGCGAAGCCATGCGCGACGTCCAGACGCGCGCTGTCAACGCCGTCGAAGAACTCGCGGCAAGGCATCCGCGCGAGCTGGTGGTGATCGTCTCGCACGCCGACCTGATTAAGATGATTCTGGCCCATTTTCTGGGGATGCATCTCGACAACTTTCAGCGGATTGTCGTTTCGCCCGCTTCGATCAGCAGTCTCAGTCTGGGCTATGGACGTCCGTATGTGGCGACGGTCAACGATACGGCGCACATCGCGCAGATGGAGCGTGAGCGCAAAGCTGCCGAGCAGGCCGCTCGCGTTGCCAGCGAAGCCTGATGAGCGTACTACCGTTATTTCCTGAGTGAGAACCTGTAGACACATGCCGAATATTGAGATCGAACTGAACCCGGTGGATTTCATCACGGTTGGGACGGTTGGCCCCAAAGGTCAGCGGGTTTTCCATTTGCAGGCCGCCAGGGGCGAACAGCTTGTCTCACTGACGATTGAGAAGGAACAGGCGTGGGCGCTCAGTGAAGCCATCCGCGAGCTGATCGACGACCTCGATACCCGCTACCCTGAGGAGATTCCCGCCTCAGGCGGCAAGCCTGAGCTGGACTTGCGCGAACCTATCGACCCGCTGTTTCGCATCGCTCAGATGGGCCTCGGCTACGATGAGGATCGTAACCTGATCGTGCTGGTGGCGCAGGAGCTGGTCGCTGCCGACGCCGATGAGGATGAGGACGAGGATGCGGTCGAAGACCCTGACGCGGTCGAGCCGGGGATCGTCCGCATGTGGTGTACGCGCGGCCAGATGCGCGCCCTCAGCGAGCAGGCGCAGCAAACCGTACAGTCAGGCCGACCCGACCCGAAACAGAATGGCCGGTTAGTTTACTACTGGACGTAACGTGAGCGATCACGATCTTCCCCCCGGCGGGCTGACTCCGGCAGAGTCCGAGTTGATTCTTGAGCGGCTCCGCTGTGGTGAGGTTGGCGGCGAGTACGGCCTGATGCGTGGCAGCTCCAACTACACCTTCCTCGTCTCGGTCACGAACGATGACGTCGAAACGCTGGCGATCTACAAGCCGCAGCGTGGCGAGCGCCCGCTGTGGGATTTCCCCGATGGATCGCTTTGCTACCGTGAGCTAGCCTCATACCTGACCTCGCGCGAGCTTGGCTGGGAGCTTGTCCCGCCGACGATTGTCCGCGAAGGCCCGCGCGGTCTGGGATCGTTCCAGCTTTACATCGACCATGATCCAGAGGTCAATTACTTCACCTTAACCGAGGCGATGCGCCCGCAGTTGATGCGCCTGAGTGTCTTCGATTACCTCGTCAACAATGCCGACCGTAAGGGCGGTCACTGCCTGATCGACGCCGGCGGGCATCTGTGGGGTATCGACCACGGCATTACCTTTCACAGCGCGCCCAAGCTCCGCACCGTCGTCTGGGACTACGCCGGTCAGCCGGTGCCTGACCCGCTGCTCGATGCGCTGGATCGCCTCTGCGCCTCGCTCGACGACGGTGATAGCCCGTTCCGCGCCTCGCTCGACGGCGTGCTGACGGCGCACGAAATCCGCGCTTTTCAGGCCCGCGTCCGCCATCTGCTCAAGTTCCGCCGCTATCCCAGCCCCGGCGCTGGCCCCAATTATCCCTGGCCCCCGGTCTAGCCGCGATAGCTCACCCCCTGTCCCCCCTCTCTGCTTGCGGAGAGGGGGACAGGGGGAGGGGTCGGCTTCCGTCGGGCCGCGATAGCTCACATCCGCTCCCAGGGCAAACGCATCAAATTTGATCGGAGTTTCAAGAAAGCTCATATCGGTTT
>CAZZAO010000062.1:0-31298 GCA_964652205.1 uncultured Anaerolineaceae bacterium | reverse complement strand
AGCAAAGAACGCTCGGCACGCTTCGTCCCCGTAAACGGAGAGGGAGAAACAGATGTGAACCATCGCGGCTCTGATCCTTCTCCCCTCGCCCTCCGGGAGAGGGGTTGGGGGTGAGGACGGCGGATGCGAACCATCGCGGCCCGAAGGAAGGCGACCTCTCCCCCTGGCCTACGCGGCCTTCGGCTCCTGCCGAGCAAAGAACGCTCGGCACGCTTCGTCCCCGTAAACGGAGAGGGAGAAACAGATGCGAACCATCGCGCCTCTGATCTTTCTCCCCTCGCTGCTTGCGGAGAGGGGGTTGGGGGTGAGGTCGGTAATCTGACGGCGGGCGCGGAGAAAAAGCGCGGCCTGACGGATGCCTTGAACTATGGGTCTGGCGTGTCGTGGAGCGCGCGCTCGACCTCGTCGAGCCAGCGGCGAATGGCCGAGATTTCTTCCAGCCCCTTCGAGCGTTTGGCCAGATTCAGGTCGCTGAGCCGGTCGATCATGCGGGCGACGCGGAGCGAGCGCTTGCGGAAATCGCCGGTGTCGAGGCTGTTTCGGGCAGGCGGCTGTTTCGACGCGGCAGCCGGAGTGTTTTGACTCAAAACATTCGTCCGGGCGCGGCGGCTGTCGTCGCGGCGTTTCATCTGCTGCGCGCGCTCCAGCGCCGTAGCCGGATCGAGCGTCGCCAGCAGGTAAAGCCGGTCATCAGACCAGTTGAGATCGTCGCCCCACTGCCAGAGGTCGTCAGGAAGCTGAAGGAAGGCGCGGTAACGAGAAAAAGCCGCCCGCCCCTTGAGGCCCATCGCGTTAAGCATCTGCTCGCCTTTGCCAGCCGGAATGCGATAGCGCTCGCTGCTGGCGACCTGGGCGTAATAGGGGCGGTCGCAGCCATCATCGGCGACCAGATCACCGAACCGCGCAAAGGCGTCGCGCCCCAAACCTTCCTTTTCGCGGTACAAGTCCATCAGTAGCAGCGCGAACTGGCGCGCCTTGCTGATGGCATTGAGGTCAGCGCGCGTGCTGTTTTCACCAGCCTGACGCCAGACATCGCTGGTTTCGACCACCCGCGCCGAAATAAAACGCCAGCGGTCATCGCCAGTCATAGCCGCGAGCAGATGATGCGCCAGCCAGCGGCGCTCACCGGTTTCGATGCGGTAGCCGCCGTCGAGCCGAACGACGGTGATCGAGTTCATCAGGCCGTTACGACGGACGTTAGCGGCGAGATCGGCCAGTGACAGCAGCGCGTATTCCAGCGGGCCGAGCGTCAGATCGAGGTCGTCAGCGCGGTCACGCTCGGCGGTGACGTAGGCGCGCAGATCGATGACGCTGCCGCGTTCAGCTTCAGCTAACTGTGTCCACAGCGCGAAGGCTTCAGGCAGCGTTTCGGCGCGACCATTCCAGCGGCGTCGGACTTCGCTCGGCAGCGTGCGGCGCGGCTGGGCGGGGTCGGGATAAATGGCGCTGATGTTGAGCGGTCGGACGTACTGGCGTTTTTCTTCGCGTTTGCGGGCTTCGTCGAAGACATCCTCGGCGTAGCCAGACAGCGCCGCCGGACGCAGATCGTCGGTCAGTGGGTTACGTTCCTGATTTACGGGCTTACGACTTGCCACTGTGCGAGAATCCTTTCCGTCCGGCTGACCAGATTCCAGGCGTCCTGTTCGGCGTCACTATTGGGCGCGTAAGCGTAGATCAGCCGACCGTAATTGCTGCTTTCCGTCCAGACCGTCCGCTGAGCAATCGGCTCCCAGACTTTATCAGGGAACGCTTCGGTCAGCTTCTCCAGATTGTGACGGTGATTGAGGGTCGAGAGGCGCACTTTGTTCGGCACGATGCCGAGGACGCGGTTAGGCGGCGCGCCCTGCGCCTCACGCCGTTTGCTGAAACGATTGATCTGCCCCAGACCTTCGCGGATACCGTCGAACGACAGCGTTTCCAGCTCGGTCACATAGAGAAAGCCGTCGGTCGCCAGATAAACTGAGCCGTCGAACATCGACGCGGTCGGCGCGGTGTCGATGATGACGACGTCGAAATTAAACAGGTCTTCCAGCTCTTCGAGGCGCTCGCCGAACAGGAACGGGTCCTGTTCCAGAAAGGGAATCGTATGTGTCTTATGGTTGGACGGCAGCAGGAACAGTTTCCCAATCGGGGGATGCTCCGGCGCGGAATAAATCTCAGGCAGCACCGGGCGGACAATCTCCGTCAGGTTGGCCTTTTCGACGATCATGTTGAACAGGCCGTCTTCCTTCGGCAGGCCGAGCAGCGTCGCGGCGTGTCCCTGCGGGTCGGTGTCGAGGACGCAGACCTTGCTGCCGCGAATCGCTAATCCGGCAGCGATATGGGTCGCCATCGTGCTTTTGCCGGTTCCACCCTTCATGTTGGTCACGGAAATCACGATCATCGTCTGAAGTTCCTCACTGATTGGCAGATTCCTATCATAGTGGCCCACCGATCAGCCTGCAACAGACTATGCGAACCAAGTTGTAAAAGCGCTGTTAAAAAGAGGGGATAGCCGCTCATAGGCCCAACAGGGGTTCCAGCGCGCGGCTATATAAGGAAGTGACGAGCGAACACCTTCAGCGCAGAGGGAATCAACGGCGCTGAAATTCCTCGACCACGATCCCGCCGGGTGTGTATTTTGTATCGGGAACCGTTGAAGAACGCCGCAGATCATAACGGGCCGTGAGGATGTCGTGATAGGTGGCAGCGTATGGCGGCGCAGAGTCGCGGTCGGTAATCCAGAAGACCTGCGACTGGCCGTCGATCAACGCATCGAAGCGCGCCAGCGACGGCGGCGAGTCGTCAATGATGTGGTTTCGGAGCGGCTCCGGCAGATTGCTCGCCGGATTGCCGAGCGTCAGGAAGAACAGATCGTCCTGTGTGACGCGCCCCGGCATCCGATCCATCAGATAGTAAGCGTAGGCGAAATAACGCCCTGCTGCCCGGTCGACGCTGAAAATCACCGGCGCATGATCGTGGTAATCCGGCGCGACCAGTTCCCAGGTGGCTTTATAGGGCTTGTCGCGCTCGTAGTTGATGAACTCGGTCACGGCGGGATTGAGCACCAGCAGTCCGACCAGCAGCCACGCCTGCCACGGAAGCTGCGCCAGCCCGACGGCGGCCAGCACCATCAGCGGCGCGATCATGACGACCAGATTGCGCTGCGTCATGACGTTGATCCACTGGCTGGTGATGAGCGCGGTCAGCAGGATCGTGCCGACGATGATGAAAAGGTACCACTTGCGATACGCGGTCGGGAAGCGAAAGCTGGCGTCGCCGGAGCTTCGCGCGGCGATCAGCCGCCCAACGGGCATGAAGAAGGCCAGCGCCAGCAGCAGGTTACCAATCGCCAGCGGGCGCATTTCGAGCAGGTTATAGACGTACTGCGGTGTTTTCAATTCGGCGATAATTCCGTAATCCACACCACCCAGATCGGCAATAAGGAAGGCGTGCAGGAAGCTCGGCAGCCAACCGGTAAAGGCCAGACAGGCTAAGGCAGGCAGACTGAGCGCGCGCAGATAGCGTTTCCAGTCCCAGCGGACGAGCAGAAAGAGCGCGAGCACCTGCCCTGCCATGACGTAAAGCGCGAAGAAATGGGTGTAAAACGCGCCGGTCGCAGCCATGACGTAGAGCAGCGCGTACTTGAAAGCGGGACGGCGCAGCCAGCGCAGGAAAAACAGGTGCATGGCCGTCGTCCACATGACCAGCGCGGCGTATGGACGTAACTCGCGCGAATAGAAGAAAAAGAGCGCGTGCAGGCCGAGCAGAAAGACCGCCAGCAGCGCGACCCGGTCATCGAACAGGTCACGAGCGAGGCGAAAGCAGAGCGCCAGCGCCAGCAGCGCGTAGAGGACGGATGAGAAGCGGGTGATGTGTTCGTCCGGCCCGAAGATCGAAACCCAGACGGTCGCCGAGACGCGCCAGAGCGGCGGGTGAATATCAACGCTCATCCACTGGACGACCTGTGGAATCGACATCGTCATACCAGCATGGACGGTACGGACTTCATCATCGCGGTAATCGACCCGCCTGCCGAACTGGTACGATTGCAGCCCGATGACCAGCAGCATAATCAGCACGCAGAGCGTATAGATGACCACCGGCGGCAGGCGCTGGACAGTCGAGGTCGGGCGGGCCATCCAGAGTCGCGCGCCGTGAGGAATCCCGGTCATAGTGCTCCGTTTTCGTGCGAGGTCGTCGGCCTACAGTACCACCGAACGCGGCAGCCTTCAAGCGCGCTGCTGGCCGGCCTGCGCGCCCTGTAAATGTGGACATTCCCGCTCAAGTGACGTAGACTAATGACGGTTCGCGGCAGGGACGAGGCCGTAGAGAGCAATTCAAGGTAGCCGTCGATGAGTACACCTGAGCTTTCCATCGTTATCCCGGTCTACAACGAAGCCGACAACATCCAGCCGCTGTACGAAGAACTGGGCGCGGCGCTCGATGCGATGGGCCAGCCCTATGAAGTCATCGTGGTCGACGACGGCAGCCGCGACGACAGCTTCGAGCGGCTCAGGGCGGTTTACGAGCGCGACCCGCGCTGGCAGGTCGTCCGTTTCCGGCGCAATTTCGGCCAGACTGCCGCGATGGCCGCAGGCTTCGACGCAGCGTCCGCGCCGATTGTCATCACGATTGACGCCGACCTACAAAATGACCCGAAAGACATCCGCAAACTGCTCGACAAAATGAATGACGGCTACGACATCGTCAGCGGCTGGCGGATGGACCGCAAGGAGCCATTTTTCAGCCGCCGCCTGCCGTCGATGATCGCCAACCGGATTATCGGCAGGACGACCGGCGTTGTCATCCACGACTACGGCTGCACGCTCAAAGCCTATCGTAACGAGGTCGTCAAGAACGTCGAGCTTTACGGCGAACTGCACCGCTTCATCCCCGCGCTCGCCAGCTCGATTGGCGTCAAGGTGGCTGAAGTCCCGGTCAGCGACCGCGCCCGCCGCTTCGGCAAGAGCAAGTATGGCATCAGCCGGACGTTCCGCGTGATCCTCGACCTGCTGACGGTTAATTTCCTGCTGACCTACTCGCGCAAGCCGATTCACTTTTTCGGCACGCTCGGCCTGATTATGGGCGCGATTGGCACGATCATCGGCCTGTATCTGGCTTTCGTCCGCATCGTCGAGGGTCACGACATCGGCGAGCGCCCGCTGCTGCTGGTGGCGGCGCTGCTGGTCGTCGTCGGCATCCAGATGATTAGTCTCGGTCTGGTGGCTGAGATGATTACGCGCACCTACTACGAAACGCAGCAAAAGGCGATCTACAGCGTGCGCGAATGGCTGCGCGCTGACACCGTCCCACCGAGCCACGCCGTCGAGCCGCTCAACAGCCGGGCGGCGCGCAGCTCGATCAGTTCGCAAACTTAACGGACGGTCGATAACCCTGTGATTCGGGCGAGGGATACCCCTCGCCTTTCCCGTTTATAAAGACCCTCCCCCGCCTCCCTTCGCGGCCTGCGGCTGTCCCTGAACATCAAACGTTCGGGACGCCCCGCCTCAGGGCGAGGAACGAAAACGAGAACCTGGGTTCACGGACATCAGCGGAACGTCCACTCCTTCAGTTACCCATTGCGCGACGGACATACGAGCCGTCTTGTTTCCCTCGATCTGAGGGCAGGAGAGTGAGGTTATCAACTATGCGCGATACAACGGAGTCAACCAGTGAGCTTACAGGGGCGCTAAGCGCCGACATCAAGCTGCTCGGCGGGCTGCTCGGCGATATTATCCGCGAGCAGCAGGGCGACAGCGCGTTCAATCTGGTCGAGCAGGTGCGCGCCATCGCCAAAGCGCGGCGGCGCGATGACAGCGTCAGCGCCGCCCTCGCCACCCTGATCGATAACCTCAGTCTGGCGGATAAGCACATCCTGATTAAAGCCTTCGGCAATTATTTCCAGCTCATCAACATCGCCGAAGATCAGCAGCGCATCCGCGTCCTGCGCCGCCGTGAAGTCGCCGGAACGCTCGACGAATCGATTGAGAGCGCGGTCAAGGCCCTGGCCGACGGCGGCATGAGCGCGGAAGCCATGCGCGCCCTGATCGACCAGATCGACATTCGGCTGGTGCTGACGGCGCATCCGTCGGAAGCCAAGCGCAAGGAAGTGCTGGTCAAGCTCCAGCAGATCGCCCAACTGCTCTACATCCGCGACCAGACGTCGCTGGTGGCGCGTGAGCAGCGAGCGATGCGTAAAGACCTCGAAGAAGAAATCGAGGAGTTGTGGCAGACGCGCCCGACTCGCGCCAGGAGCGCGACGGTCGCCGATGAGGTCAGTTTCGGCGTCTATTTTCTGACCTCAACCATCATGGATCTGGTGATGGATATTTATATCGACCTGCGCGAAAGCCTCGAACACTATTACCCGGACGCCAACTGGCGCGACATGCCCGCCGTGCTGCGCTTTGCCTCGTGGATCGGGGGCGACCGTGACGGCAACCCGAATGTCACCGCCGATGTGACGCTGGCGACACTCAAGACGCAGCGCGCGGCGGCGAAGGCCGTCTACCTCGAAGAGATCGACCACCTGCGCGGCCACCTGACTCAGTCAACTGATGAAGTGCCGGTGTCCGCCGAACTCGTCGCCTCGCTCGACGCCGACCCGGCGCGCGCGGCTCGCTTCCCAGGCGAAATCTACCGCCAGAAGATGGATCAGATTTACAGCCGCCTGCTGGCCGACGAGTACCGGGGCGGCGCTGACCTGCTGGCCGACCTGATGCTCGTCCGCAACAGCCTGTGGGACAACAACGGTCGGCACGTCGCCGACGGGACGCTGCGCCGTCTGCTGCGCAAGGTACGGTTGTTCGGCCTGCATCTGCTCCCGCTCGACGTGCGCGAGGACGCGCGGCTGACGCGGAGCGCGCTGGAAACACTCTTCCGCGCCTACGGGCTGGCCGACAAGTTCCTCGACCTGCCCGAAGCGGAAAAACAGGCGCTTCTCAAGCACGAATTAGAGACTCGGCGGCCTTTCTTCCCGATTGAGCCGCGCTTCGACGACACGACCAACCGCATCATTAACACCTGGCGGATGATCGGCACAGCGCACAGGCTCTACGGCCCGGTCGTGATCGACAGCGTGATCGCCAGCATGAGCAAGGAGACGAGCGACCTGCTCTCGATGCTGATGCTGGCTCAGGAAGTGGACATTCAGGACGACATCGACATTGTCCCGCTGTTTGAAACCATCGAGGACTTACAGAACGCGCCGCGCGTCATGGAAGAAGTCTTTCTGAATCCGATCTATCACGCGCACCTCGAAAAACGCGGGATGCACCAGCAGATCATGCTCGGCTATTCCGACAGCAGTAAAGATGGCGGCTATCTGATGTCGAACTGGAGCCTGTACAACGCGCAGCAGACACTCGCTGAAGTCTGTGAGAAGTACGGCGTCTCGATGGAGCTATTCCACGGGCGCGGCGGCAGCATCGGGCGCGGTGGCGGGCCAACCAATCGCTCGATTCTGGCGCAGCCGCCGGGGACGATGAAAGGCCGCATCAAGATCACCGAACAGGGCGAAGTCATCGCCTACCGTTACGGCAATCCGGCCATCGGGCGGCGGCATCTGAATCAGGTCATCAATGCCGTGCTGCTGGCCGCCGCGCAGCCCTCACGCAGCAAGCCGCTGCCGGAATGGCGCGCCGCTATGGACACCCTCGCCAACGCCGGTCAGGATGTCTATCGAGCGCTGGTCTACGAGAACGACAGCTTTGGCCGCTACTGGACTCAGGCCACGCCGATCAACGAACTGGCGCGCCTGTCGATCAGCTCGCGCCCGGCCAAGCGCAAGAAAAGCGGCGACTTCACCGATATTCGCGCGATTCCGTGGGTGTTCTCGTGGATGCAGAGCCGCGCCATCATCCCAAGCTGGTACGGTGTCGGCTCGGCGCTGGAGAAGTTCTGCACCGAAAACCCCGACGGCCTGATGATCCTGCGCGATATGTACGCCCGCTGGCCGTTCTTCAAGGCGCTGATCGACAACACGCAGCTCGACCTCGCCAAAGCGGATATGGGCATCGCTGAAATCTACGCCGAGCTGGTCGATGACGCTCAACTGCGCGACTCGATTTTTAAGAGCATCGTCACCGAACACCAGCGGGCGACCGAGCGCATCTGCGAACTGCTCAACCAGAAAGAGCTGCTGGAAAAGACACCCGTCTTGCAAACGTCGATTGAGCGGCGAAACCCATACATCGACCCGCTCAACTTCATTCAGGCGGCGCTGCTGCGCGATCTGCGCCAGCAGGAACCGGAGACGCCAGAGTACGAGGCGATGCTCGAAGCCGTGCTGGAGACTGTCAACGGCATCGCGGCGGGGATGAAGACGACGGGATAAACCGAGAACCGAGAACCGAGAACCGAGAACCGAGAACCGAGAATAAGGCTGACAGGCTATTGCACGGTCGTCAACCTTCAGCGATAGGATGCTCACGAGCTGGCTGGAGCCTTTGCGAATTAAAACCGGTTATTCGACCTCACCCCCAACCCCCTCTCCGCAAGCAGAGAGGGGGAGTCTGGCCTGCGGGTCAATATCACCGTGTTATTTTTGCAAAGTCCACAAACCAGCTTTCGGCAAGATTTCCATCGTAGCCCGTGGCTTTGGGCCACAGATAGCACGCGCGTATCGATTCAAGTCATGAGCGGACGAACAATGGCAGAGACAGAAATTCGGTTGGCGCGCGCCGACGAGCAGGACGCCGTCGCGGCCTGCGTCCATGACGCCTACAGCCGATGGGTTCCCGTGCTTGGCCGCAGGCCAATGCCGATGCTGGCCGACTACGGTGCATTGATTGCGCGGGCCGTGGTCTACGTTGTAGCGGGCGAGTCGGGGCTGCGCGGACTAATCGTGATCTGGCCGGAAGACAGCGCAATGCTGATCGAGAACGTCTGTGTTTGCCCGACATACCAGCATCAAGGCCTCGGCCATGTGCTGCTGTCGTTCGCCGAGGCTCAGGCCCGTGCCGCCGGGCTGACGGCGATGCGCCTGTACACCAACGCGCTGATGACGCCCAATATCGCGCTGTATGAGAGCCTCGGCTATCGGGAGACGCAGCGGCAGGTCGAGCCGACCTATACGGTCGTCTATATGGAAAAGCGCCTCTAAAGCAGCCGCTCTGGCGTATGAGGGCGGGGAAGGGGACATGATCCGTCAGGCCCTGCGAAGTTCCTTTCCCGTTTTTCTCCCCTCACCCTCCGGGAGATGAAGTGGTATGGCCTCGTTCGCGCCGCAAAGCGGCATCTCGACCCGCAGGGCGAACAGGCCATTACCACAGGGGCCGGGGGTGAGGGCCGCTGTCTAACGAATCAGTCTGCCGGTCTTTAACAGGTTACTCAGCAATATACATCGCCTCAGTGGCGGGGACATGTTAGGATTCAGGGCAGGCATGGAGTTCGTACTTTGAAGGAGAGTCCGATGAAAGCACGTTCAACCCGTTTGTTCGCGCTGCTGATGGCGTTAGCGCTGCTGGCGATCCCGGCTATGATGCTCGAAGCGCAGGAAGGCACACCGGAAGCGACCGAAGCAGTCACTGCCGACGCCACCGCAGAAGCGACGGCGACCGTCATCACCGACCTGAGCTACAACACTGCCGTGACTGGCCTGATCGACGACGCCAGCCCGACTCAGACGTGGCCGCTGCAAGCGCCATCGGCGGACCGTATTCACGTGCGCGTCGAGCGACTGGATGGCAACCTGATCCCGGATGTCGAGGTACTGGACGCAACGAACAGCGCCGTCGGCCAGAGCTACGGCGCGGACAAGACCGGCGCAGTCGCCGAAACCAATGATTTCACGCTCGCCGCCGGGGGACAGTATCAGGTGCAGGTGTCGCGTGATGACGGCGCGGATGGCGTGACCAGCGGCCAGTATCGCCTGACCGTGTTCGCCGACGCGACTGCCGAAGACAATATCAACAACACGACCGTCATCGGCCCGGTCACGACCGGAACGCCGGTCAATGGCGAGATAACATCGACGCACTGGTATCAGCTGTACACCTATAACGCGGAAGCCGCCGATACGCTGACGATTTCGGTCACGCGCGCGGGCGGCAACCTGATGCCGATAGTTTACCTGCTCGACAGCAACAGCAATAATCTGGCTTCTGGCTACGGCAGCAACGTGGGTGACTCGGCCACCATCGAGAGCTACACGCTGCCATCTGCCGGAAAGTACACCGTTGCCGTCAGCCGCTACAGCGACTTCAACGGCGACACGACCGGCCAATATAAGCTGGACGTCACGCTCGTCGGCGCGGGCGAAGGCAGCGCCAGCCTCGCGCAGATCACCGGGAATGTCGAATACGATCAGGAATTGACCGGCGAGATCAGCGGCGCGCAGTGGTATCAGGACTGGACGCTCACGACCAAAGCGGGCGACTCTATTTCAGTCGAGGTTCACCGCACAGAGGGTACGCTCAGGCCATCGGTCGCTGTTCTGGGCGGCAACAGCCAGAATCTCAGCAACGCCTACGTGGCATCGACCGGCGATAGGGCGAGCATTGACCAGTATACGCTGCAAACACCCGGCACTTACACCGTCCGCGTCAGTCGTGAAAACGATCAGGACGGCGCGACGACTGGCAAATATGCGCTCACTGTTCACCTGGTCGGATCGGGCAAAGGCAGCCCCGACCTGGACGGCGTCACAGGAACCATTACCACCGGAACGCCGGTCACAGGCCAGATCACAAATGCCCGCTGGGCCGACACCTGGACGTATCAGGGAACAGCAGGCGATCAGATCAAGATGGCTGTCAAACGCACCGACGGCACGCTGATCCCGATGATTGAGATCCGCGACGTCAACGGCCAGAATCTGACGACCGGCTATCCTGATCCGAGCGCCGACACCGCCTCGGCGACCTATACCATTCCGGCCAACGGCGCCTATCAGATCGTCGTCGTGCGCAACGACCAGCAGAATGGAATGACCAGCGGCGGCTACGAACTGACGGTCGAGAAAGCGCCGGAGTCGTAACAACCCCACCCGCTAACTCCCTCCCCGTGTCCAGGCAGGGAGAGCCAGACACGGCCTGACGCCCCCTCCGCAGGCACGGGATCAGGTTGAGTCTGGAAGCGCCGGTTAAGCTGGCCGACATACAGTAAACCGACGGCTGTCCTACGCGCCCCCGACGCACCGGTTGGGGGCGTTTTGATTCGGAACCATTTGGGGATGTTGACCGTCTAGCTTATAGGCGCTATACTGGCGTCTGTAAGCTAATCTGTAATGCACTACAGATCATCGGAAGGCAGGTTCGTCATGAATCGTTCTCTCATTCTCTCGTTCGCAGCGCTGACCGCCGTCGCCGTTTTCGGCGTCAGCCGTATCCCCGTACAGGCACAGGACGTGACCGCTCAACCCCCGCAACCGACAGCTCAATCCGACTCACACACGATCACTGTCAGCGGCTCCGGCACCGCCAGCGGCGCGCCAGATACGGCCTACCTCGATCTGGGCGTGCAGATGACTGACGCCGATCTGGGCAAGGCGTTCAATTCGGTCGCCGACAGTATCGCCAAAGTGACGAAGGCGCTGACCGACGCCGGGATCAAGCCAGCCGACATCCGCACCACTGGCCTCAACGTCTATCCGCAGGATCAGTACGACCAGCAGACCGGCGCGACCACAGGCCGCACCTATCAGGTCGCCAACTCGGTCACAGTGACGATCCGCGACCTGACGAAGCTCGAAGACATCATCACCGCCGCTGTCAACGCGGGCGCAAACACGGTCAATGGCCTGTCGTTCGGCTTCGCCGATCAGACCGCGCTTGAAGATCAGGCCCGCGAAGCCGCCGTCAAGGACGCCCGCGCCCGCGCCGACAAGCTGGCCGCAGCGCTCGGCGTCAGCGTCGGTGATCCGGTCGTGGTCGTCGAACTGAGCAATCATGGCGTCCAGCCGATGCCGATCATGCGGATGGCCGCCAACACGGCAGGAGCGCAGGCATCCAGTATGCCGATCAGCCAGGGCCAGCTCGATGTGACCATCAACGTCCAGATCAGCTACGCGATTATGAAGTAAGCGCTGGTCGCTGCGTCAGCAGGGACAAAACAGGACGACTACTCCGGCAGTCGTCCTGTTTTGACTCGAACACTTTTCGGTCACAGGGCGCAAATGATGGCGGCGAAAGAACGCGCCTGCCGCTCGACGAACCCACCGGAATCAAAAACGCCCGCCAGATAGCGAGCGCTCGACTCTGCTGCGGAAACGGCCTAACCCGTCAGTCAGGCTTCGGCCTCGAAGCGGATGTTCTGCTGACGAGCGACCTGCGCCTGATGTGCGTGCTGGAGCGCTTTCCACTCCGTCGCAGAATAGCTGTCGGCAATCGCAAAGATGAGCGCCTCGTCGCCGAGCGGGCTGATGAGCGTCGGCGCTGCGCCAGTAGGCGGAAAGCGTGTCGTGTCGCCCAGCTCAAGCACCTGGCTATCGCGGCCACAGGTGACGAAGGCGATCCCGCGAATGACGCGCAGCTCGCGCGTGTTGTCGTCCAAGTGCATGATTTCGTCAGGCTTCATTTCGAGCCATTGAATATTGTGCGCCATCGTTGCTGCTCCCCGTCCCTACACAGACTGCTTCATCACATCGTTATGGATAATCGTTTTGAGCAAGGGCTTTCGGTTCACCGGCGCGAGAAACCGCGCCTGGCCCTCACTCACATTGAACAGGATAATCGAGAACGGGGCGCGGCTCGTCGGCATTTCGAGGCAGGCCGGGATACGACTTTCGGCGGAGAAAGCCGCAGCGCCTTCCTGATCGAGAGGGAAGGCGCTGCGGGCGCTAAATTAATTCCGGTGCGCGCTTCGGTTTCGGCGTAACGCCGCCGAGCGAGCGCTGAAGGAACTGCCTGACGGTATTGACCGGGACAGCAGCGCCAACGTCGGGGCCGGTCATCAGCGTGTTGATGCCGATCAGCCGTCCGGCGGTATCGACCAGCGGGCCGCCAGAATGGCCGGGGCGCAGATGCAGCGCTACCGCAACCCACTCGCGCCCGGTCGCCGACTGAAGCTCGATCAGGTCGCTGCCGCTGCCGATGACCACGCCGCCAGTCACTGCATCGTGGATGCCCCACGGATGGCCGAGCGCCATCACCCATTGTCCGGCGTAGACCTGACGCGAATCGCCCGGTTCAATCGTCGGCAGGTGATGAGCGTCAATCGAGAGCGCAGCCAGATCACGCTCGCTGTCGCGGGCCAGCACCGCCGCCGGGAACACGCGACCGTCCGGCAGTCCGACACGGATTTCCCCGCCCCGCGCGATGACGTGCGCATTCGTGACGATCAGGCCGTCCTCGTGCCAGATCGTCCCCGCGCCCGCGCCGCCGTGACCATCCATGACCTGAACCAGACTGCGGCGCACAGCGATCACCACATCCGAAAGATCGTCGTTCAACTGCTTGAGCAGCGCAGACATAGATTCTCCTTATTCAGCAGCATGTCGAACGCACGGTATTGAGAGCCGAGAACCGAGAACCGAGAACCGACACTAAGCTAAAATGGGCTGGCACTGGCCGTCAAGCCGCGCTCATATCAGCGTCAGAATCCCCGGTTTTCCCGGCTCTTCCTTTGACTCAATCCTCAGTCCTGAAGTTCTCAGTCCGTCTTTCCCCGTTCTCGGCTCTACTCTTGCGCTACTCGCGGTCGCCAATCGTCACTTCGAGGGTCTGAAGATGACCGCCGCGCAGGATGCGGACGGGAACCGCGCGTCCGACGCGCTCGCCACCGAGCAGCGCCAGCAGATCATCCATCTGTGTGACCGGCTGATTATCGAAGCTGATGAGGGTATCGCCGAGCGTTAGCCCGCCCTTATCCGCCGGGCTGCCTTCCTCGACCGAAGCCAGCAGCAGGCCCGTTTCCTGATCGATTTCCTTGCCGATGGCCGACGGAAGCTGCGCGGGCTGCGCTTTGATGCCGAGGAAGCCGCGTTTGATGCGGCCATGCGCCGCCAGCGCCTCGACCACCCGACGAATGGTTGCCGTGGGCAGCGAGACAGTGACGCCGCGCGCCAGCGCCGAGCTGTTCAGCCCGATCACGCCACCGCTGGCATCGACCAGCGGGCCACCGGAGAAACCGGGATACATGACGACATCCGTTTGCAGATAAGCGTCGATCTGACCACCTGCGCTGGTGCGCCAGCTTTCGCCAAGCGCGCTGATAACGCCGAGCGTCGCCTGCACGCTCTGGCCGGGCCGACCGAGCGCCAGCGCCAGATGTCCGACCTTAAGGCCGTCGGCGCTGACCCAGTTGGCTGCCGTCAGCCCGCCCGACGAGACGCGAAGCACGGCGATGTCGGTCGTGGCGTCACGGCCAATCACCGTCGCGGCGACAGTTTCGCCATTCGGCAAGCCGACGGTGATATTCTCGTCGCGCTCGACAACGTGATTCGAGGTGACGACGATGCCATCCGCCGACCAGACGACGCCGCTGGCGGGCATCCGGCGGCGGCCTTCCACGCGGACGATGCCCTGCCCTGCCTGCTCGACGGTCGCCGCCAGATCGTTCGATACGTCTGCCAGAATTCCTGCCATTGTGCCTTCTCCTTGAGACTTCATCCTGTCACTAGGATCGCACAGAGAGGGGGGCGGAGCATCCATCAATCGAGCGGTACGCGACTGATAAAACGGTTAGGGGGGACAGGAAAAGAGCAGGACTGAGGACTGAGGACTGAGGCGAAGCTGAATTCATTTCGCTTCTATGTCAGGCGCTGCTTAAAAAGTCGGCAGTCACATCTGTTTTCTTTACTCAGTCCTCAGTCCTGTAGTTCTCAGTCCTTCTTTACTACAGCACAATCAGGCCGAGGCGGGTGGCGCGGACGACGGCCTCGGTGCGGCTCTGCACGCTGAGCTTGCTCATGACTGAATTGACGTGGAATTTGACGGTGTGTTCGCTGATGCCGAGCCGGGCCGCAATCGCCTTATTCGGCAGCCCTTCGGCGACCAGCGCCAGCACTTCCAGCTCGCGCGGCGTCAGCGCGTCGGCGGCGCTGCTATCGGCAGACGGCGCGGTTGAGAGGCTCGGCAGCGCCAGCAGCGGATTGAGCACCAGCAGCCCGCGCGAGACGGCATAAAGCGCGGCGGCCAGCTTCTCGCTGTCGACGTCTTCGAGCAGCAGCCCGCGCGCGCCCGCGCCGTAGATTGCGGCGACATCGGCAGAATCATTGAACAGCGCCAGAATCGGCGGCGCGACCTCGTGGACTTCGGCCAGCAGGTCGAGGCTGCGCGCGGCTTCCCAGCCCATGTCCCAGGCGATGACGTCGGCGCGGTAGACGGCCAGCGACGGCGTCAGTTCGGCGTCGGCAGCCACCTGGCCGATGACCTCAAGGCCCGCCTGACTGTTGAGCAGCCCGGCTAACCCGGCGCGCGCCAGCGGGCTATCGCCGACAATCAGCACGCGCAGCGACTCGGTCGTTAACGGCATGATGGCTCCCGTCTCCTGTGATGCCCCTCATCTTGCCACGGCGGAGATAAGAAAGATATTGGAACACGCCGCCCGCTGGCCCGGCTCTCCGCCCAAAGTCGGAGATAGAAACTGGAACAAAGATGAATTCCTTAACGTCCTGAGTTGTTGTAAAGTAATCATCATTGACCAACGCAAGCTGTTCCGAACCACGGGGGCCATCATGTTCAAACGCAAGCTGTTTTTTGCTCTGGGAAGTTTCATGCTCATGTCGATTATTGCGGCCCTGCCCGCTTACGCTGGTAACGGCAACACGACCGGGACGAGCGTTGACTGCGTCGATGGCGGCCATTTCGATAATGGCGTCGAAGTCACCGTCGTCCAGATGCGGGCAGGCTATACCTACACCGCGACGGCTATCGGCATCGACGGCTTCGATCCGGTGCTGGCCGTGCTCGATGATCGGGGCGACGGCCTCTGCACCGACGATGACAACGTCGCTTCATACTACGATGTCGAACTGCCTTCAACCGGCTATGTGCCGACCTCGAATACCAGCTCGCAGGTCCGTTTCGCCCAGACTTCAGGCCGTAACATGTCGGACGTCTCACTGGTCGTCGGCGGCTACGGCAACACATCCGGCGAGTTCGTCCTGATCCTCGAAGGCATGGCCGTGACCTCGGCGGATGGCGACGGCGACCCCTTCGCCATCACCATCAACGAGAGCATGATTAGCTCCGGTATCCCGCTCGGCGTCTACATGATCTCCCGCACCGACGCGCTCGATCCGCTGATCTATGGCCTCGATGCCAGCGGCAATTACCTGACTGACGTCGATAACAACGACATCTTCTGCGATGACTCCGGGGACTCGACTTCCTGCTGGGGCGAGTCAGTCAAGCTGTCGAAGTACGCCATCAGCACCCGCGATGGCGCTCTGAGCGGCGGCCCCTACGACTCGATGCTCTATATTCCGCTGAGCGAGGACAACAATGGCCTTCAGTTCGACCTGATGATGACCAGCTCGCATCAGCAGACGCTCGGCCAGTATATGGTGGTCATTCACGCCGGAACATCGACCACGCCGCTATCGAATCCCGACGCAGACATGAAACCAAACGCCTGACGATCTCGGCCAGGTAAAGCTGAACGGCCTCTGTCCACCACGGGCAGGGGCCGTTTGATTCATCAGAACCGAGAAAAGAGAGCCGAGAAAAAGGAGAACTGAAGACTGGGCCAACAACGAGCATCAGCCAGTTATCGGGACAGGTTTAGACTAACGCGCCGTGGAACAACGTTTATCTCACGGCGATGGTTCCGGGCAGATGAATCACGTCGGAGCCATCAGCAAGGTGGACGCGCTGGCCGGTGACGGGATCATACAGACCGGCGATCAGAGTCGCGGAGCCGGTGTAGAGCCGGTCATTGAAGGTCAGCGCGTGCGAGTCGACGATGTATTCGCCAGAACGCCAGCCGCTCGTCGGGCGCGCGCCGTCGGCGGGCGGCGCGTCGCTCTGGGCGATCACCTGCCCCTGTGAGTCAAGAAGCTGGACAAAGACGACGTAGCGCGCGTCGTCGAGGCGCTCGGCGGCCTGCCAGACGAGCACCACGGGGAACGACTGGCTGTGAACAGCGCCATTGACATCGGACGAATAGCCGATCAGCGTGCCGACACCGGGCAGCGCCGCGCCGACCGGATGATCGAAAGCCGGGGGAGTCAGCATTTCCGGGATACTCGTCACGTCGTAGCGGGCGACCGTCACGCCGTCGGCGTCGAGCGTGAGCGCGCCTTCAACGTCACGCGGAATCCGCAGCTCACGCCAGTCGAGCGTCAGACCGTCGTGCAGGCCGGACGCAGCGGGGATAGTCGCCACAACCTCGCCGGTTGACGAGCGCAGCATCAACTCAGGCAGCGGGTCAGAGCCGCGCCAGAGCAGCGTGAGGCGGGTACTGTCGCCGTTATGCAGCGCGAGCGCGCGGGCTGCATCCTGCGAGGCGGCGGCCAGCACCAGCCCCGCGACCGGCTGATTCACAGTCTGCGGCAGCCCGGTTGTTCGATTAACCATCGACCAGTCCGCGCCTGCCGTGACGCGCCAGGTCCCAACCCGCACATCGCGGGCAGAAATCGTCGTCGAGGCCGCGACGACCTCGTAGCCGTCCGGCGCGGCGTCCGGCTCATACAACCTCAGGTAGAGCGGATAATCTCCCGGCGGCGCGCCAACCGGCAGGCGCAGCAGCGGATAAGCGGTCATCATCTCGCCGGGAGCCAACTGCCCGCTGGCGCGTTGGTCGGCCTGCGCGAACACAGCGTCGGCGCGAGCGATTTCCCAGCCGAGCGCGTTACGGACGATCAGCGCCGCCTTTAGCTCACCGGGAACAGCGGCGGTCAGAGTCGCCATGATCGGCACGCAGGCCGCGCGATCTGCCGTCGAGGGCTGAACGGCGGCGACCGAATCAATCCGCGCGACCGTGTAGGCAGCGTCGAAAGGCTCCATCAAGGGCAGATCGAGCGTCGGCTGGCGGAAAATCAGCGTGGACATACCGTAGGTGGTGAACTGCTCTGGCAGGCTGCGCGTCCCCTGCGCCAACACGCAGCCGAGCATTCCGCGATAATCGGCCCGCTGCGTGTACCAGATATTGAGCGCAACGTCGCCGGAACGCGGCAGCAGCGGCGCGATCTGGCTGAGGTCAGCGCCTTCGGGCAGCGTCACACGCCGGGCGGTCACGGCTGCGCGCGGCCAGTAGTAAGCCAGATCGTAGCGGTCGGCATATGACCATGCCAGCACCGAATCGGCAGCGGTCAGGTGACGCGCGTAGTAGTTCACCATGCCGCGCGCGTCGTCGTGGCCGTAAAGCGGGTTTTGCGCCTCGACGATGGCGACGATACAGACGACCAGAAAGAAGGCCGACGCGGCCACCCGCAGCGGCAAACGCAGGCGGGCGACTCCAGCAGCCAGCGGCACGACCAGCAGCGGCGCGACCATAACCAGATAACGCCCGTGCAGCTCATTGCCGAGGACGATCAAACCGGCGACGACCCCGGCAGACAGGAGTACGACGTGGGCGATCAGCAGCCGCGCTGCCGGTCGACGCCACGCAACGACGAGCAGCGCGACGGCGAAGGCCGCAGCCGAGAGCGCCGTCAGCAGCGGCTCTGCGCCGACCAGCGCCCAGTTCCCGGCCCAGAACGCGCCCCAAACCTGTGCCAGCAGCGGCAGACCAGGCTCTGGCCCGCTGCTGACGGCGCTGTTGGCCGCGCCGAGCGCCAGATAGCGGCTGGCGAAGTACGGCGACCAGAGCAGCGCGACGCCAAGCTGCCCGCCGATCCAGATGCGCCAGTCGGGCTGGCGCAGGCTGCGGCGTTGAATCCAGGCCGCGAGGACGATCAGGTTGACCCAGATGACCGCGACCGGCCCGGTGTTGTGCGTATAGAGCAGCGCCAGCTCGGCCAGCCAGAGCGCCAGCCATACCCGGCGTCGAGGTCGGCGCAGCAGTTGATCGAGTGCCAGCGCCGCCGTGACGATCAGCAGCGCCAGCAGGGTATACATCCGCGCTTCCTGCGCTGCCCACCACAACAGCGGCAGAATCGACGCGCCGACGGCGGCGAACAGGCCCGCCCGCCGCCCGAAACTGCGCCGCGCCAACTGATAGGTCAGCGCGATCACCAGCAGCCCGGCGAAGGTCGAGAACAGGCGCAAAGCAAAAACGCTGTCGCCGAGACCGTGGACAAAAACGTTCAGCGCGACGTAATACAGCGGCGGATTGGTGGCGTCGGCGTCAGCAGCAGCGGCCAGCGTCGGTTGACCTGCCGCGTAAGCTGACCAACCCTCGTCGAACCACAGGCTCTGCGTCTGAAGGTGAAACAGGCGCAGCGCCAGCGCGGCCAGCAGGATCAGCAGCAGCAGCCCCAGTTGAGAGCGAAGTCGTGTCGTCATCGCGGGAAACTTAGCGCACTTTCGCGGTCAGAGTCAACAGCGCAGGCACGACAGATTTACGAATTTCAAAACAATTGAGGCAATCCTCTTGCGAAACCAGCGCGGGAAACCCTACAATGGGAACAGGCATCACAGCCAACGCAGATGTGAGGACGAGTTCGATGGTCGAATCATTCCCTGCCAATCACAACGTCACCGGGACGCAAACCTGCCCGGAGTGCGGGTACGAAAGCGCCCCCGACGCGATGGCCTGCGCCCACTGCATGGCGGCGCTGCCATCGGCGATGGCCGAATTATCGTCGGTCTTCACCTCGATGCTCAAGCAGATCGCTGTCCCCTGTCCGACCTGCGGCCACATCAACCGCATCGGCGAGCTGGTCTGCGAAAGCTGCGGCACGATGCTGGTCAGCGCGACCGATTCGGCCTTCAACCCATCGACTAACCCGCTCGAAAACGACGAGCCATCGACATCCTCACTGGCGGACGTGACCATCCCGAAGGCCGAGTCACAGGCGACGCCAGGAAAAGGCAAAGGGACTGCGCCGCTCAAGTCGCCCAATACAGGCACGGCGCCGCTGCCCGACCAGACCCTTTTCGACGACGATATGCTGCTGCGACTCGAAGTGATGGGATCGCCGACGCCGATCATGCTTTATCCCTCACTGGAAACGGTGATCGGCAGACGCGACCCGGTCAGCGGGCAAACGCCGGACGTCGATCTTGGCGCGTTCGCCGGATACCGGCTTGGCATCAGCCGCCGACACGCCATCTTCAGCCTGCACGACCACGAGCTTGACATCATCGATCAGGGGAGCAGCAACGGCACGCTGCTCAATGGCCGACCGCTGACGCCATCAGAGCCAGAACTGCTCCGCAGCGGCGATCAGTTGACCTTCGGCAAGATGACCGTCCGGGTGACGTTCGTCAAGCGGCGTTGAAACTCGTCCCCACCCCGGCGCGAAGCTGCGATTTCGTAGGCGCTTGCCGGATCATGCCCGAATTTCCTGAGCGTGAGTGAGACTTTGCGGCGGGCGCGAACTATCGCGGCCCGACGGAAGACAACCCCTCCCCCTGGCCTACGCGGCCTACGGCTCCTGCCGAGCAAAGAACGCTCGGCACGCTCCGTCCCCGCAAGCGGAGAGGGGAAACGGTCACGGTCGGCAGCAATTTCCCAGTCTTATCCGCTTAAGTTGGCGCGTACAGGCACGAAAAGTCGCGGCCCGATGGAAGACACCTGTATGACGGGCGTTCGTGTATCTTTACGGCAGGCACGATGCATCATGCCCCTACAAAATCCTACACCGGTGTCAACTCTTGCGGCGGGCGCGAACCATCGTGGCCCGACGGAAGACAACGTCTTAGCTTTCTCCCCTCGCCCTAAGGGAGAGGGGCCGGGGGTGAGGGTCATCAGGCGAGGATTTGCTCGACCTCGGCGGCGGCAACGCGGGCGGCAAACAGGACGTGGCTGAGGCGCGCGCCGTTCTCGGCCAGCACGGCCAGTGAGGCACGCCCGGCGGGATAGACGACCATCACGCCTTCTTCGCCTTCGATCATCAGACGCTTCATTTCCCCCTGCGCCAGCCGCGCCATCGTCCGCTCGGCGAGGCCGATCAACGTGGCCGACATGGCAGCGACCTGCGGGCTGCTGGTCGGGTTCTGATGCGGATTTTCCTCGTTGCCCGGCGGATAGGCGGCCACCAGCAGTCCATCGACGTTGACGATCACCGATGCCTTGACGCCTTCGACGGCGATGTGCATCGTCCTGAGCGTGCGCTCAAGGGTTTGACTGCGGCTTTCATGAGCCATTGTCCGGCCTTCTTCCTCAGACGGGCAGCAAAACCAGATTATAACCTGTTCGATGGACTGGCTCAATTGACGCGGGACAAATATCCTAGCCGCGCTTAAGTTTATCTGCATCTTCTTCGGCAAAGCGCGCCAGCAGGTAACGCTCGTCCTCGCTCAACGGCGTCCTGAGCAGTAGATCAGGCCGATTGTGCCACGTCACCCGCAGCCCTTCGACACGCCGCCACTGGCGGACTTCGGCATGATTGCCATCCTGAAGCACCTTCGGCGCTTCCAGCCCACGAAAGACCGGCGGACGGGTGAACTGTGGCCCTTCGAGGATGCCATCGGCGTGGCTGTCGCGGTCGGCAGCGCCTTCCGAGCCGAGCACGCCGGGAAGGTGGCGCACGACGGCGTCGATGATGACCATCGCCGGAAGCTCGCCGCCGGTCAGGACGTAGTCACCGATGCTGATCTGATCGGTGATGACCAACTGACGCACCCGGTCGTCGATACCTTCGTAGCGTCCACAGACGAGGACGATGCGCTCATGCGCGGCCAGTTCCTGCGCGATCTGGTGCGAAAAGACGCGGCCCTGCGGCGTCATCAGCACGACCGGCGTCCCCGGCGGCGCGCCGTCGAGCGCGTCCTCGACCGCCAGCACGACCGGCTCAGGCGTCATCAGCATCCCGCCGCCGCCACCATAAGGCGTATCATCGACCTTATGATGGCGATCATTCGAGTAATCCCTGATCTGGCGCAGGCGCAGGTCGAGCAGGCCGCGGTCACGCGCCTTCCAGAGCATACTCTCCGTCATCGGCCCCTCGAACATCGCCGGGAACAGCGTCAGTACGTCAATCCGCATCGTTCGCCCCTCGATCTTGCGCCATCCGCCCAAGCACCCGATAATCATAGCGCGTTCAGCACGCGGAACGGCAACAGCGCGTCAAAGGCGAGGCATGGAAAACGCGACGTACAGCGTCTGGGTCACGACTGGAAAAGAAGCACTCGGCGGCACGGACTCGAACGTGTTCATCATACTCTACGGGGAAAACGGGCAGACCGACTGGATCAACCTGCCCGCCGAAGATGTTTTCGCCTTTGAAGAAGGCAGCACGGACAAGTTCGTGCTGGCGGTTCCTGACCTCGGCGAACTGCGCCGCTGCTGTCTGGCTCACGACAACTCCGCTGATTCGGGCTGGTACATCGACAGCGTCCGCGTCCAACACAACGGCAGCCACAAACAATGGAACTTCAGCTTTCACGGATGGATCGGCGAAGAGGAAGCCGGGCGGCTGGTCGTATGCGCCAGCGCCTGACCGTTTTTGCCCTGATCGTGAGCGTCGTCGCGCTGGCGGCCTGCAACCTGAGCAACCAGCCGCAGCCGACAGCCACGCCCACGCCGGAACTTCCACAGGCGCAGTTTGTCTCTCCGCCCAACAACAGCACCGTCATTCAGGGGACGGATCTGGAATTTGAGATCGCCGCGTCGGACAAAGGCATCGGCATCGCCCGAGTCGAGCTGCGGGTTGACGAGCAGAAGATCAACGAGCGCGGGCCGGAAGTCAGCGCGGCGGTTCCGGTCTTCACCGTGCGAATGAACTGGCTGGCGCAGGGCTTAGGCCGCCACGCGATCAGCGCCGTTGCCTATCGACCTGACGGGACGCAGAGCAACACGGCGACGCTGATTATCAACGTGCTGCCGGGGGACACGCCCACGCCGACCGTGAATCAATGACAAACCTGAGAGATGGCGAAGTACGAACAGGAATTACGCTGCTGACGGCCAGATGTGCCGTATCATCAAGTCAAAAGTGCGCGCCTAACCGCTTAAGAGGGAACTGATCTGATGAAAGCCAAATGGACTATCCTGCTTTTGACCTTACTCCTGATCGCGCTTCCGGCCAGCGCGCAGGACGCAACTGGCGAAGCCACGCCGGAAGCGACCATCACTGCGACGGCAGCGAGTACCGAAACCGCCACCGCCGAGGCCACAAGCGCAGCCACCACTGAGGCGACGACCGAGGCGACCAGCATCGCCACGGAAGCCAGCACCGAGGAAGCCACCCGCGTGGCGACGACTGAAGCGACCGAAGTCGCCACCGCCGAAGCGACTGTCGAGGCGACCGTCCCGCCGACGCCGATTCCGTTTGTCGATAACCCTGAAGGCGTCAAGATTATCACCGGACAGTACGCCTACACTGACCCGGCGCTGCCGACCTATAATTCGGAAGTCGGGATCGCCCTGCTCGACATCTCCGGCGCGGTCACGCACACCTTCGACCCGGTGACGGGCTTCAACAACCTGACTTCGCCGCAGTTCCTCGGCAAGATCACCTCGGACATCAATCAGTCGCCGTTCGACTACGAGCTGCGGCTGCCAGACATTCCTGGCGGCGTGCTGCACGACCTCAACCACGACGGCAAGACCGATACGGGCGTGATGGTCTACGACGTCAATTTCGTCTTCAACATCATCGGCGATGCCTACATGCAGCCGGAAGACCCGGTCTGGGCCTCGACCGACCTCGGCAGCGAGAATTTCAGGAATTACGGCGAAATCGTCAGCGGCAAGCTGGTGATTTATTCGCCCGACGATGCCCAGAGCTTCCCGTCTGGCTTCGGCGCGGACGGCCTGCTGTTCAGCAATGATGACCCGATTGCGCCGATTGGACAGGGCTGGACAGTCGTCAACCTCGACACGCAGCCGTTCACCTTCGACCACGGCGAAACTGCGACCGCCGACATCCTCGAAGCGCCGCTGCAAGCCACGCCGACATTCACCGACCAGACCTACTCGCAGGCGTTCGATTCGATGATCGCTACCATGCGCCGGCAGTACGCCTACGCCGCGTATTACGACATCGACTGGGACGCGCTGATCGCCAAATATCGTCCGCGCTTCGTCAAGGCCGAGCAGGACAAGAGCGTCGCTGACTACGAGACGGCAGTGCGCGACTTCATCCGCGAGTTCACCGACATTCACGTCGGCGTCGATGCCTCGCCCTACCTCAATTCGCTGCCGAACCCGCTCACCGACGAGATCAAGGGCGGTATCGGCATGACGGTGCGCGAGCTGGACGACGGGCGCGTGATCGTCAATTACATCACCCACGACGGCCCCGCCGATCAGGCCGGGATTCAGGTGAGAGCCGAACTCGTCCGAATCAACGGCAAGAGCGCGAAAGACGCGGTGGCGTCAGCGACGGCACTCAACCCGCCCGACCTCGACTACAATCACGCCGACGTCATCCGGCTCGACAAGGAACGCGGCCTGATGCGCTTCCCGGTCGGCGCTGAGGTCAAGCTGACGTACCGAAATCCCGACGACAGCCATGAGAAGACGGTGACGCTGACGGCGACCGATGAGGACGACAGCCGTCTGGCCTCGCGCACCGCCCTCTACGGCCCCGACCCGGTCACTGACGTCCCGCTCGAATACCGACTGCTCGACAGCGGCTACGGCTACGTCAAGATTAACAGCTTCTTCGACGACGGCGTGCTGACCAACGCGCTGTGGAAGCGGGCTATCGAGCTGTTCAAGCAGGTAGGCGTGACCGGCATCATCATCGACCTGCGGAACAATGGCGGCGGCTGGGACTTCAACGGCTCGACCATGCTCGGCTACTTCTACGACACGCAGCAGGAAACCGGCGGCTCGGCGGACTACTTCCCCGACATCGACCGGATCGAGGTCAACCCGCTGGCGAAGGGCCTGATCCTGCCGACGGCCAACGTGAACGACCGTTTCCACGGCAAGATCGCCGTCATGGTGTCGCCGTTCTGCGTCAGCGAATGCGAGTTCTTCTCCGACGCGCTCCAGCGCACCGGGCGCGCTACCATCATCGGCCAGTACCATACGGCAGGCGGCGGCGGCTCGATCCAGAACATCTACCTGCCGGAAGGGGTCGAGATTCAGTTCACCTTCAGCCGGGGCCTTGACCCACAGGGCAAGGTCAAGATTCAGGGAACCGGCGTCGTGCCGGACATCAAGGTTCCGGTGACGGAAGACACCGTCTTTGCCGCTGACGCGGTTCTCGACGCGGCGACGAAGTATCTGGACGACGCGACAGCGATTAAGACAGAAGACGGCGGCACGGTGGCCGTAGGCGACTCGCTTTCGGGCAAGCTGGAACAGTTCAGCGCAGTCGAATACACCTTCACCGCCACTGAAGATGTGACGCTCAAGATCACGCTGACCGACCCGGAGACGGCGCTCGACACGATGCTCATCGTCTATGACGCTGACGGCAACGAGCTGGCCGAAAACGATGACAGCAGTGACCACGCGCCCAACTCTGAGATCAGCGATCTGGAAGTCAAGGCCGGGGAGACGATCACCATCGACGCCTCGACCTACGACCCGACCGACTCCGGCGACTACACGCTGACGGTCGCTGCGGCCTGACCCGAAGGGACACGATTGATGTCAACGAAGCTCTCACTGCTGCTGATCGCCCTGCTGCTGATCGCCCTGCCCGTCAGCGCGCAGGACGACAGCACGCCGAACGCGCCCAAGCCGCCATCGCCGACGCCAACGCTCATCGGGCGCGGACGTCCGAGCGTGACGGCCACGCCGATCCCGACCAGTCAGGCTCCGGTCGCCCCGACTGCCGTAACGACCGTCAACGACGTCGATACCGGCGTGCAGGTGCTGACGGGCGAGTACGACTACGCCGACCCCTCGCTGCCGAGCTATGGCGACGACCCGTTCATCGCGCTGATCGACGTTTCTGGCATCGTCACGCACCGTTACGACCCGACCAGCTACTCGTACAACTTCGACGCGCCGCAAATTCTCGGCGCGATCACGTCGGACATCGGCAGCGCGCCGTTCAGCTATGAAATTCGGCTGCCGATCAACCCCGGCGGGACGCTGCACGACGTCAACCACGACAGCCAGGCCGATGTCGGCGTGAGCGTCTACGCCGTCAGTTTCGGCTTTAACGACGACGGCGATAATATCGTCGAGGCAACCGACCCGATCTTCGCTGGCTCGGACTACAGCAGCGGCGACTACAACGACCTGACCGAAGTCGCAGGCGGCAAGCTGATCGTCTACGCGCCGGACGACGAGCAGAGCTTCCCGTCAGGCTTCGGCGCGGACGGCAAGCTGTTCAGCGCCGACGACCCGATTGCTCCGCTCAAGGCCGGGTGGACGGTCGTCGATCTGGACTCACGCACGTTCGACTTCGACCGCAGCACGACGGCCACCGTCGAGATTGTCGAGGGCGGCATCGGCTCAACGTCGGACTTCTCTGACGAATCCTACGCGCAGGCCTTCGACTCGGTCGTCAATACCATGCGTAAGGAATATGTCTTTACCGATTTCTACAATCTCGACTGGGACGCCATCCACGCGAAATATCGGCCCGCCTTCGAGCAGGCCGATAAAGATAAAGACCGGCTCGAATACGAGCGCGCGCTCAAGAGTTTCCTCGATAATGCCATCCCCGATGGTCATGTCGGGTTGATCGACGCGCCGGACATCGACACGCTCTACGCCATCCCCGACAACCTCAAGGGCAGCCTGGGGATGACGATCCGCACGCTGGATGATGGGCGGGTGGTGGTCAACTACCTCACCGAGGACGGCCCGGCAGACAAGGGCGATCTGCGCCTGCGCGATGAGATCGTGGCGATCAACGGCAAGCCGATTGCCGACGCTATCGCCGAAGCGCCGCTGCTCAACCCGCCGTATAGCAGCGCCGCGCTCAAGCTGCTCGATCAGGAACGCGCCGTCGTCCGCTTCCCGGTCGATAGCGACGTCGAGGTGACGTTCCACATCCCCGGCGACCGGGACACACAGACGACGACGCTGACCGCCGTAGCCGATGACAGGAGCATCTCGGTCGGCTACGACGCGGTTTACGGCCCGCTGCGCGACAGCGACGCCCTGCTCGACTACCGGATTCTCGACAGCGGCTATGGCTACGTCGCTTTCTACGCCTTCGACGAGAATACCCGGTTGACGCTGGCGCTATGGAAGCGCGCCCTCAGCTACTTCGAGGACAACAGCGTGTCCGGCCTGATTATCGACATGCGCTACAACAACGGCGGCTTTCCGTATCTGGGCATGAACATGCTCGGCTATCTGTATGACGAGCAGACCGACGTCGGCCAGTCATCGTACTACTTCCCGGATGTCGATAAGATCATGATCGATCCTGTGTCGAAAGACACGATTGTTCCGGCTAAAGGCCCGCACTTCGACGGCAAGGTCGCGGTGCTGATCTCGCCCGCCTGCTTCAGCGCGTGCGAGTTCTTTAGCTGGGATTTGCAGTCGAGCGGTCGCGCCAAGACGGTCGGCTACTACGCGAGTGGCGGCCTCGGCGGCTCGGTCAAGGAAGTCCAGATGCCGGACGACGTGACGTTCCAGTTCACTTTCGGCACCGGCCTCGACCTGGACGGCAACATCAACCTTCAGGAAACCGGCGTACTGCCGGATATTGTCGTGCCGGTCAACGAAGACACGGTCTTTGGCGACGATGACCATGTCCTCAATTACGCCATCGGCTATCTCGACGACGCAACAACGCCGACGCCGGTTGACATCGGGCCGATTGAGGCCGGTCAAACGGTCAAAGGAAGCTTTGAGCCGTTCACCTACGAGAACTATACCTTCACGGCAGACCGGGACGAGACGCTGACGATCACGCTCGGCGACCCGGATCAGTCGCTCGATACCTGGCTGGCGGTCTACGACGCGGACGGGAATGAGTTGGATCATAACGACGATGCCAGCAGCGACACGCGCAACTCGCAGATCAGCGGGCTGGAAGTCGAAGCCGGGGAGACGATCACTATCGAAGCGTCGATGTACTATGCCATCGACAAGGGCGACTATACGTTGTCGGTCGAGGCGGAATAATCTCTGAGTGTCCGTCTCAAGACGGACGGGAAAATCGGCAGCAGGTCGCATGGACGCAGCTCGCTGCGTCCGCCAGACTGAAGGCTCTGCCAGCTACTGCTGACCGCACCCCCTAACCCCCTCTCCGCGCGCGGAGAGGGGGTGGAAAATAAGACAGTCATCCCCGACGGCAGCTTCCGAAATAACTTAATTCAGCCTGAGACTGGCTGGTAATCCGGCGGCTGATGGGCTAGAGTTGGCGCACTTCGATCAGCCAGCGAAAGCGCATTATGAGCGAGTTCCACGGTTATCTCCAACGCCTGAAAGCCCCGCCCGACCCCGACAGCATCTCATCTGCCGAGAAGTCGTCGCTGATCCAGCACTTCGATCCTCACGCGGCGGATGTGTTCCTCGACGGCGTGCCGTGGAACTGGCAGAACATCGACGAGGTCGAGTGCGTCAAGGCGGCGCGCGAACGCGGGCCGTCGGGATGGCTGGTCAAGCAGATGCTCGGCGACGACCGCTATCACGTCGGCATTTATTCCGGCGCGCAGGAAGCGATCATCATCAACGTCTCGCTCAACGTCGCCCGCTACATCGTTCAGGCAGTCGCCTATTACGCGCCCAACCCGATCCGCTACAAGGGCATCGAAGGCCTGTCACCCATCGCCAACGCCTGACCCATTCTCTGGCGGCCCCATGCTCCGTTCGCTCGTCGTCATCACCTGCCTGAGCCTGCTTGCCGCCTGCGCGCCCTCGCCGCTTACACCGACGCCGACCGTTCCGCCGCCCTCGCTCTGGAGCGCGCCGGTGACGCTGGCGCGCGCGCAGCAGAGCGACCCGCCCGTGATCTGGCCGCAGTTCGGCGGGATGGCGGCAGCCTGGGTCGGCGCGGATGAGGCAGGTGTCCACGAAAACGCCGTCCGCTGGAGCAATGGCAGCCTCGGCGCAACTGCGGTACTGCCGCTGCCGCCGCGCCATCCCTACGCTCTGAGCGGCCTGCCAGCGTCCAACGGCGATCTGCATCTGCTCTGGCTCGACGCCGACGACAGCGGCGCGACGCACCTGTTTTCGGCCCTGCTGTCCGCTCAACTGACGGTCGAGCGCGGGCCAACGCCAATTTCGGAGCGGTCGGCGCTGCGCTATGACGCCAGCGCGGACGATCACGGCGGCGTCTGGACAGCATGGAGCGGCGATCTAGCCGCCGAGCCGAGCCTGTACGGGCAGCAGATCGACGCCGACGGCAGGCCGCGACCATCATTCCGTATCGCCACTGACGCCAGCGAACCGGCGCTCACGCGCGCGAAGGACGGGACGCTCACCGTCTACTGGCTCGGTGCGTCGGATGGGCAGGTCTACCGCGCGGCGCTGGCAAATGACGGCGCAGGTTCGATTCAGGTGCTGACAGCCAGCATCCGCGTCGACGCGGCAGATCAACTCGATTCGTTTCGCGCCGGACTGGACACGACCCACGCCTACCTGTTCTGGAATGTCAGGCGGGCCGACGGCAGCGCCGAAGTCTGGATGGCGTCAGGGCCGCTCGGCGCAAGCGAATGGTCGCAGCCGCGCCGCCTGCTAATGACGCCGGACAGCGCCGCCGTCGAGACACCGTGGGGTGAAGTCGAGTCGGCCAGCGCCAGCGGAGCGCCCGTCCGCCGCGCCGCGCCGCTGGCCGGACAGCACACGCTGCTGCCGGTCGCCGCCGAAATCGCGGGCAAGCTAAGCGTCCTGTATTTTCAGGGCGGGAAGCTGGCAGGCGTGGAATCGGTCGCTGAGACGGTCGGCCTGCTGGCCGCGCCGAGCCTGACGGCTGATGCCAGCGGCGGATTAATCGCAGCATGGGCCGCGCCACAGGACGACGGCTACGCCGCCCTTACGATGGCGATCAAGCTGCTTAACCCGCCGGGCTGAAGACGAGGCGATAGGACGTCGTGGCGCGCTGACCGTCAGGCGCGGTGCAGGGAACGGCGGTCAGCGGCTCGGCGGCGGGCGGCGAATGATCGGGAAGATCGACCAGATAGCCGACGCCGTCCGTCATCTGATAGTCGGCGTAGCCCGCGCCGCGCTCCGGCTTGAGGCCGGTCACGAAGGTATCCTGCCCGGCATCCCAGCGGACACGCACCGTCTGGCCGGGAATGCCGTCACCGTTATCCTGCTGGACGAAGACCTGAATGAGGCCGGATTCGCTGGCGTCACAGAAGGTCGAGACGTCGGACAGGGTGAAGTCATCCTCAGGCGCGGACGTCGGCATGACGACGCGGAACGGCGTCAGCGTCGGTCGAGCCGTCCCCTGCGGGATCGCGGTCTTGGTCGGCGGCGGGACGAGCGTGGCCGTCGGCACAATCACCTCGACCACCTGAGTAATTTCGGTGGCTTCGGGAGCCATCAGCCGGTCAGCACAGCCGGTTTTGCCCTGAAGCTGATAGAACATCATCATGGCGCGGACGGCGCGAACGCCGCTGGAATTATCGACATAGCCAGTCGTTGCCAGCTCACAGGCCGCATCGGCTACCGCCTGAATCGGGTCGCCGGAAATGTGCAGATCGAGCAAGCGGGCGATGGCATGATTCAGATCGCCGTCATGCGCGTAATCGAGCATGGCAGCGGCCATATAGTGAAGCTTATCGCTGTGGTCAAGCTGCCAGGGAGCGGTGTCGAACTCCGTCACCGGGCTGACGACCCAGGCATAGGCCAGCCCGGCGCCGACGCCAAGCGCAAGGCCGATGATGAGGCCGATCCAGGAGATCAGGCGGCGCGGACGATGATAGCGCCGCCCAACCGGCTCGCTGTACGGCTTATCGAGCGGCGGCTCGCTCATCCGCTCTGCCCCGGCACGGTCACTTCGAGATAGGGCTGCATCGGCGCGGTCAGGCGACCGAACGCCCGCGCCAGCGCGACCAACGGGCGAATGTCGTTGATGTCGCCGGAATTGCTGATGGAGCGCTCGGCGGTTCCCTGGACGTAGATCGGGACGTTATCGACGCCGAGGACGCGCAACCGCTGAGTCGCGCCTTGCAGATCGCCGTCAGCGAGGAAGCCATTGGCGATCATGACCGTGTATTCATCCTTGTACGACTGACTCAAAGCGCTCGCCGGGCTGTCAACGTACTCGACCGGGAAGCGCACCCAGCCGAGATACAGCCCCAGACCGACGCCGACGGCCAGCCCAATCAAGGTCGAGACTAAAAAGCGAACCATGCCGATCCTTCGCGGGACATCGCGCCTACGTCGTCGAGACAATACTAGTTCGAATGGCAGGATTACGCAAAGTAACGGCTTTCCCTCGCAGGGCAAACGCATCAAATTTGATCGGAGTTTCAAGAAAGCTCATATCGACTTATTCAGGGCCAACGGTA